>JBKJTS010000287.1:0-8317 GCA_046590885.1 Gammaproteobacteria bacterium
ATCAGCACGGGCCCTTCGGCAATCACGTTGAGGTGACTATCGGTAACGACAGTGGCGATCTCAATGATATAATCCTGCTCTGTATCCAGGCCAGTCATTTCCAGGTCGATCCAGATCAGGTTGCTCGGATCTTGCGCCATTCAGCCATTACTCCTTAAGGGTTTTATATTCATCCATTCTAGCTAAAGGGTAGCAAGGCTGGAAGGAAAATCTGACTTTTTATTTATGGACACCCCCTGATGCCGACGTTTACTATAATCTTCCTGGGCGCTTTGGCGATGAGCATGGGCACACGCCTGTGGCTGGCACGGCGCCATCAAGTACATGTGCAAAGTCATCGGCAACACGTGCCAGTTGCGTTTCGCGATAAAATCACCTCTGAAAATCACCAGCGCGCCGCCGATTATACAGTTGCCAAAACGCGTCTGGAGATGATTGATATTTTTATCAGCGCCGCCTTGCTGCTGCTCTGGACGCTGGGCGGTGGGCTGGCATGGCTCGATGAAATTTGGCGTGGCCTGCAACTTACGCCGCTTGTGACTGGGGTAGGCGTATTACTGAGCGTGCTGGTGCTGGGACAGCTACTCGACTTGCCGCTGTCGGCCTACCATACCTTTGCGCTAGAACAACGGTTTGGCTTCAATCGCAGTACCCCCACCCTATTTCTGGGTGATTTTTTCAAGCAAGGGGTGTTGCTGATCGTGCTGGGCGCACCGCTGGCCGGGTTAATATTGTGGCTGCTGGAAAGCAGTGGCGGGTGGTGGTGGCTGACGATCTGGACTGCGTGGATGGGTTTTATGCTATTGATGATGTGGGCGTATCCCGCACTGATTGCGCCACTCTTCAACCGCTTTACACCGCTGCAAGACGGTGAGTTGCGGCAACGCGTGATGGCGCTATTGCAGAAAAACGGATTTACATCGGGGCAGGGTATTTTTGTGATGGATGGCTCGCGCCGCTCTGGGCACGGTAACGCTTATTTTACCGGCTTGGGCGCCAACAAGCGTATCGTGTTTTATGACACTCTGCTCAACTCACTCACCCCGGATGAGATTGAGGCAGTGCTGGCACATGAACTGGGACATTTTAAATGTCACCACATTCACAAACGCATTGCTGCGACCGCCGTTATGACGCTGCTCAGTCTGGCTCTGCTGGGCTGGCTGATGACCCAACCGTGGTTTTATACCAGCCTGGGGGTGACGCAACCGTCTTCCTATATAGCGCTGGTACTGTTTTTACTGGTATTGCCGGTGTTCACGTTTTTTATTCAGCCGCTGAGCGCGCATTTAATGCGTAAGCATGAGTTTGAAGCCGATAACTTTGCCGCAACCCAAACCAACCCCGCCGATCTGGTGCAGGCATTGGTAAAACTGTATAAAGAAAACGCCGCTACCCTCACCCCGGATCCCCTTTATTCGGCGTATCATGACTCACATCCACCCGCCCCGGTGCGTATTGCCAATTTATCTGCTAAATTAGGCAGCGTGCCAAAGTCACTCTCACCAGAGTCGCGCTAAAAGGATATCGCTATGGATCAACAACGCTTTTTACTCAACACCGGCCTGCTCCTGCTGGCCTTGGTATGCTACACCAGCCAGGCTAAAGCGGCGGATCCCGTCGCCAATATAGCTCAAGGCAAAAAACTGTACGAAACGCATTGCTTCTCATGTCACGATTCCAAAATTCACACCCGCCCCGAGACCATCATTCACTCATTTTCCGCGCTGAAAAAACGCGTGCAATTTTGTCAGAACAACAATCAGCTCAACTGGTCAGCCACACAAATCGACAACGTAGTGGCGCATCTTAACGACACTTTCTATAAGTTCAAGGCCAAATAAACATGACGAAGCTGATAACGGAGTTGACCAACAAATATTGCCATCCCTGCAAGTCAGGGGATCCTACACTGCCCAAAACACAGGCGCGCGCACTACTCAAACACGTGCCTGAATGGAAAATCAACAAAGCGGGTACTGACATCAACCGTACCTATGATTTCAAAAATTACTACCAGACACTCGCATTCGTAAACGCGGTGGCATGGATCGCTCACCAGCAAGACCATCATCCTACACTCACGGTGCATTACAATCACTGCGATGTGCGCTATACCACGGACTCCATTAATGGCCTCTCAGAAAATGATTTTATTTGCGCGGCCAAAGTTGATGCATTAGTCGCGGCTAAAAGCTGATGACTGAAAAATCGTGGCGCCTCGAAGATGCGCAGCAACTGGCTGAAGACTACCCTTACACTTTTTACAAGCCCTCACCCGCAGTGATTGGCCTGCTCACTCAAGGCAACAAAGTAAAGTTGATCTTTACATTTTCCAGTGACGACCCGGCGGCTCCTGCTGCAGAGCGCATGTGGGTTGAGATTGATTCAGTTGTGGGTGATCAATTTACCGGTTTTCTGAATAACGAATCCTATTATGCTCCCGACCTGAAACACCGCGACCTCATAGCATTTTCTGCGCGGCATATTACCGAGACAGATATCGAAGATCCGGTTCCTTCAATCACCGAAAAATATATTCATCGCTGTTATGTCAGTAATCGCGTGCTTTACGGAGGGGAGAAAGTGGGTTATTTGCACCGCGAATCCCCCGATCAGGAAAATGACAGTGGCTGGCGTTTTATGGTAGGGGATGAAACGGAGGACTACCTGAGTGATGCTAAAAATTTATCTTATGTATCGATAGGTGCGGTGCTACGGGAAGATAACAGCTTTATTGAGCTGCTCGACCATAAAGCCAACATAGCATTTTTGCGGAATAGCGCGGGGAAGTTTACGCGGCTTGATTAATTATTGCTGAACCTGGCCGATCATCTGTGCACTCTTCGGGTCGTAGACCACCTCGGTAATCGACCCATCCCGAATACGCTGAACCGCTTCATCAATCACATGGAGCGGCACCAGGAACCATTCCCTCGGTTTGACCGGATGTCCGAAGCGGTCTTCGATGGTCAAGTCAAGTTGTGCCGCGCCAAACAAGCGGTGGAAGATGTTTTCCAGCCGGGTACGGTTCAGGTTGTGGAGCTTGTAGGTAGCAACTATTTCCACGTCAGCCAACAGGTAGGTGGCATCCTTGTCTGCATTGGCGATGCGTGTCTCCACCCTGCCACTGGTGACTCCGATCTTGTGGATCAGCTCGCGGTGCTCGGCAACGAATGGATGGCTGGACAGGCTACGCAGCACATAGATGGTTCCTGTTTCAATATCGTCAGGCTCCGGCGCATCGCCAAACAGCGGGCCATCATCCCTGCGGAGGAGGCGACGCCCCACGGGCGTGTTTCCGTCAGGATAGAGCGAACGCGAAAGTGAGCGTAGCAACAGGTTGCTCTCGGTATGGTTGTCAAAAATGACTCGCAGTCTCGGGTTATCGCGTCCATCTTTGGTCTTAGTACTTTCATACATTTCAGCCACGTAAGCTATCTGGCCGCCAATGATAAAGAAATCCCTCAATTCAATGCTGGCGTTCTTAACGAAGGGCTTGGTCATCCAGGTGCCGGACTTGAGGCCAGCTCCAGCCTCCTCGAACAAAGCTTTGAAGCAATCGAAGTCTCTGCAGGGCGTGCGGTTGGCAATTTCTTCCGCCGCCTTGATTTCGCCGTAGGGACGCACATTGCGCAACATGGTGATGTAATTCTGTTCTGTATGCTCATCACTAATTCCTAGCTCAGCCAGCAACGCATCTTCGTCTAACTCATCCAGGTTAGTAGAGATGGGTGCCGCACCAGACAGCAGGCCCGGAACATCAAACATCGACAGCAGGGTTTGTGCTTCTGGCAATTTGCGCAGTTGATTCAAACGCACCGCATACAGGCGCTCGAAAATGTCGTGGCTTTCACCGTGTTGCGGCGCACGCCTGTGCGTCTGATGAAAACGCAAAATATCTTCGAAGCCCGCGATGATGCGTTCCTCACGCGGGGTTCGATTGGCGGCCTTGAGTGGGGCGACTTCAATGCCAAGATCAGCTAACAGCTCATCCTCGTCAATTTCAGCCATTGTTTGCCCCGCTCTGTTTGGCCGCCAACTCTTGAGCCTTGTAACGCGCGAAAGCAGCCACGCCCTCGCCCATACGCTTTTCCCATGCATCGGCGGAATTGATGTCTGGCAGGCGACCGCGCTCCTTCTTGAAGGCTCGGGCACGATTGGCAAGGTCAACCGCGTCTTCGCGCGAAATGCTCACCTTCTTGGCGGCAATGCTGGCCTGCACCTGGCGCAGAGATTTCTCATCCATCACTTTTGCCAGCACCGCATAGGCGGCTTCGAAGGGGTTGATGCGATCTATCAGGTCGATGTCCAGGTCGCGCACGTTGATGAACTTGCGGACCCCATTTAGCAAGTCCATATTGCCTTGCGCCGTGCCGTCGCCATTGGCATCGGCCTGGGCCAACGCCAACTTGGCCTGCTGGGTGATGTTCATGGCAGCGATGGCGTGTTGGCGTATGGCTTCCTGATCGACATCGCTCAACTCCGGGTAACGCTCGCGCACGATCTTGCCCATGCGCAACTGCGTCAACTCTTCGGGAAGCGTATTTTCCTTATCGAACAAGCCGCGCTCCAGCACGATTTTGTCCTGTAAAAAACTGGTGACGACTTCGTTCAAATCTTCCTTGCAGATGCGCGTGGCCTCCGGGCTTTGTGGCGTTGCCAGCCCGTTGATCTCCACATGAATCTGGCCGGTGTCCTTATTCACCCCGATGTTGTGGCCACCTACCTTGTAGTCTTCTTCGCCGTAATCGAAGCCCGGCAATGGCCCCCTGTCCTTGGGCGTGAACTCATAGCGCGGCGCCAACACCTGCTCCATCAGCAGGCTGGCAGAAATGGCCTTGAGCATATCATTCACCGCCTCGGCCACAGCGGCTCGTTCCGCGGCGGGTTCGGCAATCAGGTTGGTGAAGCGCGCCCGCTCCTTGCCTTCGGCATCACGAGTGGCACGACCAATAATCTGCACGATTTCAGTCAGGCTGCTGCGGTAGCCGATGGTCAGCGCGTGCTCGCACCAAATCCAGTCAAAACCTTCCTTCGCCATGCCCAGCGCAATGATGATGTCCACGTAGTCGCGGTTATGCTTTTGCGCTGGGTCTTTCAACGCAGTGAGCACGCGGGAACGCTTGGCCGGATCGCTGTCGTCCACCAGGTCGGCCACCTTCACCATACGGCCCTCTTTGGTTTGATAAAGGTGAAAACCCGTGGCTGGGTCCTCACCCATCCATTCGCCCAAGCCATTCGAAATTACCTCCACTTCGTTCTGCTTGTCTTTCAGGCTTTCGCGGGCATTGACGTTGGGAATGTGGATGATGGTTTTCAACGCCGGATCCAGTACCTTGGCAACGGCATCCACGTAACGGCCTTTGTAGAAAAAGTAGCCTATGTCCAGCGACTTCAGCCAATTGTAGCCGTTGAGCTGCTCGTAGTAGGTATAAGTGACCGTCTCAAATTTGGCCTCATCCGATGGGGCCAGCACCGCCTCACTGTCACCCCGGAAATAAGAGCCGGTCATGGCCACCACATGCACCTTGTCGCGGGTGATTAACACGCCCAACTGATTCCCCAACTTGTTGTCCGGGTTGCTGGAAACATGATGGAACTCGTCGATGGCAATCAATCGCCCGTCGAAAGCCTGAACGCCAAGTTCTTCCACCGCAAAGCGGAAAGTGGCGTGGGTGCAGACCAATATTTTGTCGGTGCTTTCCAAAAACTGGCGCACTGCGGCCACCTTGGATTTCGCCACGCGCGGTTCGTCCACACCGGGCGCATTGCACAGGTTCCACTGCGGCGCCACCTGCCAATCCCAATAGAAGCCGTACTGGCTTAAGGGTTCGTCGGCAAAGCTACTGCCGATGGAACGTTCCGGCACCACGATAATGGCCTGCCGCAGCCCTTGATTGTTCAACTTGTCCAGTGCAATGAACATCAGCGCGCGGGACTTGCCCGAGGCCGGGGGCGATTTGATCAGCAGGTATTGCTCGCCGCGCTTGCCATAGGCGCGCTCCTGCATGGCGCGCATGCCCAGCGCGTTTGCCTTGCTCGACGCGCCGGTGCGCGCCGTGGTGATGGATACCGAGGGTATGGTGTAGGCATTGGTGGGATTAGTCTGGTTACTCACTGCGCATCATCCTCCGAAAGTGTGTCGCTACCTGCCAGCTCGTACTCAATCTGCTCAATGCTGGGCAGCGCAGCACCAAGTTATTCCGCCCAAGGCAATTGTCCAACAGCCTGTTGGGCAATTGTGCAAGCACCGCTTGCACAAATTCCGCATTCGGCCACGCTTCGGCAAAGGCGGTGCGCAAATCCTGCACCAACCAGTCGGCATAGACTTCGGGGGGCGAGGGCAGGCTGGATGGAATTTCATTCATGGTCATGCTCATAGCGGCTCATAGCGGCTCATAGCGGCTCAAAACTTTTGAGTCCATTAATAACTTGCATAATATTGTTTAATAACACTTTTTTATTTAACGGCCGGAGCGCATGGCGAATGTCGGCGGCCTGAATCAAAACCCCATCAAAACTTTTCCAGCGCTCATAGCGGCTCATAGCCGCTCATTCTCGCTCAAGGTGTAGAACGCCCAACGCCGCTCGCCATGCTTCACCAGCCTGCCTTTGTCCTTGAGCCGCTTCAACAATTTGGCGGCCTGATCCCCAGTTAGATGACACAGTTCGATAACCTCACTGCGCTGAATTTGTCCACGACGCTGCACATGGCTCAATACCACCTGCTCATGCTCATGTTGCAGGCTGCTGAATCCAGCCTGCTGCGTGTACGCAATCCGGTTGCCTTTGGCTTGATACACCTCTGCCGACAAGGAATAGCTGCGATTGCGCGTGTTGCCATGCGGTTGTACCAGCCCCGCCTCAACCAACTGCTCCAGCGTGCGGCGGGCTTGCGCTGCATCCCGGTGAATATGGCGGGCAAGTTCGTCCGTGCCAAGACGCTTTTGCTCACGCAAGACTGCCAGTGCAATCAGACTGTCTATGGGCAGCGAGGCGCCGTTCTGCCGGTTCTCCTGCTCGATCACCAGTTGCAGAAAAACCTCGTCCGCATCCACAGTGGCCAGTTGCAAAACCACGTTGTTGCCATCGGTGCGGCTGTAGTCCGGCTCGGGGTGACCAAAGCGCAACATGCCACGATAAATCTTATCCACGCCGCGCCCGGATCGTTCAACAATGCCGATACGCTTCATGGCATCGGCCAACGCCGGGTTACGCGGGCGCGGCTCGGTGGTCAGCAGGTTGAGCAGCGTGACGCCCTCGACCAACCCGCCCGGATTGCTGACGGTCAGCCCACTGTCATCCAGCCGAACATGCACGGCACCCAGCCGGTGATAATCACGATGCACCAGGGCATTGGCCACCGCTTCACGAAAAGCCCCCATGTCGACCTTGGGAACAGGCACGCGGAACAGCCCGATCTGCACCTCTTTTTCCGGGTTGTAAGGGCGGAAATTGGTTTCCAGCCAGTCCAGCGCCTTCAGCAAAGGAAAGCGTCGGAATTCGTTGAACGATACCGTTTCCCGCGCCAGCACCTGAAAAGCAAGTTCATGCGTGGACACACGTTCGTGCAGCGCGCTTTCTCGGCCGATCACCAGCAGGCCAGTGAGCGTGGGGACACGTTCACCGCTTAGCGTGCGCGTGCTGAAACCCAGCGCGCCATCCAGCGCCTCGTCATCCAATTCCAGTAACACACGGTCGCCGCCGTATTGCCGTATCGCTTGACGCAGGCGCTCACGTTCCAGCGGGTCGAAGTCAGCCAATGTCGCACCGGCCACGGCTTGCGCAGAAGCATCCGCCAAACCGAATCTTCCTGCCCGGCTGCTGCGATCATGCGGCAACATGGGAACGCATTCGGGAGCACCGTCCTGCTTCAGGCGGCGACGCAAATACACCCCAGAGCTGGTGGCCACCTCCGTGCTGGACTTGGATACAAGAATGCGCGCCACGCGAATGCCAGAAAACACCAACTCACTGACCATGACAGCCAGAGAAGGCGAGGTTCTGGCGGCCACCAACCCCGGCAAACCTGCCAGATTCCGGTGCGCCTCATTCAGCCCTGTAGGCGAGCCATCGTCTTCAACACCCAGCCAAAGTTCTCCACCTTCTGTATTGGCCAGGCAAACCAACGCCTCGACCAATTCATGGTCAGACAAGCGTACACGATCACTCTTGAACTCGACTGTCAAGGTTTCAGCGGGCGGCAAGGGGCGTGATGAATTTGTATGTGTTGTACTCATGGCGCTTTCTTCTCCCGCTTGTTCTTGGGGGCAGCTTTGGCTGCCGCCGTCATCTTCGTATAAAGCTCAAACAG
>JBKJTS010000082.1:0-10257 GCA_046590885.1 Gammaproteobacteria bacterium
TTGCCTGACGTGCCGAGCCTGTGAAACTACCTGTCCGTCGGGGGTTAAATATGGTCGACTCGTGGATATTGGGCGTGTGGTAGCAGAGCAGCGCGTGCAGCGGCCGTGGCACGAACGTGTAGTGCGCAAACTGCTGCGTGTTATTATTCCGCACCCGCAGCGCTTTACACCGTTACTCCGGCTGGGGCAATTCATACGTCCGCTATTGCCCGCAGCATTGCGGCGCTCTTTACCGCCACGTCAACCCGCATTAGCAAGGCGCCTTGTATGGCCGGGGGTACGTCATACGCGACGCATGCTGGTGTTAGAAGGGTGCGTGCAACCGGCCATTGCCCCCAATATTAATGCGGCTGCGGCGCGCGTACTGGACCGCCTCGGTATCTCGCTGTTGCGTGCAGACAAAGCAGGTTGCTGTGGCGCTGTCAGTTATCATCTTAATGCGCATGACGAAGCCCTGGATTTCATGCGACGCAATATTGATGCCTGGTGGCCGCATATACAGGCGGGGATTGAAGCCATCGTTATGACGGCCAGTGGTTGCGGGACGCTGGTGAAAGACTACGGTGACATTTTGCAGCACGATCCCGCCTATGCAGAAAAGGCTGCACGCATTTCAGCCTTGAGCCGTGACCTGAGTGAGGTTTTGTTAATGGAAGATTTGTCGGCTCTTTTATCAGCTCGGGTGCAACCCCATCAAAAACAAAAAATCGCGTTTCACGCCCCTTGCAGCTTGCAGCATGCACAGCAGTTGCCGGGTGTGGTGGAAAAAATCCTGACTGCTGCTGGCTTTGAGCTCACACCGGTACCGGATGCACACCTTTGTTGTGGCTCTGCAGGCACGTATGCCATACTGCAAAAAGGCCTTTCCCATCAATTGCTGCACAACAAGTTGGGCGCCCTACAATCAGGTGGGCCGGAAGTGATTGCTACAGCAAATATTGGTTGCCTTACCCATCTGCAAAGTCTTTCCAGCGTGCCGGTGCGGCATTGGATTGAATTTCTGGATGTTATTTGATCGAAGCCCCTTTTTTCTCATTCAGCTTTGGTTCAGCTTGACGGGTGTAGTCTGTACTCAAGCTGGAATAGAACCTGGCGGAATGAAAGAGAGGGTGGGATGCTTCCCTCTTAATATTGGTAAGATTAAGTTTAAGGAGAAAATAATGAAAGTTAAAGCACTTATTCTCGGCGCGGCTCTGTCAGTTGTTGCTATGCCTTCTTTTGCAGACCTCGAACTGGCCAAGGCCAGTGGTTGCTTGGCTTGCCATAGCGTAGACAAGAAAGTTGTTGGCCCAGCCTGGATGGACGTATCCAAGAAATACAAGGGTGATGCTGGCGCCAAGGCTTCCTTGGTTGCTAAAATCAAGGCTGGCGGTAAGGGTAACTGGACCGAAGTAACCGGTGGCGTGCCAATGCCTCCCTACTCCCCACGTGTAACCGATGCCAACATCGAGAAGATGGTGGATTTCGTTTTGGGTCTGGCTAAGTAAGCTATCCATAACGACACTAATAAGTTCTACTGCCTAACGGCGCTGGAATTTATAAGTTGCTCCCAACCCTCCCCATGACCGATTTTTTTCGGATATGGGGAGGGTTTTTTTATGTACTTCATTTAATAATTTTTTTACGCATTCCTTTGTACCCCCTTAGTTTCTCGAGTGATTCAGCGTGGGTTCAGCCTGCCTGGCTTATTCTATCCCCGTATGCAAATGATTTTGCGCCATTTTAAGGGTTAGTATTCAGGAGGGATTCACGATGAAAAGATCTGCGTTGTTTGTTTTAGGTGTTACTTTATCATCCTTAATCATGTCATCGAATGTTATGGCAAGAGATGATGACGATGACCATGATGATCGTAGAGAGTATCGCCATCAGCGGCACTATGAAAATCATGGTTATCATCAAGAGCACGCCACCTACGCAAAGGTTTTGGATGTGGATCCCATTATCGTTGTCTCACGCCGCCCGTATACGCAGCAGCAGTGCTGGGATGAGCGCGTATCCTCGCCGGCACAGGGTGGACGCCAGCGCCACAATGCAGCAGGCGCGATGATTATTGGGGGCATTCTCGGCGGCGTTGTGGGTAATCAAGTCGGCAACAAGCATAGCAATGACACCGCAACGCTGCTCGGAACCTTGGTCGGTGCATCAATTGGTCATGATTTTGGTAATCACGAACCACAGCCCGTGGCCACGGTGGTGAGCCAGCGTTGCAACAGTACCACGCACTATAATAACGATGAACGCATTGTCGGTTATCGGGTCACGTATCGGTACCGCGGTCAGACTTTTGTCACCCGCACTGATGAACATCCTGGTTCACGCATCCGGGTTAACGTGGCTGTAACCCCTCATGACTGAATTAGGGGGGTGACTGAGAGTCTACTTAACCCTATGAAAAATAAAAGTTAGTTACCAAGCTATATTGATATTGGCGCGCATGTCGTATCATTAGGTAAATGCTGGTTAAATTCAGATAGTCATTTCGACCGCGTCCGCCGCTATTGATGGCGGTCGTTGTCGGCATCCTGCGCTGTTCATAACCTGAAGCTCACTGAAAGATAACAATATGCGTGTATTGATTGTTGAAGATGAAGCGCCTCTGCGTGAGCAGTTGGTAAGCCGTTTCAGTGAAGAAAACTATGCAGTGGATGTGGCGACTGATGGTGAAGAAGGATTGTACCTGGGGTTGGAATTTCCCTTCGACGTCGCAGTGATTGATTTAGGTTTGCCAAAACTGTCAGGCATCGAGTTGATTCAGCGGTTGCGAGCCTCCGGCAAAGCCTTTCCTATTCTTATTCTTACCGCGCGCGGACGTTGGCAGGAAAAGGTCGAAGGACTGGAAGCGGGTGGCGATGATTATCTCGTCAAGCCTTTTCATATGGAAGAGTTGCTGGCACGCCTAAAGGTATTGCTGCGCCGCGCCGCAGGATGGTCGCAGCCCGTATTGCGTTGTGGATTGGTAGTGTTAGATACCGTATCTCAGCAGGTTAGCGTCAAGGGTATACCCGTAGACCTGACCGCGTATGAATACAATTTGCTTGAATACCTGATATTGCATAACGGCGAAGTTATTTCCAAGGCCGAGCTTACCGAGCATCTTTATGATCAGGACTTTGACCGGGACAGTAACGTGCTCGAAGTTCTGGTAGGCCGTTTACGTCGAAAACTTGATCCCACCAATGATTTGCATCCCATCGAAACCCTGCGTGGCAGAGGTTATCGCTTTACCCTAGAACGCAGCTAGTTGTGCTATCGCTCAACACCCGATTATTGCTTGCTGGCACCTTGGTACTGGCAAGTTTTCTGGGGCTCACCGGGTTTACGCTTGACAAGGCATTTCGTGACAGTGCTGAAGCGGCAATGCGGGATCGACTGCAAGGACACATCTATGCGTTGCTCGCCGCTTCAGAATTAAATAAAGCGGGCACCATGGTCGTGTCTAACGAAATGCCTGAGACCGGTTTTGCAACACCAGGGTCAGGTATTTATGGCCAGATTTCATCGCATGATGGCAAGCAAACTTTGCGTTCTCCTTCCATGGCTGATATAGCCATACCATTTTCAATAGGGTTACGGATGGGAACTACGCATTTTGAGCGTCTCACAGCGTCTGATGGTACACCCGTGTATGCCTTAAGTTTTGGTTTGTCCTGGAAAGTGAAAGGCAAGCCGCGTGACTTTACCTTCAGTGTCGCAAGAAACCTGAGCAGCCTGGATGTACAGATTAATAGTTTCAGACGCAGCTTGTGGGGCTGGCTGGGTGGCGTAGCTTTATTGCTGTTAGCAGTGCAGGGCAGCATCCTGCGCTGGAGTCTTGCACCATTGCGTCGTGTAGCCGTTGATCTGGCAGCGATTGAAGCAGGGCGCGCCACACAATTGCAAGGCCACTATCCGCAGGAATTGAGCGGCTTGACGGACAACCTGAATATTTTGATTCGCGGTGGGCAGGCGCAGCTGGAGCGCTACCGTCATACCCTGGGTGACCTGGCGCATAGCTTGAAGACGCCATTGGCGGTGGTGCGTAATTCAGTGGAAAAAGAAGGTTCCGTTGAAGAACTGCGTCGCACCGTACAGGAACAGGTGGACCGCATGAATCAGATAGTTGAATACCAGTTGCAACGCGCTGCCGCGTCAGGGCGCACGGCGTTATCCGTCCCCGTATCAGTTGCCGAAGTCACGCAACGCATCGTAGCATCGCTGAATAAAGTCTATGCCGACAAAGATGTGGATTGCCGCATTGAAATCGAAGATAACGCAGTGTTTTATGGAGATGAAAGCGATCTCATGGAGTTCCTCGGCAACCTCATCGATAACGCCTATAAGTGGTGCCGGCACACCATTATTATCAACGCGCACCCGGTGGCCGATGTGCTGCACCGTCGCGCCGGATTAGTGTTAAGCGTCGAAGATGATGGCCCGGGTATTCCCATCGAGGATGTTGATCGCGTACTGCAGCGCGGCGCGCGCGCTGATGAAAGCATCAGCGGCCATGGTATTGGTATGGCAGTCGTGCAGGATATTCTGCGGGTGTATGATGGGGCACTGGAAATTGGCACCAGCGACGCGCTGGGCGGGGCGCATTTATTAGTGCGCTTGCCGGGTGTTTGACAGTCGTGTAGTGCTTCAGCATGCAGGAGTAATCGTCTGTGCATAACCAAGGCATTGTACTGAATAACGCGACAATACGGCGTTATCGGTCTTGCTCCCAGTGGAATTTATGCATCTATGGGGCACGTGCATTGCAAGGCAGTGCCCATGTAAATGCAGTGACAACTCATGAACGTGCAGGAAGCAGGCTCATTCATCTTCACTCCGAGCCTCGATGTTTATCACTTCACCATGCGATGACACGACGGATATAATGATTGGTCTGCAGCACACACTGCAATCTTCAACATACTCCTGTTGCCTAACCGAACAGTCAACGACAACCTCAATCTGTTCCCAACAGTATGGGCACTGAATGAAGGCAGTTTTGAGACTCTGCATAGACTCTCCCAAAAGCTCTAATGTTTGATATGAGTGGCTTGCGCGGCTTTAACCTGTTCTGGCAGCCAATACTATCCAATGACTTGCTCAGGAATATTTTTTTAAGCAACATAGTTCATGCAGGACTTCCTGCGCAGGCATCAATTTCGCACGCGTAACAAGCGTTGTGCGCAGGAATTACCGCAAAAAAACACTCTAATGGCGCCTTCACTTTACGCCAGCCCGGCCTCTTGAGTCTTATTCTTCAAGATAAGTATACCCCTCCAGGCCCGCCGCAAGTTCTTCCAGATAGGTGCTGCGTTGTTCAGGAGTAAGCGGTGCATTGTTGATTTTTGTGCGGTACGCTGCCAGCAGATCAGCGGCATCAAAATTTACGTAGCGTAATACGCTTTCGACAGTGTCGCCACGCTGTGCCTGCGTGAGTTTATAGCCGCCTTGTGCGGTCAGTTCGACGTTGATCGAATCCGTGTCGCCAAACAGATTGTGCATGTCACCGAGAATTTCCTGATACGCGCCGATCAGGAAAATTCCCAGTAAATAGGTGTCTCCAGATTGGTAGCTATGTACCGGCAATGTACTTTCCACGCCCTCGCGATCGACATAGTGTTCTATGCAGCCATCCGAATCACAGGTCAGGTCTTCAATCAATGCGCGTCGCGTCGGTTGTTCGTCGAGACGATGCAACGGTATTACTGGAAAAATCTGATCAATCGCCCACGCATCAGGCATGGATTGAAACAGCGAAAAATTACAAAAATATTTGTCTGCAAGTTTTTCGTTGAGCTCGTCCAGCGCCTCGCGGTGAGATTTGGCAGTGGGTTGCAACAGTGTGCGTACCTTGTGGCAGGTGGCAAAATAAATCTGCTCGGCCTGCGAGCGTTGCTCCAGCGTCAATACACCGTGGGTATACATTGCCTGCGCTTCGGCCAGCCAATGCTGGGCATCGTGGTAAGCTTCCAGCGCAGAACGGGCTGACATATTGCTGACGCCCAGCCATAAATCCTGGATGATCAGGGGCTCATTTGGGTGGGGCTTACTGAGTGCCGTACCATCTGGAATACGGTCAATGTCGGTGACATTGGTAATTAATACTGCGTGATGTGCCGTCATGGCGCGCCCCGATTCGGTAATAATATCGGGATGCGGTAAATCTTGCGCGGTACAGGTTTCCCATAGCGCATGCACGACATTATTGGCGTATTCTTCCACGCTATAATTCATTGAGCAGAAACTACGTGAACGCGTGCCTTCGTAATCTACGCCCAGTCCACCGCCGACATCTACGCACTTGATGGCCGCGCCGAGACGATGCAGCTCGGCGTAATAGCGCGCTGCTTCGCGCATGCCATTTTGAATGTCGCGGATATTGGCGATTTGTGAGCCCAGGTGAAAGTGCAGTAATTGCAGCGAGTCAAGCATGTCTGCGGCGCGCAAACGTTCCACTACCTCTAATACCTGAGTGGCAGACAGACCAAATTTGGATTTCTCGCCGCCAGTGTTTTGCCATTTACCCGCGCCAATCGAAGCCAGGCGCACGCGCACACCCAGGAGCGGTTTAATGTTCAGGTTGCGCGCTTCCTGCAGAATCAGCTCCAGCTCCGAGAGTTTTTCCACCACGATATAAACACGGTGGCCGATCTGCTTGCCGATCAGCGCCAGACGAAGGAACTCGCGGTCTTTATAGCCGTTGCACACTACCGTGCCACCATTGGGGTTAACCAACGCCAGCACTGCCAGCAGTTCAGGCTTGCTACCCGCTTCCAGGCCAACGCGCTCGCCACCGCTGGCAATAATCTGCTCCACCACGCTCCGTTGTTGATTGACTTTAATTGGATATACCGCCGTAAAGCGGGCCCGGTAATCATCGGTCGCCATGGCCTGCGTAAAGGCGTTGCACAGCGTATCAACCCGGTCATGGAGGATGTCGGTAAAGCGCACCAAAGTTGGCAAAGTCAGACCCGCCAGACGAATTTCCTCTGTTAGCTGGTACATGTCGATGCCGGGGTGTTTGCGGTCTGGCCGCGCGGTGACGTGGCCTTGCGCATTCACATCAAAGTAGCCGCCACTCCAGTGAGCAATGTTATAAGTATCGCGCGCTTGTTCTATAGTCCAGGAGGTCATGAGAATCCATTAAATTGAAGGTGATAAATGCGAAGGAAGCCGTACAACGCTGCTAAAATCTGCTTCGGAGTCGTGAGTAAGAAGTTGAGTATTAATGAATTTTATCGCAATTTTCGGTGCCAAGGCGCCTCATTATTAAATAAAATTTGCGAGATAGCCACCCGCACGCAGCATTTTCCAGATTATGGAAGATTTGCGCCCGGAAGGAAACTAAAAGGGCTATAATTTTATTATCTCTCTAATTTGCTATGGGCTCTGCAATATGACACTTGACGAAAATTGGTACACTGAAATCTATCCGGCCGATGGCGCCGCCTTTTCATTGAAAATTAAAGAAAAACTGCATGATGTGCAAACGCCTTACCAGCGAATTGAAGTGTATGAGACCGAGGGCTTTGGCACCTTGATGACCATCGATGGCCTGGTGATGGTAACGGATCGCGATAATTTTATTTATCACGAAATGATGTCGCATCCAGTATTGTTTACCCATGCCGATCCCAAAAATGTGTTGATTATTGGGGGCGGGGATTGTGGTACCTTGCGGGAAGTTCTCAAGCACCCCGGGGTTGTCCAGGCCCAGCAAGTAGACATCGACGAAGGCGTAACGCGCGCCGCTGAATTGCATTTTCCTGATCTCGTGGATTCAAACAGTGATCCGCGGGCCGAATTGTATTTTGATGATGGCATCAAGTGGGTTGCCGATGCTGTGCCGGGCAGCTATGACATCATCATTGTTGACAGCACTGACCCGGTTGGTCCCGCCGAAGGATTATTTTCAGAGGCATTTTTCCGCAGTTGCCATCGTGCCTTACGGGTGGGTGGGCTGATCGTGCAGCAAAGCGAATCCCCGCTGTTTCATCAAAAGATTATCAATGACATGCACAGTGCCATGCGCCGCGCTGGTTTTGACAGTACGCACACGCTCAACTTTCCACAATGCAGTTATCCTTCCGGATGGTGGTCTGCCACGCTGGCTACCCGGGCCGCCTTGGGCAGCCTTGATAGAGATGTGGAACTCTCCGTGTTCCGGGAGCAAGACGCAGCACGCAAGTCATTCAAGACACGGTATTACAACGCCGCTATTCATCGCGCGGCATTGGCGTTGCCTGAATTTATGGTGCGTTAGAGACTGTTCCTATGGCCATCACGTTAAAGCCCACGAGAATTTTTTCTTTGCCAGTCCCTCTGGATTGGTTGCAGCGTCGTTGCCTACCGGCGTTCTCGGTGTTGCTAGGCGCGGTGTTGCTGTGTGTTACAGCGTCCACAAGTGCGGACTATACTATTACCGATCTGGGCGCCAATATTCGCCCTTACGATATCAGCAATAACGGAATTATTGCCGGCAGGAACGAAAATACCTCGCCCTTTGTTGGTTTTATTGGCGCCGCAGGGGCACTTCAGCCGATTTCTTCAGCGAGTTTGGCTAGCCAAACCAACGCAGTCAATAGCAATGGGTTAGCGGTAGGCTACAATTTTATTGATGGGGTACAGCGCCGCGCTTTTCTGCGTGCGCCGGGTACCTTATTAAGTAACTTTGATGCCAGCGCTATTGAAGCCAGCGATGTCAGCGAGTTTGATCACATTGCCGGAAGCGCCTTATTTAATGGCCAGCGCCGGGGTTTTGTTTATAACCTGCAAAACCAGAGCATGCTTGCGCTGCCGACTTTTGGTGGGGCTGAAGGTTGGACGAATGGTATTAATAATACCGGTTCTGTAGTGGGTACGGCTCAGGATGCCAGCGGTGCGTTTATAGGATTTACCGCCTTATATGGCAGCAATAGCATTCGCACTCTAGGTACATTAACGGGCTTCACCGATAGCGAAGCCAGTGCAGTGAATGATGCCAACCAGGTCGTGGGATGGGTATCTAGGCAGCCAATAACTGCAGCCAGCAGTAAACGTGCGTTTGTGTGGGTACCCGTAGTCGGGACGACTGGAGTGCAAGATCTTGGCACGATAGGCGTAGATGTGGGCAGCGTGGCCCATGACATTAATAATGCCGGATATGTAGTGGGCAATTCCGTGGCGGCAGATGGTAGCACCCGTGCTTTTTTTAATGACCGCAAGGCCACCGATGTGATGGCCATCGCGGGAAACGCCTCGTATCTTTATCTTGGCACCTCCAACGGCATTTATCGCAGCAGCGATGGGGGTATCACTATTGCATCGCGCAGTACCGGACTCACGGAGCTGAGAGTCACTGCATTAGCTACCACCAGCGATCCGCTGATTACTTATGCAGGTACGGTGGCCGGAGTATTCAAAACGGTGAATGGCGGGACGACCTGGACAGCAGTCAATACCGGACTGACGTTTACCGACAATAACCTCCGTCCCGCTGCTGAAGCCGTGCATGCAATCCGAACGCTGACGGTAGTCGGCAATGGTACGACAACTGTATTGGCGGGGACGAACATTGGAATATTTGCCACCAACAACGGCGGTGATCTGTGGGCTCTCGACACTGCCCTGAGCACTTCTCCTGTAGTGATTAATGACGTCAGGTCTGTCCCCTCGACTACGGCGGTTTATGCGGCCACAACCAACGGCGTTTATGTGAGTAATGGTGGGGCCGGTTGGACAAATATCACGGGCACAGGTTTGCCGACAGCCACATCCACTGCTACAGTTGTTGCTGTTGATGCTGCGTACGACTCGGCAGGGAGTATAACGGCCGTGTACGTTGGCACTTCAACAGGGGTCTTTAAATCAGTTAATAGCACCTCTGCCAGTCCGACATGGACAGACGCCAGTGGCACAGGTACGGCTGGATTGCCAGCATCGCGTAATATCCGCCGTTTGCGGTATCATGCAGCCACAGGCACCCTCTATGCCGCACTTGCGGGGGTTGGGATATTTAAGACCGCGGATGGTGGTCTCAATTGGACACCACTCACCACCACTGGCTTGACCAACCTGGATGCAGTAGCCTTTGCAGTAACCTCTGCCTCCCCGCCAACGCTCTACATTGGTACCCTGAGCGGCCTATTCCGCTTTACCGATACGGTGATGAGCACTGGCTGGACACCCACCAACAACATGCAGGATTTGAATGCCCTGATTCCCACGGGAACGGGGTGGGTGTTGCGCAACGCCACCGCCATTAACAACGCAGGCCAGATTGTCGGCTGGGGTGATCTGGGG
>JBKJTS010000127.1:0-7908 GCA_046590885.1 Gammaproteobacteria bacterium
TCCATACTTGCTGAACTTTCATCGCGCTTGTATCGCCATATTCCCTCACATCGCCTGGATCAACTGCGTATAAAGCAGCAAAATCTTGCGCAACGCATGCACCAGGCATTGCGCCTGGCCCTGCAAAGAAACCAGCAACGACTAATCTCCGCCAGTCACGCACTCGACACTGTTAGCCCTCTTGCTACGCTGGCGCGTGGCTATGCTATCGTCCGTACTGTGCCGTTACATACTGTATTACGTTTTACTCACGATGTCGTGCCGGGCGATAAAATTGAAGTGTGCCTGGCACAAGGTCGTTTGTCATGCCACGTCGATGAAATACACATCGTTGGTCAGGGATGTGCAAGTGCTGAGGGAGCCACGATGCCGGAAGCAACCGTCGCACAAGGATATACAAGCACCATAGAAGGCCCACCGCCAGGAACAACCGATGAATAAAATCATGCAAGGCGCCAGCATGTTAATAGCCCTGCTATGGCAGACCTCACTATGGGCGAGCCCCGACTTTGACCAGTTACCACGCGCTGAGCCAGTTCCCGGCGGCATTGCGGTGATTCCGTTGGTCACCAGTCCCGTTTTGGACAACGAGTGGTGGACAAAAATAGCCCAAGACAAAAAATCTCCAGTGTCCGCACCTATCGTTCATTACAATGGACAACGCGTGCTGCTAACACCTGCGTCGCAGGGGTGGCGGGCGATAGTCGGCTTACCGCTGGACACTACTCCGGGCGAACACACATTGCATATACAACCCGCCTCAGGCCCACCTCAACGCGTTACATTTATGGTTCACAACAAGGAATATGCAGTGCAACGCCTCACCATTAAAGATCAGCGGAAGGTTGAACCTAACCCGGAAGACATGAAACGCATTAAACATGAAGCTACGCAAATCAATGCAGCATTTACACAATGGAGCGAACAACTTCAGGTACCAATGAATTTTCTTAAACCGGCCGACGGTGAATATTCCAGCCCATTCGGCTTGCGGCGTTTCTTTAACGACCAGCCGCGCAATCCACACAGTGGCCTGGATATCGCCGCACCGAAAGGTGCGCCCGTGTACGCACCCACCGACGCGATCGTGATCAGCGTCGGGGATTTCTTTTTTAACGGCAACACGGTGTTTCTCGATCATGGCCAGGGACTGGTGACGATGTACTGTCATCTTGATGACATCACCGTACAACCTGGCACACGAATAACACGCGGCACAGTCATCGGCCATATCGGCATGACAGGACGCGCCACCGGCCCACACCTGCACTGGGGCGTCAGCCTGAATAACGCCCGGGTTAATCCTGCTTTGTTCTTGCCAGAAATTTCAGCACCGCCCTCCTCGCCATGGAAATAACCCCGCGAGTTGCCAATAAAATCCGATGCTATTTAACGAAAAAGCCCGCGCTTCCTTAAAGAAACACAGGGCTTTTTTATGTCTGACACAGAGGTGGCTATGATTTGCCGTAATGCCGCCGCATGCGCTGGCGTTTTTGGATCTGGCGTGGCGTAAGTATGTTTTTTTTATCCCGGTAGGGATTGTCGCCGCCCTTGAATTCAACGACTAACGGCGTCCCTTCCAGCTTTAAAATCTCACGAAACGCATTGGAAAGGTAACGCTGGTAAGCACCAGGAACAGCATCGACCTGGTTGCCATGAATAATAATCGTCGGCGGATTCTGGCCGCCTTGATGCGCATAACGCAGCTTGATGCGGCGACCATGCACTAACGGCGGTTGATGCTGCTTTACCAGATCCATGAGATAGCGCGTGAGCTGGGGCGTAGAAAGTTTTTGCGTGGCAGACTGATAAGCACGATCCACCCCCGCCATTACCTTATCAACGCCTGTGCCTTGCAGCGCAGATATAAAATACACTGTTGCAAACTCCAGGAAAGGCAATTTGCGCCCCACTTCACGCTTTAGGTAGGTGCGCTGCTCGGAATCCAGTTTGTCCCATTTATTCACGGCAATTACCAGTGCCCGACCACTTTCCAGCACAATGCCCGCCAACGTCGCATCTTGATCCGTCACACCGCTATCGGCATCCAGCACCAGCACAACCACATGGGCTTCTTCGACGGATTGCAGGGTTTTTACCACGCTGAATTTTTCCACCATGTCGGTGACTTTGTGGCGACGCCGCACACCCGCCGTATCAATCAAGGTATAGTGACGTTGATCACGTTCAAAGGGGATAGCAATGCTATCGCGAGTGGTGCCGGGCTGATCAAATGCCAGCACGCGCTCTTCGCCAATAATGCGATTTACCAGTGTAGATTTGCCAACATTAGGGCGCCCCACAATGGCCACCTTAATGCCAGACGCCAGATCTGTTTCACTACCTTCCGACTCTATCGGCAGGGGCGCCAACACCGCCTCCATCATATGCGCTATACCATCGCCGTGAGTAGCAGACACCGGATACGGTATCCCCAAGCCTAGCGCCTGGAATTCTGCGCTGACGATAGCGGCGTGCAGCCCTTCAGCCTTGTTCAGTAACAGGTATACCGGCTTGCCGAATTGCCGCAGATGGCGCGCAATATCCTGGTCGCCGCTGGTCATGCCAGCACGCCCATCCACCAAAAACAGGATTACGTCAGACTCCTGCACTGCCAACATCGCCTGCTCAGCCATCAACGAATCAATGCCGTCACGCTCGCCGCTTAAACCACCGGTATCGACTGCAATATAAGGCCTATCGCCCACTCTGCCGGTGCCATAAATACGATCACGGGTTAAGCCCGGCTGATCCGCCACTAATGCCGCGCGCGACTGCGTCAAACGATTAAATAGGGTGGATTTTCCTACATTGGGGCGTCCGACGAGGACGATAACCGGTTTCATTGGAATAAGGGGTCACTATAGCTAAGGAGAGGCAGGCTACTATTATACACCACAAAAAACCCAAAATTTCCGATTGTTCGGTGAAACTTCCATCCGTTTGATCGGGTTCTTGGTATTTATATCATATGTAAATACCAGTCAATGTATTCGTAGACGGATAGCTATTTTCTTGAAATAAACGAATTATCCTTAATATAAAACCGTAATGGTAATGCTGCACCTTTGGCAATTCCGATGCGCATGGTCGTGATAATTTGCAGCGCTTCAGATTCCACGAGCGGCTCAGCAAGGTATAACGGCGGCTCCATTAAACTTTGTGCATTCAAAGCCCGGGTTATCCCCATCGCATAAACCAGCTTGCCTGGCCCACTGCACAGATTATGCAGCGCCAATTGATTGCGATAGTTTTGCATTAATTCCATGCCGTAAATCGGTTCCAGCGCTCGAATTAAAACTGCCTCCCCTGTACCTGCCGGCCCCGTAACCACGTTAAAGCAATTGTGCTTGCCGTAAATCAGATAAATATAAGCAGCACCCGGCGGACCAAACATTACCGCCGTACGGGGGGTGTTTTTTCCACCGTGTGCATGGCACGCAGGATCATCAGCCAGATAAGCCTCCGTCTCCACAATTCTGCCAGCTAATATACCAGCCGGTGTTTCATGTACCAACAGTTTTCCCAGCAATGCCTGGGCAACGGCAGTGGTTTCATTATCATAAAAATGAGATGGAAGAATATTCCGGCTGAAAGAAGGTTTACGGGAAGGCATGGTGGCTTGTTGCAGAAGCTTAGCTGGGTGACGCCACTTTACGTATCATGATATATGTCGCTTCTATCATCTCCGATAAACCTCGCTCACGGAAACGTGGGCTGTCGCTTAACACATCAACGTGACTGACTTTTTCGATGCTAAAATCAGGTGAATACAGCTCGCGTACTTCATCTTCATGCACTGAAAAAGGTGGGCCATGCATTTCGTGTTGCGGATATTCCATAGTCACCAACAAAACCTTGCTCCCCGGAACTAGAATATCACCCAGATGTTTCGCATATTTCTGTCGCATTTCTGGTGGAAGTGCAATAAGCGAGGCACGGTCATAAACAAAGCGATAGTCATGCGTATCAGCCGGCATTACATTAAAAAAATCTCCACACAATAGTTCATAGCCTGGTGCACGCCAGCGTGAAAAAGCACCCCAGGTATCCTGACTAGTTTGTATTTGATTTTCGACACAAAAGGCATCTATCGCCATTGCACTCAATTCGATTCCTCGCACCTGCATACTTTGCTGGTGCAACCACACCATATCTTTACTTTTTCCACAGAGTGGAACCAACACTTTATCACTCACTTTCACGCCGAGTTTTGGCCATGCTTGTACTAAATAGGGATTCACCTTTTCCTGATGAAAGCCGATCAACCCCTGCTGCCAACGCTCTAACCAGAAATTTTTTTCCATATAAATCCTTACGAAAAAATTAAGAAAATATTAGTGCACACAAACTATTAGGAGCATTTTTTATTAATGATGATTATAAAAGTCATCCATATTCTCAACTCCACAGAATCATTGGTAAAGAGGTGCATAAAAAGGCGGTATTTTTAAGATAGGTGTTGAAAACTTAGAAAGTGTAAGGTAAAAGTGTAAAGGTTAGACTATAACCTTCACCATGACGATGTGTAAGAGATGTACGCCAGGAGTGCTGGGGTTAGGATAAGCCGTTAATAAATGAAGCTCACCCCAAGTGTGTCCACTTCAAGGTCAGCCATGCCAGTGGTTTTAAGATATTTGATCATTACCGCCGAGCTGGTTCGGCGGCTTCCTTTAAATGTCATGCCTATACCGTAAGTTGCGCCAAAAGCATTTAAATACCCTGCTCCACAATCATCATCGGATAAAGAGAAATTTTCATTCTGCGAGGCGCTGCGCGTGCAGCCTTTTTGATTAAGCCTGGCACTAGTGTACCCTGCCATAATAAATGGGCTCACCGAGGATTCAGTAAACCAGTTATATTTTGCATATAGATTAGTCTTGAGCGAAACTGCACCATTTCTTACTGCCTCTGCATTGTCTTCTAGTAACCCTACGTCGATACCGCCGGACAAACCAAGGCCCAATTTATAGTCAATACCCAAATTTAATAAGCTAGCCCGTTGATCAATTGGAGTGTTAGGTTGAGAAGAAACGAGCTCCCTTCCTACAAAAGGTTTAAAATCACTACCGTACGCAGCTGCGCTGGTAATAGCTGATAATAATAAACCATAAATACCCAGTGTTTTAGTCATGCGCAGGCTAACTAGAATTACCAGTAAAGATGAATGGAAAATATACATGCCACATAAGGCGGCGGATAATTGTTATTTCTACTTCGTCTTTATGGCTCTGTCAAGAGATTTTCTATAGTTATTGTTAGCGCTAAGTAGTAATGTCTCCTGAATGAGTACACTCAGCGCATGTAAAACAAGAGGCGTGTTGAACATGCCAACCAAGCGCTACAGGACAGACTTGTTAAGGAAATGCGTCTGGGACTAAACAACCTGGCCACTGCCTATGCCTGGCTGCCAGCGTACATGGCCGCTTACAACCAGCGCTTCGCGGTCATACCTTAAGACCCGCAGAACGCGCATTTGCCCTCTCAAGACACAGCGCAAGTGGTGATACACACCCTGTCCGTGCAAGTGGTTAAACCACTGTCAAAGAACCGTTCTTACCAGCACGTGGGGAAATTGATACGGGTTGGAATTTTAGGCGTGGGACTGACCATGTAGTTTGCCAAAGTGACACTACATCTACCCTTTGACGGCACGCAGAAACTACGCTGGCACAAACGTAAACTTAAGTATACGGTCATGACAAAAGCACAGAGGCAGACGATGGAAGCCGACGGCAAGACGGTCAATGAACGGGGGGCAAGACACTTGCAAGGCGCAGTGGAACAGATAAGGGGTACACACCGGGAGCCAAGCACCCGTGGAGACATAGGCATATTACCAAGTCCGCCATCGATACACTTAACCCCACCTAGTAGCAGGCATGGCGCAGGAGAAAAGGGACATATCTATTTAGTGCTGACTAAACTCAATAATTATATTTTATTTGATGGTTTACTGTCCATCTGGTGGCGGCAATTCCTTGCCAGCGCGATTTTTTTTATAAAGGCGATAGAGCGCCGATGCCGGGCCAGAAAGAGCATAAATCAAAAACACCATAAATAATATTTGTGGTGGGCTCAATGAGATTACTACAAAAACCACCATTACCAGCACAATAGCAATAAATGGCACTTTGTTTTTGAGATCAAGTTCTTTAAAGCTGAGGTAGTAAATATTACTGACCATTAACACACCCGCTGCAACGGTAGCACAGAACGCGACAATGACAAGGTCTTTGCCTTTCAGACCATAGTCATCACACATCCACACCAACCCAGCCACCAACCCGGCAGCGGCAGGGCTGGCCAACCCTTGAAAATAACGCTTGTCGATACTACCAATGCGGGTGTTGAATCTTGCCAGACGCAGCGCGGCAGCGGCGGCATAAACAAAAGCAGCAAGCCAGCCGATTTTACCCAGAGTTGAAAGTGACCACACATATACTACCAGCGCTGGCGCAAGACCAAACGATACCATGTCAGCCAAACTATCATATTCTTTGCCAAAATCACTTTGAGTGTTAGTGAGACGAGCCACCCGCCCATCAAGACCATCCATGATCATGGCGATGAAGACGGCTACCGCAGCTGGTTCAAAGCGACCACCCATTGCCGCAACAATCGCATAAAAACCGGCAAATAATCCCGCCGTGGTAAACAGATTGGGCAGCAAATAAATACCTTTGCTGCGCTTTACTCCATTAGCTTCACTGGTATCCGGTGCGTCTTCTTCCATTACAAGTATTCTTCCGTTTTTGTATGGAGTGTTGGCTTTGCCTGATTTCCCTCGCTCCAACACCTATCCTCGGTGTAGAAATGGGTAGAAGAAAAATTTTAAGGCACAACTGATTAATTTTTACTTTGATCCACAACTTTATTGGCTTTGATCCAAGGCATCATGTCGCGCAGCTTGGCACCGACGATCTCGATCTGGTGCTCACGACCGATGCGACGCTTGGCTTTCAGCGTAGCCGCGCCTGCCTGGTTTTCCAGAATGAATTCGCGGGCGAATTCACCATTTTGAATTTCGCTGAGGATCCGCTTCATCTCGATTTTGGTTTGCTCTGTGACGATGCGCGGACCACGGGTAAAGTCACCGTATTCGGCGGTGTTGGAGATGGAGTAACGCATGTTGGCAATGCCGCCTTCATACATCAGGTCGACGATTAATTTCAACTCATGCAGACATTCAAAATAGGCCATTTCGGGAGCGTAACCGGCTTCCACCAATGTTTCAAAACCGGCTTGCACCAATGCCGTGGTGCCACCGCATAATACCGCCTGCTCGCCGAACAGATCGGTTTCGGTTTCTTCGCGGAAGTTGGTTTCGATGATACCGGCACGACCACCGCCATTGGCACTGGCATAAGACAGTGCCAGTTCTTTGGCCTTGCCGGACGCATCACGATGGATGGCGATGAGGCTGGGCACGCCGCCGCCTTGCGTGTAAGTAGAACGCACCATGTGGCCGGGGCCTTTGGGCGCGATCATGATCACGTCGAGGTCAGCGCGGGGTTCGATCTGGCCAAAATGAATGTTAAAGCCGTGCGCAAACGCCAGCGCTGCGCCTTGCTTGATATTGGGTTCAATGGCATCACGATAGAGCTTGGCTTGATGTTCATCGGGTGCAAGTATCATGACTACATCGGCACCCTTCACTGCATCTTCAACACTCTTGACAATAAGGCCGGAATTCTTGGCCTTGATGGCAGAGGTAGAGCCAGCGCGCAGCCCAATCACTACTTCTACGCCGGAGTCTTTAAGATTGAGCGCATGGGCATGGCCTTGTGAACCGTAACCGATAATGGCGACTTTCTTGTCGCGGATGATGGCAAGGTTGGCGTCTTTGTCGTAATACATTTTCATATGGGTTTCCTTATAAATAAAATTAACAATGGTTTTTTGTGG
>JBKJTS010000282.1:0-4444 GCA_046590885.1 Gammaproteobacteria bacterium
TCACATCGGGCGAAGGGCCGATAAAGCGAATATTACGGCGGGCGCAAATCTCGGCCAATTGCGGATTTTCAGACAGAAAACCATAGCCGGGATGCAGTGCATCGCAACCCGTTGCTACGGCTAGGTTAGCAATACGGTGAGCATTCAAATAACCCGCCACTGATTCAGGCCCGATATTATATGCTTCATCGGCCTTTTTTACATGCAACGAGGTGCGGTCGGCGTCGGTATAAATGGCGACCGAAGTAATGCCCATTTCCGCACAGGCACGTACAATCCGCACCGCAATTTCGCCTCGGTTGGCAATGAGAATTTTCTTGATCACGGGCGTGCCTCTGGGGATTATCCCTTTACTCAATCGGTCGAATCATGGCAATAGTTAAGGGCATCTCTAAATTTGCTGCGCCGCACTAGGTAATGCCCTTGATATATCAGAATATATTAGGCGTGTCCAAAATTGCGGTAGGGAAGCAACAAACCCCGGGTAATCGCTGCTTTTTCGCGCGTTTCACGTTGCTATCATTGGCCGGATCGAATTTTCGAGGTACCCTTAAATGAAAAGTTATAAAAACCCCGCTAACTCTATGCTTTCTACGGTAATTCATAGCTGGAGTCAAGGCGTCGCAGGTGAGGTCAGCGTCAGTCGTAGGTTTCTCGGGGCTTTTTTGACATATGGGGTTAGTTAATTGTATTATAATCGGCTTATGTCGAATCAGTTGCCCCATTCGTTGCCGGAATTTGTAGATCCCATACGTTTGGCGGAAACCCGCCAAGTGTTGCAAGGTCGGGTATCTGTGTTGGCCATGCCGCGCCTGATGGCCGCACTGGATATGCCCCCCCTCTCCACGCGCGAGGTAGACGTAGATCTGGCATTTAGCGTGGACGGTCAAGGGGTGCGCCGGGTACTGGGTAGCTTGCGCGCTGAGCTGGACGCCATCTGCCAGCGTTGTTTGCAGCCCATGATTGTGCCGTTACACGTGAACATCGCCCTAGGTATAGTGCGAGCGTTGGACGAAGTGGAGCAGTTGCCGGGTGAGTACGAGCCACTAGTGCTGGCGTCCGTAACGGAGGCGCAGTCATTGGCCGCGATCATCGAAGATGAATTGCTGCTGGCGTTGCCCGTCGCGCCGCTGCATGAAGAAGGGCAATGCCTGGTTCGGTCTGGTGCATGGGATAAGGTTATAGCGGAAGATTTACCGCCGGAAGGCAAAAAACGCCCATTTGCCGTGTTGGCGGGCGCTTTCGGTAATAAAAACGGTGAGAAGCCGTTGAAGCAGAAGTAGTCATTTAATTACTATATTAATTTACACTAGGAGTTAACCCCATGGCTGTCCCACAAGCCCGAACCACCCCCTCAAAGCGCGGCATGCGCCGTTCACATGACGCATTGACCGGCCCTACCTTGTCGGTTGATCAGACCAGCGGCGAGACACACCGCCGTCACCACATTACCGCTGATGGGTACTACAAAGGCCGCAAGGTTCTTGTTACCAAGGGCGATTAAGGCTTGACCTTAACGCTGGCGTTGGATGCCATGGGGGGCGATCATGGTCCCCATGTTGTAGTGCCAGCGGCACTCGGCGTCCTGGCCGAGCAAGCTGATCTTACCCTAATTTTAGTGGGTGATAAGGATGCCATCGTCCATGAGCTGCGTGCCAATCATGCTGCTGTCAGTGACCGTTTGCAGATCCACCACGCCTCACAGCGCGTTGAAATGGACGAGCCGCCCGCGCAGGCGCTACGCGGCAAGAAAGATTCTTCAATGCGTGTCGCCATTAATCTGGTGAAAGAAGGGCGCGCCCAAGCCTGTGTAAGCGCGGGGAATACCGGGGCCTTGATGGCCACCGCACGCTACGTGCTCAAAACCTTGCCGGGCATTGACCGCCCTGCCATTATTTCCTCTTTGCCTACCATGACCGGGCATACTCACATGCTTGATCTGGGCGCGAATGTTGATTCCAGCGCTGAACACCTGTTTCAATTCGCCGTGATGGGTTCGGTCCTGGTGAGCGCTGTGGATAGTATTGAACGTCCACGTGTTGGTTTGCTCAATATCGGCGAAGAAGAAATGAAGGGCAACGAAATAGTGAAAAGCGCGGCCCGGCTGCTCGCCGCCACGCCTGACATTAATTATGTGGGTTTTGTTGAAGGCGACGATATTTACAAGGGCGCGGTTGATGTAGTGGTATGCGATGGCTTTGTCGGCAATGTTGCTCTCAAGACCACTGAAGGCGTAGCGAAAATGATTACTCACTTCATGAAGCAAGAGTTCAAACGCTCCTTTATGACGCAGCTGGTGGGCATGCTCGCCATGCCAGTGCTCAAGGCGTTTCGCGCTAAAATCGACCCGCGCCAATATAACGGTGCCAGCTTGG
This sequence comes from Gammaproteobacteria bacterium, assembly GCA_046590885.1. Lineage (GTDB taxonomy): Bacteria > Pseudomonadota > Gammaproteobacteria > Ga007554. The sequence goes on from JBKJTS010000282.1 coordinate 2,376, forward strand.
TAGGCTTGCAAGGCATCGTGATAAAAAGCCACGGTGGGGCAGATAGTTTTGCGTTTGCCAACGCCATCAAGGAGGCAGTGCTGGAAGTGCGAAAAGACGTACCGCAGCGCATCAGCAAACAACTGGAAGTTTTTCTTCTGGAGAGGCGCGCAGTTTAATCATGCCTATGCTCCCTATAGCAAAAAATTCACGAATTATCGGCACGGGCAGCTATTTGCCCGACAAGGTGCTAACCAACGCCGATCTGGAAAAAATGGTGGATACCAACAGCCAGTGGATCGTCGAGCGTACTGGCATTCGCGAGCGGCATATCGCTGCGCCGCAGCAAACCACTTGTGACATGGCCGAGATTGCCGCGCGCCGCGCTATTGAAGCTGCGGGTATTACGCCTGCCGATATCGATTTAATTATTGTCGCCACCACCACCCCCGACCGCGTTTTCCCCAGTACCGCCTGCCTGCTGCAACAGCGGCTCGACATACATGGCCCGGCGGCTTTCGATATACAGGCGGTGTGTACTGGCTTTATTTATGCGCTGAGTGTCGCCGACAAGTTTATACGCACCGGCAGCGCACGCCAGGTATTAGTGGTAGGTGCCGAAACCATGTCACGCATCACCGACTGGACCGACCGCGGCACCTGCGTGCTATTTGGTGATGGTGCGGGCGCAGTGGTGTTGGCCGCCAGTGATGAACCGGGCATTCTTTCTACCCATCTGCATGCCGATGGCGCCTATGAAAACCTGCTTACCGTGCCGTTTGGCATATCACAGGGTTACGCGCAGCTGCAGGCAGGCAATGCCTACGTGAAGATGCAGGGTAATGAAGTATTTAAAGTCGCAGTGAACACCCTGGGTCGCATCGTTGACGAAACGCTGGAAGCCAATCAACTGGAGCGTTCGGACATTGACTGGCTGGTGCCGCACCAGGCGAATATTCGCATTATTGAAGCCACCGCCAAAAAACTAAAGATGCCAATGGAACGGGTGGTCGTGACGGTGGGCGAGCACGGTAACACCTCAGCGGCATCGATACCACTGGCGCTGGATGTGGCGGTGCGCGATGGACGCATCCAGCGTGGCGATATGCTGCTGCTGGAAGCTTTTGGTGGGGGTTTTACCTGGGGTTCTGCGTTGCTAAAATATTAGCAGATCACTGGTTAACATGTCATTTCGAGCATAGCGAGAAATCCATGTCTCGAATGTAGAATCGCTGTCATCCCGAACGCAAGGTAGTATCTTCAGGATTTCTCCCGGCAATTGCTCCTGGCGGTTCTTGCGATCGAAATGACAACAAACAAGGATTATAAATGTCACTTGCATTTGTTTTTCCCGGCCAAGGCGCGCAATCGGTAGGCATGCTGGCGGAACTTGCCGATACCTGTCCTCAAGTGCAGAACACCTTTGCGCAAGCTTCGTTGGTGGTCGGTTACGACCTGTGGGATCTGGCACAATCTGGCCCTGAATCTGAATTGAACCAGACTCACAAAACCCAACCGGCCATGCTGGCTGCCGGGGTGGCAGTATGGCGCACGTGGCAGGCTCAGGGCGGCAGGATGCCGGTGATAATGGCAGGTCATAGTCTGGGTGAATATACCGCCTTGGTGTGCGCAGGCGCGCTGGAATTTGCCGACGCGGTGCGTCTGGTCGCCGAGCGCGGGCGCTATATGCAAGATGCTGTGCCTGTCGGGCACGGCGCGATGGCAGCGATTTTAGGGCTGGAGGATGCTCAAGTTATGCAAGTATGTGATGCTGCTTCAGCTCTTCCCGGTGCCGCGCACGGTGAAATAGTGTCCGCTGTGAATTTTAATTCACCGGGTCAGGTGGTTGTGGCGGGTACAGCTGCGGCGGTAACGCGCGCCGTTGAGCTGGCCAGGCAGGCCGGGGCCAGGCGCGCCATGCTGTTGCCGGTGAGTGTGCCGTCACATTGTGCCTTGATGAAGCCTGCGTCTGAGCGCCTGGCCACCCTGTTGCAAACTATCCCTATTCAGTCGCCGGTTGTGCCCGTGCTGCATAACGCTGATGTGCAGGCCTATAACACCGCCCCGCAGATACGCAACGCGCTGGTGCG
>JBKJTS010000245.1:0-3486 GCA_046590885.1 Gammaproteobacteria bacterium
TAGTGAGTGACAACGGGCAAGTGTAAAGGAGAGAGCAGTAAAAAGCCAAGGCTATGAATGAAATTGTTAATCTGCCAAAGAACGTGTATGGGTCGTGGGCAGGTAGTAAGTGCCCTAATACAGTTTTAGCTGTGTAGAAACGTTAAAAAGCCGTGTGCGGAAAAACCGCATACGGCTGATGAAGAAGAGCAGTTGAAAAGTTGGTTTTTAAGTTGCCAACTTGTGCTGTTTACAAAATATTGTACATGCAATCAATGGAAAGTATAAACAAGCTGTATGCCCCCAGCAAGGTCCGGACTTTGTTTTGATAAGCCAAATGCAGCATAGCCCTTAATTTTCCATTCCTGAGACAGCTTCCAGCTAATGTAGGGCGTAATTTCCTTGCCGGCTGTGCTATGTGCACTGGGAGCACCGCGGTAATCATAACTGATTCCGCCGCTCATGTGAGGGTTGATTTGCTTTGCCACGCCCACCGATCCCAGCCAGATATTATTCAGGTGAATAGTATCAGAGGAGTTATTGATTCTGTATCCCAGTGCGGCGAACACATCCACCACCGCCATAGGCTGATACGCATCAAGTAGCAATGTATAACTATTCGTCCCTGTGCCCAAGCCTTTGGTCTCATCCGCCGTACCAATTTTTACCTTGCCAGCGATGTCAAAGTAAGTACCGGTGGACGCCAAAGGCTCAAAGCCTAGGTGTGCGCTTATCACCACATCGCCGAGGCCACTGTCTGTACGGGTGCCTATCGCAGCTGTATCCACCGTTGTGATGCCATCGCTCACCACGGTGTTATCAGGCCCTGTAATACGCACATAAGGCACGGTGATTCCATACGCCCAATGGTTCGAGCGCACTTTCAGCGACACAGGGAAATAGCTCACTGTCGTGTCCTGGGACTGGCCATAATCACCCACGCTATAATCCATGCCTCCGCTCAATTCAACACTGCGGCCCTCCGCATAAGATACCGCTGACGCACTTAGCAGCGAAGTCAATAGCAGGCCGGTGCGTATGCTGGATGTTGCAGCAGCATTTGCGACTTTTAAAAAGGTTGTCATAAGTAAATATCCTGTGTGTGTGTTAAAAAAAACCTGCGTGAGATTATCTCTGAGGTTGTTACTATAAAGAAGATTTATTTTCACTGCTTCATTAAATGTAGATTAACCTCTTTCTCCGAGCGGTGGAGCCCGTCAGTGTGCTGTATGGTCAGCACTTGCCGGGCCCTCAGCCCGCTCAAAATGTATAACCCTGTCAGGATATTCAATCTCGGGACGCTCGACATCAGGACGCACAGCCATCTCATGCCGCTCAGCCATTTTATGGTGTTCAGCCATCTTAGGGCGTTCAGCCATTTTATGGTGCTCAGCATTCTCGATCCTCACACCCGCCTTAGAGATTATAATAACCGATGGGTCGTTGTTGGCTATTTGTCCACCCTGATCGGTGGCTTTCAACACGGTGTCTGGGGTGCTGGCGGCAATAAAGGGAGAAAATGCCAAGCTGGAACCTAACACCGTTGCTGCTATCAGCCTCATTTTTATTACTTTCATAAATGTACTCCTAAAATATAATGGTCAATTTTTGTGGGATTTAATTCCCAATATTTGTATGATAATGGGAATTAAAAGCCATGTCAATTCTTTAAATCTAGTGTGAGCCAGAAAGCGCAAACAACCACTGTATAAAGTATCGCCATTTCAGCGTGAAACTTGAGCATATTCGCAACGTATTACAACTATGCAATATAGATTTGAGCATAAAATAAGCATTAAGGAAGAATCGAGCACGCCATTTTAAGAGTGAGAGAACAGTCCAATTAAATAGCTACTCGGATGCCCAGCGTAAGAGTGTTCTTATAGACGGGATTACATCGCGGTGGCTTTGAGAGGATTAAGATTATAATAAATAAAGGGATATCTCTCCCACAGGTATGTTTAATCAGTGGAGTAAATTTACCAAATTTTTCCTTCCCCTCTAATTTTCCTAGCTTCTCGGGCGCTTTGAACCCTCGGGACGGGCCATCTGCAAACTACCTGAACTCGTGTTTTATCCGGATTCAGATTCATCATGCCACCCTTTTTGCCCCTTCAAGCGTTTGCAACGGCTTCAGCTTTTTCGAGCGACAAAGTTTCTCAGAGCGCTCAGAGGCTTAGTTGATAATTTTGAGCTTGAGGCGAGTTTCCGTTACCATGTGGGGTTATGACTACTGCCACTACCAAAACCCGTTTTGCCCCCAGTCCTAGTGGCTTTCTGCACTTGGGCAATGCCCGTACCGCCTTGTTCAGCGCCCTGCTTGCACGCAAAGAACGTGGGGTTTTTCTGTTGCGCATTGAAGATACTGATCAGGAGCGCAGCCAGGCCCAATATATTGAGGGCATTGCGGACGATATGAATTGGCTGGGGCTGGTGTGGCAGGAAGGGCCGGGCGTGGGTGGAGCGCACCCGCCTTACCTGCAGTCGCAGCGCAGCGCGATATACAGTGATTATTTTGCCACCCTTGAGCAGCAAGATCAGGCATACCCGTGTTTTTGCAGTGAGCGCGAGCTGGATCTAACCCGCAAAACGCAAATTGCTTCGGGCCAGCCACCGCGTTACTCCGGTACTTGCGCGCGTTTGAATACCGCCGAAGTCGCCAGGCGATTACAGTCGGGTATACAGCCCACTTTACGTTTTCGTGTGCCTGCACAACGCACCGTGGAGTTTGAGGATGTTGTACGCGGCCCACAAAAATTCAACAGCGTCGATATTGGTGACTTTGTGATTCGCCGGGGCGATGGCACGCCCGCATTTTTCTTCAGTAATGCCATTGACGATGCGTTAATGGACGTGACACATGTGTTGCGTGGGGAAGATCATCTCACTAATACTCCGCGCCAGCTCATGTTGCTGGATGCGCTACGGTTGCAGGTGCCATGTTACGGTCATATCTCTATGATCGTCGGCGCCGATGGCGCGCCGCTTTCCAAGCGCCATGGCAGCCGCAGCATCCGTGAATTGCGTCAAACCGGTTATTTGCCGGGCGCGATCACTAACTACATGGCGCGACTCGGGCACTATTATTCAGATAACGCGTTTATGGATCTGGATGCGTTGGCATCGGCGTTCGAGCTTGGCAACCTGGGGAGTTCGCCAGCACACTATGACACTACACACTTGTTGCATTGGCAGCGTGAAGCCTTAATGCGTGCCGATGCCGATAGCCTATGGCAATGGATGGGCACGGCAGTGCATGCTTTGGTCGACTGCGCCCAACAGGCGGCATTTATTGCTACTGTGCGTACCAACATGATTTTTCCAGAACATGCGCTGCAGTGGGCACGCACTTTTTATGTTGATCCGGTGGTCTTAAGTCCGGCTGCGTGTAAGGCGGTGGAAGAGGCCGGCGGCGCGTTCTTTGAACATGCGCTTACAGCGCTGGATCGGCATGGTGCTGATTACAAGGCACTGGTAAATTACATCAAGCAAGAAACTGGCGCCAAG
>JBKJTS010000057.1:0-4222 GCA_046590885.1 Gammaproteobacteria bacterium
ATTTTTCCACAACGGGTACTGATTCATTATCAACAATCCTTAGGCCAAAAGCATGATTCTTACGTCGCACAAGGAAGTGGCGGTTCCTTCGCATCGCTGCCTCCACCGCACTTGGGCATCCTGCCCGGCGCAAGTGTCGTAAAAGGAAGGATGCTGGAAGCGACCGACGTGTACGTCCCCTTCGGCACTTATACGTTGCTTCGGTACTGGTTATAAGTCCGGCACGTACTATGATTTGTAGGTTCCTTTCGGCACAACAGAGGTCACGGAGCTTCTTTGCACTTTTATTTCAACAGCGGTGGCAATTTCTATGGTAATAAAACTCTCATCAACGCGCGTTATTTTGCCCAGTAAACCGCCGCTGGTAACTACTTCGTCATTTTTGGCCAACCCTTCAATGAGTTTTTTATGTTCTTTAGCTCGTTTCATCTGAGGACGAATCAGCATGAAATAAAATACAATAAAAATCAGGATTAACGGTACAAATTCGATCATGTTGAGGCCGCCGGGAGCGACAGCAGGCGCGGCTTCAGCCCACGCATCAGAGATAAAAAAGCTCATGTGTTTATATTTCCCTTATCGAGTATGGTTTTAAAGCGGGAACTGCGGTAAAACGACTATTATGGCACAGGCTGCGGAGATTGCGTACGTTTGACATAAAAATCCACTATGAAGTCCGCAAGATTTCCTGCCGCAACCGCCTCCCGCAGGCCACGCATCAGTTCCTGATAGTAATAAAGGTTGTGAATGGTGTTTAATCGTGCGCCCAGAATTTCATTACACTGATCTAGATGGCGCAGGTATGCACGGCTGTAGTTGCGGCAGGTATAACAGGCACAGGTTTCGTCCAGTGGCCGGGTATCTGTACGGTAGGTACTGTTACGAATCCGGATTTCGCCCTGGTGCGTGAACAAATGGCCATTGCGGGCATTGCGCGTGGGCATGACACAATCGAACATGTCAATGCCGCGCTGAACTGCTTCAACGATATCCTGCGGCGTACCCACCCCCATTAAATAGCGGGGATGATCTTTCGGCAGGCGGGGGATAGTATGCTCCAGTACACTCAGCCGGTCGTCCTTGGGCTCGCCGACTGATAAGCCGCCGATCGCGTAGCCATCAAACCCAATCTCTTGCAAGCCGTCGGCTGAAATGGCGCGCAGCTCGGGATACACACCTCCCTGGACAATGCCAAATAGTGCTGCCGAACTGTCAGCATGCGCCTGTTTGCTGCGGGCTGCCCAGCGCAATGACAACTCCATGGAGTCGCGTGCCTGCTGTTCAGTGGCGGGATACGGGGTGCACTCGTCGAATACCATGACAATATCCGACCCCAGGTTACGCTGCACGTCCATGGAGCGCTCTGGATCCAGAAACACTTTATCGCCATTCACGGGAGAGCGAAATTCCACGCCCTTTTCAGTGATTTTTCTCATCTCACCGAGGCTAAATACCTGAAAACCACCAGAATCAGTGAGAATCGGCCCATCCCAATGCATAAAGTCATGCAGATCACCATGCAGACCAATCACCTCAACCCCCGGGCGCAGCATCAGATGAAAGGTGTTGCCGAGGATGATCTGCGCCCCCACCCCACGCAACTCCTCAGGCGTCATGGCCTTAACCGTACCATAGGTGCCCACGGGCATAAATGCCGGAGTATCAACTACACCCCGCGCAAAGCTTAATCGGCCGCATCGTGCTGCACCGTCTGTGTTTAAAACTTGGAATTTCATAAGGACTGTCATAGAGCGCGATTGTAGCATAGCCAGATTTTTGCTAAAGTTCGTAATAATTGCATTAACGAGGTTATTGTTTTGGCCAAAAAGAACACCGCCTCTGGAACGACCGCAGAGTCCATCAACTTTGCTATTAACTTTGAAGATGCGCTCAAAGAGTTGGAAAATTTAGTCGCGCGCATGGAACAAGGGGACCTGTCGCTGGAAGAGTCGCTGACATGCTTCGAGCGCGGTATTGCACTTACTCGCCTCTGCCAGCAATCCCTGAAAAGTGCCGAACAAAAAATTCAGATATTGCTTGAAAAAGATGGACGGACCGGGCTTCAGCCGTTTTCCAGCGAAGATTGAAAGTGCCGATTGATTTCAAAACCTGGCGCACTGCCAGCCAGACTCGCGTCGAGACCACACTCAGCAAGTGGCTACCCCCTGCCCATATCCTTCCCGCGCGTCTGCATGAGGCGATGCGCTATGCTGTATTGGGCGGGGGTAAACGCGTGCGTCCATTACTGGTCTATGCTACGGGGAACGCGCTGGGCATAACGCAGGCCGCGCTCGACGGCCCCGCCTGCGCGGTCGAGCTGATTCATGCCTATTCTCTGGTGCATGACGATCTGCCTGCCATGGATGATGATGATCTAAGGCGCGGCATACCCACCTGCCACAAAGTCTTCGACGACGCCACGGCGATTCTCACGGGGGATGCCTTGCAGACGCTGGCGTTTTATATTCTTGCACACGATCCAGCGATGCAAGCCGATGCCAGCGCGCGATTGCAAATGGTTGAAGCCTTGGCATTGGCGTCTGGCTCACGCGGCATGGTGGGCGGTCAGGCGATAGATCTTGCGGCGGTTGGACACACGCTTAACCTCCCCGAACTGGAGGACATGCATGTTCACAAAACCGGTGCGCTGATTCGTGCCAGCGTTGCGCTGGGCGCACTGAGTAGCCATCAGCTTGATCCTGACGTTTTCCACCGTCTCGACCACTATGCGCGCTGCATCGGCCTGGCGTTTCAGATCCGCGACGACATCCTGGACATTGAAAGCGACACCGCCACCCTAGGCAAGACTCAAGGTGCCGACATCGCCCGCGACAAACCCACTTACCCTTCTCTGCTCGGCATGGCGGAAGCTAAGCAACGCGCTAATCATCTTTACCAGGAATCACTGGATTGTCTCGCGCACCTTGACACACGCGCTGACCCGCTACGCGAGATTGCAGCGTATATTGTGGAGCGAATTAATTAACCCCACTGTGCGCCGGGGTAAGCTTATAAACCTGCAGCGCCTTTTTCTATGAAATCGGTACATTAGATCTCTGGTCGGGATTTCACTTTCGAATGGTTTCAGTAGCGACTGGGGGTGAGGTTGTGGCGGGTGCTTCCGCCGTCCCGCCTCCCACGGCACCTGCACTTCCTTGTGTTGCAAACTTCCCGAGTAATTCAACTTTGGCTTCGCTATGCAAGCGTTTTATCTCAGCTTCAGCCAGCTTTTCACGTTTTAGAGTAATAAGAAAGCGCTCAATCGCAGGCATGGCCTGAGCTTCAGTTAAAGGCTGATCACGCACATCCATTAAAACAGAAAGTGAAATATTGCTCGGTGTTTCCATCGCCATAACCTGGCCTTGCTGCATCTGCGCAAGGCGAGATAGCATTTCAAAGGGTAATTGTTCTGCAGGTTTAACCACTACAGCGGATTGCATTTTTACGTTCTTTGATTCCAGCCATTGCACTAATGTATCAAGCGACATTGACTCTTTCATCCTGGCTTGAATTTCCGAGATAGGCAATGTCTTGTCGAGCAGAATTTCACGTATCTGATATATACGCCGCTTGGAAAACAGCTCAGGGTGCTGATTGTAATAATCGTTGATTTCCTGCTTGGTCGGCGGTGTACTATCCCGCTCTGTAATTTTCTTGATATACGCTTGCGCCAGAACTTGACGTTTTGCCCGATCCAACGCCTGCATTACCTGAGGATCACGATCAAGTTTGTCTGCAATTGCTTTTTGCGCAATAAGTTGTTGCTTGATAAGGTTGTCTAGCGTTTTCTCTGTGAGTTTATCCGTATTCTGCGCAGCCATTGGCCCCAATAAGCTAAGTTCGTAATTAAGTTGATGTACCGTAACTTCGGTATTATTGACTTTAGCCACGACCTGACTGTCATTTGCTGAATCGGTATTATTACTGCAACCAATTATAAATATGGGCAACAGCGCACCCCAAAGAACTATTTTTTTCCTGTGCATTGCTTGTTACCTTTGTGATTTTCATAAAATTTCTAAAAGATCATTTTGCAGAAGAATATTACATTAATGCCCATATAACACCTCGGGTTGACACTACACGCAGCAAGCTGCGGAACAGCAAACCCGAAGAGATTGAATTTTCATAGTACTTGTAGTCAAAAGATTACCAAACCATGGAGCTCTGCTCAAGAGCGGGTATAGCAAAATTTTCAGGGTAATGTACTTCCATCAGATAT
>JBKJTS010000217.1:0-6708 GCA_046590885.1 Gammaproteobacteria bacterium
AAATGGGCGCAACGTGAAGGTGTGTATTGTTATCGCGTCTATGATGCCGATCTTCCAGAGTATGCGCTGGCTGTTGATATTTACGAGCAATGGGTACACGTTCAGGAATACCAGGCGCCCCGCACCATTGATCCCGCCAAGGCGGCTACGCGTTTGCACGAGGCGATGGCCGTGTTACCGAGCATCTTGGGTATTGCTGACGCGCAGGGACACGCAAATGCCGTGGGAGGCAGGATGCCGGGAGCGGCCAAAGAACGTATTTTTCTTAAAGTGCGCCGTCAGCAAAAAGGCAACGCCCAATATGAGAAACAGGATGAACTGGGCACTTTGCATGAAGTCCGTGAAGCCAACTGTAAATTTCTGGTAAATTTTACCGACTATCTGGATACCGGGCTGTTTCTCGATCATCGCCCCACCCGTGCACTTATCCAGCAGCTAGCCAAAGGTAAACGCTTTCTTAATTTATTTGCCTATACTGGCACTGCGACGGTGCATGCCGTGGTGGGTGGGGCCGCGGCGACCACCACGGTCGATATGTCTGCCACTTATCTGGCGTGGGCACGACGTAATCTGGCATTGAACGGTTTCAGTGACCGCAGGCATGAATACATACAGGCCGATTGTCTGGTGTGGATGGATAATGAGAAGCGCCGTTTTGATTTGATCTTTCTTGATCCGCCCACTTTTTCCAATTCCAAGCGCATGGACTACACCCTCGATGTGCAACGCGATCACGTCGCGTTGATTCAATCTGCTGTTAAGTTACTGGACCGGGGGGGGGTATTATTATTCTCAAATAATTATCGCAATTTCAAGATCGACCAGCCTGGTTTGACCGGATTGGTCCTGCAAGATCTTTCACGTGCCACCTTGCCCAAAGATTTCGAGCGCGATCCGAAAATCCATAATTGCTGGAAGGTTATGCGCCCTGAACCGGATCCTGTTCCCTGATGCGCGGTTGTGTGTGGAGCCAGTTAAATATCACCGTCCTGTTACGTTTACCTCCCCCAAAATTTTATTTGCATTGGGATGATTTTTGCGTATCATCTAACCTGCAAACAGGGACAAATTGCCTCATTAAATGGGGAGTTATGTTGCCTATAGATGATGTGTGTGGCTGGCCGCTATCGTAATAGTTGGCTGACCTACGGACAAATACCATAATATTTAATATGGTATAATAAACTGTATTATTTCTGCGCTTCTGTGCAAAGAGAGATTAAATGATTGATTGGACTATGAATTTATTGGCCAATGGGTTGCTGGGCTTCTCCGCCTGGGGATATGTTGCTGTAGCTTTGATTTTTACCCATATCACCATCGCAGCAGTGACCATTTACCTGCATCGTCATCAGGCGCATCGTGCGCTGGACTTGCATCCGATTCCCAGTCACTTTTTCCGTTTCTGGTTGTGGATGACTACGGGCATGGTCACCAAAGACTGGACTGCGATTCATCGCAAGCACCACGCCAAATGCGAGACTGCAGAAGATCCGCATAGCCCACAAGTGCTAGGTATTAAAAAAGTATTCTGGGAAGGCTCCGAGCTTTATCGCAAGGAGGCCAAGAATCAGGAAACTCTTGATAAATACGGGCACGGTTCTCCCGATGACTGGCTTGAGCGCAATGTCTATAGTGGGCACAGCCGCGTCGGCATTGTGTTAATGATGATTATTAACGTACTGCTGTTTGGTGTCGTGGGTATTTCCATTTGGGCGGTACAAATGATCTGGATCCCGATTACTGCTGCCGGTATCATCAATGGGTTCGGCCACTATTGGGGCTACCGCAATTACGAACCTGAAGATGGCTCCACCAATGTTTCGCCGTGGGGCATTCTCATTGGTGGCGAAGAGCTGCACAATAATCACCACGCCTTTCCGGGGTCTGCGAAGTTGTCTTCCAAGTCATGGGAGTTTGACATTGGCTGGTTTTATATCCGTATCCTGGAAACCTTGGGGCTGGCCCGCGTCAAGAAACTCGCACCTGAACCAATAATTATGGCCGGAAAGCAAGAGGCTGATCTCGATACCCTGCGTGCAGTGATTGTGAACCGGCTGCATGTGTTGTCCCATTATTGCCGTGACGTCATTGTGCCGGTTGTTAAAGATGAGTTACATAAAGTCGGTAGCCCGGTAGAGCGCGCCAAGCGCTTGTTGGTCCGCGATCAGTCGTTAATGGATGAGAAGGCGAAAAAACGGCTGAATAGTGTGCTGGAGCATAGCATTGCCCTTAAAACGGTATATCAGCATAAATTAAGCCTGCAAAAGATCTGGCAGCGGTCCAATTCCAGCCAGGAAACCTTGTTGCACAGCTTGGAGCAGTGGTGCAAGGAAGCCGAGGCTACTGGCATTAAACGTCTGCAGGACTTTGCCTTGACCCTGCGGGGATACGCATTAGGTACCCCATCTGCATAATTAAGCTGTTGTTATTATCAGCATGAATCAAAAAACCCGCCGTTAAGGCGGGTTTTTTGTGTTCGACAACTATTCATCTGTTATAATGGTTGATTAACCTTGGCAGGCATGGTTCTTCCCGCGTCTGAGAGGCTCAACTGTCAGAAGTTTGACAGAAGTGTGGGCCATAACTTTTTTGAGTGTACACTATTTATGGATTCTATAAAGAATTTACGCAACATTGCAATTATTGCCCACGTTGATCATGGCAAGACCACGCTGGTGGATAAGCTGCTACAACAATCCGGCACCTTTAGTGAGCGGACAGTAATGACCGAACGCATGATGGACTCCAATGATCTGGAGCGCGAGCGCGGCATCACTATTCTAGCCAAAAATACCGCGATTCGCTGGAGTAATGGCGATGTCGAGTACCGCATTAATATTGTAGACACACCGGGCCATGCCGACTTTGGCGGGGAGGTGGAGCGTGTATTGTCGATGGTCGATTGCGTACTATTGCTGGTTGACGCGGTGGACGGCCCCATGCCGCAGACGCGGTTTGTTACGCAGAAAGCGTTCGCTTGCGGTTTACGCCCTATCGTGGTCATTAACAAAGTGGATCGCCCGGGTGCGCGTCCCGATTGGGCGCTGGACCAAACCTTTGATTTGTTTGACCGCCTGGGTGCCACTGACGAACAGCTTGACTTCCCAGTGATCTATACCTCTGCCCTGCATGGTTATGCAGGCACCAGTGCCGAGGTGCGTTCTGGTGATATGACGCCGTTGTTTGAGGCGATTGTACAATATGTTTCCGCGCCGCAGGTTGATCCCGAGGGCCCGTTCCAGATGCAGGTGAGTTCCATTGCATACTCCAGCTATGTGGGTGCTATCGGCACGGGGCGTATTACGCGTGGCCGTATCAAAAGTAACTCCCAGATAGTGATCGTGGGCCGTGATGGCAAGCGCCGCAATGCGCGCATGCTGCAGATTTTTGGTTTTCTCGGCCTCGATCGCGTTGAGGTTCCCACCGCGCAGGCGGGTGACATCATCGCCTTTACCGGCGTTGACGAGCTGGGCATTTCTGATACGTTGTGCGACCCTGCTGCTGTCGAGCCGCTACCGCTGCTAGCTGTGGATGAGCCAACTGTAAGCATGACCTTCCAGGTGAATACCTCACCGTTTGCCGGTAGGGAAGGCAAGTATGTCACCAGCCGCCAGATTCGTGAACGCCTGCAGAAAGAGTTGATTCATAACGTCGCATTGCGCGTTGATGATACCGAAGATCCGGACAAGTTCAAGGTGTCTGGCCGTGGCGAACTGCATCTGTCGATCCTCATCGAAAACATGCGGCGTGAAGGCTATGAATTAGCCGTTTCGCGTCCTCAGGTCATCATCAAGGAAGTGAATGGTGAGCCGTGCGAGCCGTATGAAATGCTGACCGTGGATGTCGAGGAGCAGAACCAGGGTTCCGTCATGGAGCAGTTGGGCTTACGTAAAGGTGATCTGCTGGACATGGTGACGGACGGCAAAGGTCGTGTGCGTCTCGACTACCGTATTCCGGCGCGTGGCTTGATCGGCTTTCACACCGAATTCATGACCATGACCTCTGGCACGGGCTTGATGCATCACGTGTTTGATGCCTATGGGCCACTCAAAAAGGGCGGAATTGGTGAGCGCATCAATGGTGTGTTAGTTTCCAATGGTACTGGCAAGAGCGTTGGCTTTGGACTGTTTAATTTGCAGGAACGTGGCAAGCTGTTTATTGGTCCCGGCGAAGAGCTTTACGAAGGTATGGTGATTGGTATTCACTCGCGCGATAATGATCTGGTGGTCAATCCGCTCAAAGCCAAGCAGCTCACCAATATGCGTGCTTCAGGGTCTGACGAAAATATTATCCTGGTTCCGCCTATTCGCATGTCGCTGGAACAGGCGCTGGAATTTATTGAAGATGATGAACTGGTGGAAGTAACCCCCGCCAGTATCCGGGTGCGTAAACGCTTCCTGCTCGAGCACGAGCGCAAACGCGCTTCGCGTTAAAGCGCCTTAAGAGCGCGCGGAGAATCGGGCGACAATATAAAACGATGCGGCTGGAGAACAGATTTCTCGATTTTCTCCCTGTTCTCTGCTGTTAAAAAACGGTAAGGGAACCATGTATAAGCTCTACCCCGAGATCAAGCCGTATGCAACTCATCGACTGGCTGTCGATAAACCGCATCAGCTCTATATCGAGGAGTGCGGCAATCCTGAGGGGCTGCCTGTAGTCTTTGTGCATGGCGGTCCCGGCGCGGGCTGTGAGCCGTATCATCGTCGTTTTTTTGATCCCAATGTTTATCGTATTGTATTGTTTGATCAGCGCGGTTGTGGTCGTTCTACTCCACATGCCGAACTGACCGGGAATACCACCCCGGCATTAGTGGCGGATATGGAAGTGATACGCCAGCACTTAAAGATTGATAAGTGGGTAGTGTTTGGCGGTTCATGGGGTTCCACATTAGGATTGGTCTATGCCCAAGCCCATCCTGAAATGGTGACAGGGCTTATTCTGCGCGGTATTTTTCTATGCAGCCGACGCGAAATCCAGTGGTTTTATCAAGACGGTGCCAGCCGTATTTTCCCCGACTATTGGGAAGATTTTATACGTCCGATTCCCGAAGCCGAGCGCAGCGATTTGGTGAGGGCTTATTATAAGCGCTTGGTGGGAGATGACGAAGTGGCGCGCATGGCCGCCGCCAAGGCATGGTCGTTGTGGGAAGGGCGTGCCGCCACCTTGCAGCTCAGTAAGTCGGTAGTCGATCATTTTGCCAGGCCTTCTACCGCGTTAAGTCTGGCGCGCATCGAATGCCATTATTTCATGAATGACAGCTTTCTTGAGGACGATCAGATTTTGCGTAACGCGCACCGTCTGGCCGACATTCCCGCTATTATTGTGCATGGGCGTTACGACCTCGTGTGCCCCGTCGAAAATGCCTGGGCATTGCATCGCGCCTGGCCGCAGGCCACACTGAAAATCATTGCCGATGCCGGGCATTCAGCCAGCGAGCCGGGAACCACTGATGCCTTGATTAAAGCCACCATGACGTTATCCCATCGTTTAAAGCCATGATTGGACTGCTGCAGCGCGTTACTGCAGCACAGGTTACGGTGGCAAATGAAGTGATAGCTGCCATTGGGCCCGGATTACTCGTGCTGGTGGGTGTGGAGCAGCATGATACGGAGCATTGTGCCCAACACTTGCTGAAGCGCCTGCTCGGCTACCGCGTGTTTGCCGATGCCGATGGCAAAATGAACCTGTGCGTGCGTGATATGCAGGGAGGGGTGCTGCTGGTACCGCAATTCACTTTGGCCGCTGACACGCGCAACGGGTTGCGCCCCAGTTTTACCCCCGCCGCTTCGCCACTGCTTGCGTCGCAACTGTTTGATCATCTCGTGCAACAAGCCCATCATCATTATTCCATGATTGCCACTGGCCGTTTTGGCGCAGACATGCAGGTTACACTGACTAATGACGGGCCTGTCACTTTTTGGTTACGTACAGGCGCGGATACTTAGTATTTCCTGGGGAAAAACCCAGAATGCTATTTTTTCACTTTGCTTTTCCACGAGTTTTGTTTAATCTGGAATTGATCATCGTGTAGTAACCGATGTTGCCAGTGATGTATACGCTTCCGCGTTGTGGGAGAGTGTGCGAGCGCATAACGCCAGTGAATAAAAATAATAGGGAGATATCAAGTATGCCATGGCAGATGACCGGGACTATGCTTCAACCAGACCATTCGGTAGCAACGGCAGCGACCCTAAGGGCACTGCCGCCTATAACGGTAAGTATGAATCCAGCACGCATTTGCTGGGTGTGGGTGTGGCAAAGAAGTTCTAGACTGCTGCTATAAATATTTGATCGGTTAACTGTGGGCGGGCCGTGTTTTTTTGCGTGCCCACCATGCGTGTGCCGTCTCAGCTTGCATGCTCATGGCATGTTTTTCTAATGTGCCAAACCCTTATCCCGCTCAATCATCGCATACGCCGAATGATTGTGAATCGACTCGAAGTTTTCTGATTCCACTTGATACGCCGTAATGCGCGCATCGCTGTTGAGACGCGCTGCGACATCGCGCACCATGTCTTCGACAAACTTGGGATTTTCGTAGGCGCGTTCGGTCACGTATTTTTCATCGGGGCGCTTGAGAATGCCATACAGTTCGCATGACGCTTCTTTTTCCACGATGTCGATGATTTCTTCAATCCACACAAAACCGTGCGTGCGCACTTTCACAGTGACGTGCGAGCGTTGATTATGCGCGCCGTATTGTGA
>JBKJTS010000083.1:0-4859 GCA_046590885.1 Gammaproteobacteria bacterium
GATAACGAAGGGGCGGCGCAGACGCAGTACATTGGCGAGAGAGTAAGGCATAGTCTGATTCGTACCCTGACCCTCCTTCAGCAATCCATCGCGCTGAACTGGAGCGAGATTTTCAAAGTGGTGCATCAGCGCGCCGCTGGACTGGTACACCTTGCGGCATTCCTCTTCTTCCACCTGAAATGCCTGCCGGGTTGCGACGATAATGACGGTCGACGTGTCCAGCGTGGCGCGGGTTACGCTCTTGGCTTCTTCCAAGTCCATCACCGTAATCGGGCCGGCTTCGCGCAACGCGACATGGTAGGGGTGCTGGCGATTGGTCAGTGCGCGTAATGTTTGTTCACGAATTGCCTTGCTGGGAACCAGCCACAAAATGACGCTGTGCTCACAGCGCAATAAGTGCTTATTAACGAGTTGCACGCTCTTCGCCGCCAGCCAGGTCTTGCCACCGCCAGTGGGCACGCGCAAACAGAAATACGGCATGTCCGGCGGGAAGCCAGGCAGCGGGTTATAAGCCAGACTGCGCCCCCACAGGCGTTCCGTCGTCGCCATGAAAGCAACCGAGGGCGAAGGCAGTTCATGGCTGGCTTTAAAATAAGCCTCGACACTTTCGAGGACTTGCGACTGGTAGATTTTCGGGGCAAAGCTGCTCATGCCTTGTCCCCATATGGCAACTGAGGCTCCTGAACACTGAGCGCTTCAAGCTCCGGCGCATCGGGTGCGAGATGCTCTATGATACCGTTCCGGCTTACCACAATAGCCGTGCCAGTCTTGCGTGCCAGCTCCCGTGCGCGTTGCGCTGCACGCTGCATCGCGGCAACAGAAGACTTCAAGTCGGCATCTTTCGCCTTTTCGATAGGCTGTTTGTTCATGGCTTTTCGCTCCAGTCCAGTAGTTGCGGTTGCGCACCGGCATTGTCATAAAGTGTCCAGGCATCTACCTTGGGCGCATACAGCGTTTTGAAATTCACTCGGCCCGACGCAAAGCGACGGCGGATCACATCTTCGGGAATCGAGTGACCACCCTGCTTAACCCGTTGCGCGACCCGCGCAATGGCCTCTTCCGCGCTGGCGAGTTGCAGAAAGATCAGTTTGACGCGATAACCCGAGCGCTGCCACTCATCAATCAGGCGCAGATAGCCGCGCCCGGCCAAAGTTGTTTCAATGGCAAAGCTTATGCGCGTGGCAGAATGGCGTGCCAGCTCCTGCAACATCAAACGGCCTGCGTGCCTCGCCGCCTTTTCAGGCGCAAACGGCGCAATGCCGGCGGCAATCAGATCGGCATTCACAAACACGGGACAACCCGCTTCGTTGGGCAAAAACTCGCGGGCGAATGTTGTTTTTCCCGCCCCGTTGGGGCCGGCAATGATGATGACGCGAGGCCGGGTTTCCATGCTTATACCTCCAGCGCGTAAGGCGTTTGCTTGAACACAATGCCCTCGCGAGCGAGGCGACCGCCCATGCGATTAGCGGCGGCGTAGATCACTTTAGCGCCGGTAAACTTCGGCAACACATCGAACACCGGGCCGATCAGCAAATTGCCGCCCGCAATGGATTTATCCTTGAGGATGCCGTTGTAGAGCAGATAGATTGCACGGCCTTCATGTATGCCTTGCAAAGGCGACAAAATCCCCCTCGCTCCCCCTTTTTCAAAGGGGGAAGTTTTCTGCGCTTCACCATTTGCTCCCCCCTTTGAAAAAGGGGGGCTAGGGGGGATTTGAAATCCCGTGCCAGTTTCGGCAAACCACACGAACTCAGCCAGTTGAGCAAAAGTAACATCGCTGCGGATTTGTGCTTGAGCGGTAAAGAGCGGCTCGGTAGAAAGCGTGCGGAATTGGAAGCTGCCGCCCAGCCCGTCCACAGCTTGATCCTTAGCGTTGGTATAGCCCTGCGCCACACGCCGCACTCGTTCTGCGGTTACGTTGCGCGCAATGTTATCGTCCATCTCCACCAGAATGAAACGGCGGTTGCCCCCATCTTCGGCGTGCAGTTTCAGCACAGCGTGACCGGTTGTTCCGCTACCCGAAAATGAATCGAGAATCAGGGAATCTTTATCGCTGGCGAGTTCATTGTTCATAGCATTGGCGATCAGGCGTTAGCAATCAAAGTTGTCTTAAATCTTGAAAGTCTAACATTACGGGGATTTATCGACCAGTGTAAGCTTGGCTTTTTAATTGATCAGCGCGTGAATGAAGCCATCGGTAATCGCTAAAGAAACCCTTGTTCGGCGTGAGACGTGCAAATCTGCATCTCTAAACAAGGGTAGGCAGATTTGCCTACCCTTGGTGGCGACCTCCGGCAAATTTGCCAAAGGTTGAATGTCGGTCTGGAACGATGACAACCGTTCAGCAAGGTGCTCGTACAATGCCACTTGCAGCATCGGGGCACGGTTTTAGCCACATGATCATGGCACACACACGATAAAACGCTTGCGGCGTGTCAGCGGCATAATCACATAACACCCTCGCAAAACGTGTATGGGATATAATAGGCCTTCAGCGCGACACTCCGACGACGTGCGGGGATGCACTAGTGTCGCGGGAGGGCCGCTCCAGCGCATCCTGCGCTCACGGTATTTGTGCCGTACTGGATGTGCCAATGCTGTGGAGCACAGGATGTGCGGGAGCAGCTACAACCATGGACGGCGCAGAATGCCGTGAGCGACCTACTGCAACCTACTATCGGATAAACCCATTCCATGACCACTAAACTACACCCGGTACTGCTATTTGCATTGCGCTGGACTCTTAACACGCTGGCTTTATGGGCCGCTAGTTATCTATTTAATATTTCTTTTACCAGTGCAGGCGCACTGTGGATATCCGGGCTGTTGCTGGGATTTGTGAATGCCATTGTTCGACCAGTGCTGCTGATTCTTACCCTGCCCTTATCGCTGGTCACGCTGGGGTTTTTTGTGCTCGTCATCAATGCTTTGATGTTATTGCTGGTAGCCTGGCTCGTACCCGGGTTCAGCGTAGGCGGCTTCTGGACAGGATTCTTCGTGGCAATTTTTATATCAGTGTTTGGATTTCTTACCAACCTGTTTATTGGCATGGGGAATGTGAAGGTGAAAAAACTGTCTTAGGGTCTGTTCTCTAACAAGTGTGGGAGGATAGCGCTGGGCAGGCAATTCCCCAGCGCATCTCTCCCCACTTGCTATTTCTGGCAAGGCCACTGCCAGTCCTGGATTTCCGGCATATCCTGCCCATACGTGGTGATGTATTGCGTATGTTCGATCAACTTATCACGAGTGAGTTGTTTGAGATGGGCAGCGGCCGAGCCAAGCTTGGGCACGCGATCAATCACATCGGCCACTAAGTGAAAACGATCCAGATCGTTACGCACCGCCATGTCAAAAGGCGTGGTCGTGGTGCCTTCTTCCTTGTATCCCCGCACATGCAGGTTGTTGTGATTGGTGCGGCGGTAGGTCAAGCGGTGAATCAACCAGGGATAACCGTGGTAAGCGAATATGATGGGCTTGTCTGAGGTGAACAAGGTATCGAAATCCTTGTCTGAGAGGCCATGTGGATGCTCTTCCTGAGGTTGCAATGTCATCAGATCCACCACATTGATGACGCGAATTTTAAGCTGGGGTAAATGCGTGCGCAGCATATCCACCGCCGCCAGCATCTCAAGCGTGGGCACATCACCAGCGCACGCCATCACGACATCCGGTTCGCCATCAAGATCATTGCTTGCCCATTCCCATAAGCCAATACCTGCACTGCAATGCTTAATAGCCGCATTCATACTCAGCCACTGCGGCTGCTCGTTTTTACCAGCCACAATCACATTGATAAGATTGCGGCTGCGCAACACCACATCGGTAACATACAGGAGTGTATTGGCATCCGGGGGGAGATAGACGCGAATTACATCGGCTTTTTTATTTATGACATGATCAATAAAGCCCGGGTCTTGATGCGAAAAACCATTATGGTCCTGACGCCAGACGTGCGATGTCAGCAAATAATTGAGTGAGGCAATCGGGCGTCGCCAGGGAATTTCCTTGCTGGTGACTTTAAGCCATTTGGCGTGTTGATTAAACATCGAGGTGATAATATTAATAAAAGCTTCATAGCAGGAAAATATCCCGTGACGCCCCGTTAATAAATAGCCCTCTAGCCAGCCTTGGCAAGTATGTTCACTCAGAATTTCCATTATCCGCCCATCACGGGAAAGATGATCATCCTCAGGGAGGATATCATCCATCCACATCCGATCGGTAACTTCAAATAAAGCATCCAAACGATTTGAAGAGGTCTCATCAGGTCCCATCACCCGAAAATTACGGCTCTCACTATTAAGCTTCATTACATCACGTAAAAAAAACCCCATGGCACGCGTCGCTTCCGCCATCGCCTGACCCGGCTGTGGCACACTAATCGCGTAATCGCAGAAATCAGGTAACTTTAAATCCCTGAGTAACAGCCCACCATTAGCGCACGGATTAGCGCCCATGCGCCGCACACCTTCTGGCGCAAGTGCCGCCAGATCGGCACGCAGCTTTCCATCATTATCGAACAGCTCTTCGGGCTGGTAGCTTTTCATCCATTTTTCAAGTAGCGCAATATGTGCCGGCTTACTTGCCATATTGGCAAGTGGCACTTGATGGGACCGCCAAAAACCTTCTGTTTTTAAACCATCCACTTCCTTCGGCCCCGTCCATCCTTTCGGTGAACGCAAGATAATCATCGGCCAGTGAGGACGCTTGATATTCTTTGCTCCCGCCGCACGTGCCTCTGACTGTATGGCCTTGATCTGCGTAATGACCTGGTCTAATACGCTCGCCATCAGCTCATGCATTATGTCTGGGTCTGAACCCTCCACAAAATAAGGTGTGTAACCATAGCCGATGAACAG
>JBKJTS010000096.1:0-5225 GCA_046590885.1 Gammaproteobacteria bacterium
CGTGAGTAATTTGCCGTGCTGTCCAGAGGTCCCAGGCACCGCGCACATTGACATCGCACATATCAATATTGGGATGATACAGCGCGGATTTTTTTACGAAATCCTTGTGACAGATAACCTGAACCTTAACGCCCGATTCTGCAAGTGCCAATGACACGTCGACAAACAATCGCTCTGCCCCGCCAAAGCCTTTCGAGATCATTAACTGGGTAATTTTGAGGGTCATGTTTTTTTGCCATTAGCCCCGCTTCATATAAGGCGCCCCAAAAGAGGCGGTCGCATGCAGCCGTCCTGGTTGGTCGATTGACACGTGCGGCACGTCAGCGAACAATCACAGGTGCCACTGCATCAGTTACTCTGACAGGAACACTACCATTCGCTCCCTCTTGCGCCCGTCCTACCCGCGCCGCCGCCAGCGTCCAACCTATAGCCAGCCACATCAGCGCCCCGCTCCAGTTAGAGAAAAAACTGGCTGTGGTAGCCACTGGCCACAATTGAATAATCATCGCCACCGCCGGACCTGCCATCCACGCACGGCTATACTCTATTTGCCAACCTCGCCATAAATGCCGCACCAACGCGGCCAGCATTAATAAAAATAATATCAATCCTGGCACGCCCGATTCAGAGAACCATTCCAAATATAGATTGTGCGGATGAGTACCGCAACGTACCGTCACGCCCACAGGCAAACCAATCTGCGGATCTTTACATGCCACGCGAAAATTCTTCATGCCGACCCCCGTCACAGGTCGCTCGCTGCCCAGGTGCAGGGCGCTTCGCCACAGCTGACCATATGGACTATCACGAAATGTAGAGAGGGTTGTTAACACAGACGTAAATTGCCGCTCCAGCATGGCACGATCCGCCATCGCCACCACACCAACCCCCACGCCACCCAAGACCAGCACGCCCACCACAGCAACGCGCAAGGTGCCCTTTTGCATTACCGCTGCCACAAATAAACCCAGCACCAATAGCAAAAATGCCATGCGCTCGCCACTGACAAATACTGCGCCGATCACTACTAACGCCGTCCCACCTAAAAACAGCTTAACGCCAATGCTGGCCTTTTCCCCAATACGCCACATCGCAAAACCGAGCAAGGCGGGAAACATTAACTTAAGCAGGTAAGTTCCCACCCGCAGATCATCGAAAGGGCCGGTAAGCCGTGTTTCGGAAGGACGTGGATTTTGCAGAAAATCAAACCCGGTAAAATATTGCCACCAGGCATCGACGGCCACAAATACCAGCATCACTGTGGCACAGATAACCAAACGACGTATCCATACTGCATTCAGTACCCACACTCCCACCGCCACTGCAAAAAATAAAAAACGCAGCCACGGCACAGCTTGAATGTAGGACATTTGCACATCAAACGCAAAATTGCTGATCAGCAGCATCCATACCCACAGCGCAAGGCCAAAGCGCACCCAGGTAGCACGCAGCCATGACCCATCGCGCATAACAATACTGCGCACTATGAACAACAAGGCAATCAGCAAGATTGCTACATCAGCCGCCGCCCGTCCGGTAACCAGCCACAAGGGAATCGTCACGGTCAACACGCGCGCTGCCAATAGCGAGTATTTTTCGAAGTTAGTATGCATACAGTGGGTAGTGTGGGTCAGGGGCAATGAAATACAGAATAACAAAACTCAGGGAGCAATCCCGTATCACGCGACTCCTATCCAACATATTTCTCTCGCACCGCATCTAATCCCGCACTGGCATGTCGAATATCCAGATTTTGCAGCGCCCGCGTCCGGGCACGCTGCTGCCAATCTTCTAACAACTGCGTATTTAATGCCAGCTGTACCATGTGCTCAGCAAATTGTGCCGGATCATCCTGATCGACGAGCACGCCCGCATTCCCTATTACTTCCGGTGAGCCACCCCGGCGTGCAGCAATCACTGCGCAGCCGGTTGCCATTGCCTCAATCACCGCCAGTGAGCAGGGTTCTTCCCATAACGATGGAATCACTGATATGGCAGCCCTGGACAAACGCTCCAGCGCCTCCCGACGCGGCAAATAACCAGTCATTTCGCCATGATCACCAAGTTTCTGCATCTCGGCAATCACCTGCTTTTCATACTCTTTAGGCGACTCATTGTTGATAAATCCCCACGCCCCAATTATGACAAAACGCCAATCCGGTAATTGACTACGCGCCAACACCGCTGCTTGGGCGAACAGCAAGCTGCCTTTCTCTGGGATTAAACGCCCCACAAACAAAATCTCTTTACGGCGCGGTCGATCACTGCACGGGGTTATAGCGGCGGTATCCACGCCATTCAGCACCACATGCACCTTGCTTTGGAGTTCTTGGCCCCCTCCCTGGACACTTAAGCCGTCCAGCAACCGTCCGCGAATATAACCACTTACACACACCACCGCTGCCACCTGCTTCAATACCCGCATCCGTTCCAGCGGGGTTTTGAAGCCGCGCATACTGTGGGGATCATTATGCAGATAAAGCACCAAGGGCGTGTATGGCACCGCCTTTTTGAGCCGCTCTATATAGGAAGGTCGGTTATGTATTTCAACCAGTGCCGGATTGAGTTCCTTGATTGCGTTCGCCGCCCCTTTTGCATAGCGGGCGGTGCGCCGGCCATAAAACCACGCGGCCTTGGCAACAGGCAAAAACCGGGTTTCAGTAAACGGTGTAGGCACGGGGTCACCCAGCACCACAATACGCTCACGATAACGACTGCATGACGCCATGTCGCGCACGCACGAGGTCACCGCCCCGGCACCTTCGGCTTGGTATATTTCACGATGCGACAGCAAAATTGCAATGGGGCGCTCACTCATTTTGCTTTCTCTATACCGCACAGTGTGCAGCTACCCTTGCTGCCTGATTTGGCTTATTATAACCTGAAGGTTAGTGTTTCGTACTCAAGACCATAAAGTCCGTCCTCCAGGAAACGCCCTTACTTTGGAAAAAATTTCCGTTTTTATAACCACGTACAATAGTGAGCGCACCTTGGCCACCTGCCTTGAAAGCATCAAGTGGGCCGATGAAATTGTGGTGCTCGACTCGCTCAGCACCGACACCACCCTGGAGATCGCCGAACGCTATGCTTGCTGCATCTTCCAACATGCGTTCATGGGCTACAGTAAACAAAAACAAATGGCGCTGGATTACACTACTCATCGCTGGGTGCTGTTACTCGATTCCGACGAAGCACTCTCACCCGCCCTGCAGAAAGAGATCAAACGCTTACTAACCACTGAGCTCACTGCAGATACTGGCGCCGGGGGGTATGTGCATGGATATGAGTTCCCACGCCTGGAACAATTGTTTTGGCGCATGAATAATCCTCGCGTACGTTTAAATTATTTTCTGCGCCTGTTCGACAAAACCAAGGGTAAAATCAGCACCGTCCCAATACACGAAAGCCCAGAAGTCGATGGTACTATCCAACGCATAAACCTGCCATTTTATCATTACGGCGAAACCAGTATCCACCTGAAAGTGGATAAGACTAACAAGTATTCTACGGGCAGCACCCAGCACAAAATTGCCAAGGGTGCGCGCGTCAATCCCTGGATCATGGTGTTTTATCCGCCGCTGTATTTTTTACGCACTTATGTTTTCAAGCGTAACTTTCTCAACGGTTGGGCCGGCTTTATTACTGCCGTGATCGGCGCATTTTATGTTTTTTTAAAATATGCCAAGCTTTATGAACACCATCAGTTACAACAGCACGGCGATCCACTACCCCCGCATCAATCCACCAGTAATAAACCCGGCGAAAAAATCAATGGCGACAGCTAAATCTATCAAACACCTATTTTTGATAGACTGAATCTTCGCCCACTGGCCGCGTTTTAAAACGCCGATGCACCCATAAATATTGCTCTGGCACACACCGCACATGACTTTCAAACAGCCCATTAATACGCGCCGCATCGCGTTCAGCATCCCCCGTAGGAAACCCTTCCAGAGCCGGTTGCAAAGTAATGCGATAGCCGTTGTCATCCGCCAAGCGTTCAGGAAATAACGGGATAATCGGCGCGCCACTGATACGCGCCATGTCGGCCGTAGCCGTCATGGTGGCGGCTGGTATGCCAAAAAACGGCGCAAACGTGCTGTGTTTGCCCGCATAATTCTGATCAGGGGCGTACCACAATGCGTTGTTACTTTTCAGGGCGCGCAGCATGGCGCGAATATTTCCGTGCTCGATAAGCACAGCATCTTCATGTGACTGCCGCGCCCGTAGCATCACTTCTTCAAAAAGCGCGTTTTTGTGCCGACGATAGGTCACATGCACTGCAACCTGTGTATGCAGCAATGTGCCAATCATTTCCATGGTAGTGAAATGGCCAATCAGCACTATGGCGCCCCTGCCACTTCCATTATCTTCAGCCAAAGCCTTTTCCAGATGTGCCAGACCCTCCACCTCTGTCAACAACGCACGTAACCGCGCAGGAGAAGCCCACCAACACAACGCCGTTTCCATCAAGGCCATCCCCAGCGATTCAAAATGCTTGCATAGCACATCCTGACGCTGGGCAATGGAAAGCTCAGGAAAACACAGCGACAGATTCACTTCTGCTACATGCCGCCGTTCACCTGGCAATGCGCCCATTACCCGACCTAATCCCCGTCCCAGGCGCATCAACCAGTGATATGGCAATTGTGCCATTGCCCATGTGATACCCAAACCTATCCAGGTAAGCCAATAACGGGGGGCAAGGAAACGGGTGACAGGAAAAGGCGTACTCATCACATGCAGAACCACAATAGAGGGATTAGCAAAGAGGACAACCGCTTTTATCTTTGAGTATCATGAATGCTTATTTATTTTAACGTGTATGCCATCACAACGATCAAGCATGAGTTATCTTTGCAAAGTGTTGGCCACAGGCCTGCTTGCCAGCCTGTTCAGGCCAGGGATAAGTTTAACTCTTTTTGGCAGGTTACTGAAGAAAATCGGGGCTGGATCGCGCCGGTTCGCACTGAGCGGTGTGCATGCACCGGCCCTAGTAGTATTCGTCACCCCAATCCAAACCACGTCATTAATACGCAGCAGCTCAGGAGTAAACTTCAATGCGTACTTGCCATGTATCATCTGGCCGCAAATAGCCCCAGATGCCTTGTATTACTTGGTTTCTGGCCTTCTTTGAACTTTCTTGAGTCTTTAATGGTACCGATGGCCGGACTCGAACCGGCACAGCTTGCGCCACCACCACCTCAAGGTGGCGTGTCTACCAA
>JBKJTS010000155.1:0-3645 GCA_046590885.1 Gammaproteobacteria bacterium
GTGGGGGATTCGGTAACTTGCCAAGTTGATGAGGAACGCCGTCAGGCCATCGCCCTCAACCATTCCGCCACGCATTTGCTCCATGCCGCACTGCGTCGTGTGCTGGGCACCCATGTCGCGCAAAAGGGCTCGCTGGTTGATCCGCAGCGTCTGCGCTTTGACTTTTCACACTTCGAGCCGTTGACGCCCGCCCAGATCAAAGAAGTTGAAACCCTGGTCAACGAGCATATTCGTATCAACCGCGAGGCGCAAACCCGTGTCATGACCTATGACCAAGCTGTGGGTGCAGGGGCGATGGCCCTGTTCGGTGAAAAATACGGTGACGAGGTACGGGTGCTGAGCATCGGCGAATTTTCCACGGAATTGTGTGGGGGCACGCATGTGCAGCGCGCCGGTGACATCGGTGTGTTCAAAATTACCTCTGAGGCGGGCGTCGCGTCGGGCGTGCGGCGCATTGAGGCTGTGACTGGTCAGCGTGCGCTGGATTGGATTGCCGCTGACGAAACGCGATTGCTGGTAATAGCCGATCTGCTCAAAGCCGGTCGTGATGCCGTGGACGACAAGGTGCGCCAGCTTCTGGAGCGTGCCCGCAAGCTGGAAAAAGAACTGGAACAGCTCAAGGGCAAAATCGCCAGCAGTCAAGGCAGTGATCTTGTCACGCAGGCTGTGGATGTCGGTGGCATCAAGGTGCTGGCTGCATTGCTTGACGGTGTAGATCCCAAGGCATTGCGTGATACGGTAGACCAGCTCAAAAACAAACTCGGCACAGCGGCTATTATCCTGGCGGCGGTGGCAGACGGCAAAGTCAGCCTGGTGGCGGGGGTCACCAAAGATTGCATGGCTCAGGTCAAGGCTGGCGACCTGGTGAATGCCGTGGCGTTGCAAGTGGGTGGCAAAGGGGGTGGCCGTCCCGACATGGCTCAGGCGGGCGGTGATAACCCGGCAGCCCTTGCCGCTGCTCTGGCCTCGGTGCCGGAGTGGGTGCGTAGCCGGTTAAGTTAAAAACGGCGATTGGCGAATGCGGATGAAGTGCCGCTTGCGCTAAGCGCAGTAGTACTTATTGCCGTTAGGGCTTCGCTGGTGGTGTGAGGTATCCATGCCCGGCTTTGTTGTAAAATTTCTGCGGCTCGGCCACCGCAACCCCACAGGCGAATACAGCGCTCGACCTCGATACGAATAGCATCGCGTACTCGTTCCACGATTTCTGCATAGCCGGTGTCCCGTGTCTGTGCATTCTGGTGAATACGCTGGGCAACCACGTCAAACAGTGGGGTACTGTAATTGATTTTGGTCGCACCAAAACTGATCATGCGTCGGAATTGATCGTCGGAGAGTCCCCCGCCACCATGAATGCCCAACGGGATGCCGAGTACTTGGTTGATTTTCGCCAAGCGGGAGAAATCGTGTTTGGTGCTACCTCTCTCCATCCGGCTGACCGATACTGCCAGGCAAGTGACACCCGTTCGCTCTACGTAATGCTTGGCTTCAATCGACGAGGTTGATCTACCTCCAGCAGCCTCCGGCGTCTCTCCATTGTCAAGATTAGCCAGCTCGCCTACCACCATGACTCCGTGTGGCGCAGCCAGATCTACCGCCTTTCGGGTCAGTGTCACATTGTCTGGGAAGTTGCGTTGGGAGGCGTTAAAAACTATACCACCGCAGCCGGTCTTAATGGCTTCTGTCACGGCGTGCGGATCGTCTTCCACTTCCACCTGAAACGCAATGGGTATGGTGGCGCGCCGCGCTACCCCCACTACGGCCAAGGCCAGTGGTTCGATATTATCCGTGCCGGGGTAAGTTTTAGACAAACTTAAAATGATGGGTGAACGCATGGTCTCCGCCGCCGCCACCACGCCTTCCAGCATATCCCAGCCCGCCACACCAAAAGCCCCGACGGCATAGCTGTAACGGTAAGCATGCTGCAACATATCTGTCATATTGATTAAAGGCATCGTGTTATCTTGGCGACTGCTGTGTGCCACTCAAAAAACGTATGGCTCACCGGGTCAACCCCATGTAGAGGAGCGGCAATTTTTCTGGCAAGCGCTGGACGTGATCTACTACCATGTAATTCTTCGCACCAAAAATACGCGAGACATATTGATCAGCACCAGGGTCGAGACTCAAACAAAAGGTTGTAATACCATTACGCGTTAACTCTTCTACCGATTTTTTGGCATCGAAGCGCAGATACTGGGGATCTCGCACATCGTTATCCGCAGGCTCCCCATCAGTCACCACCAACAATAATTTTTTATGGGTGGGTTGGCGCTTCAGGATTGACCCCGCGTGACGTATCGCCGCGCCCATGCGGGTGGAGAGTTCGCCGCGCATGCCAGCCAGCCTCGCCTTGGCCTTGTCATCATAAGGTGCTGCAAAATCCTTAAAACGGAAATACTCAATATCGTGGCGGCCATTTGAGTCAAAGCCGTGCAGGGCGAAAGGGTCGCCGATTTTATCCAGCGCATCCGCCAGCAACACCGTTGCCTCGCGCGCCAATTGCAACACACTGTTGTCCGAACCCCGCACCGGATCATTGGTGGATGCGGACAGGTCAATCAGCAATAGCACCGACAAGTCACGTACCTTGCGCACATTCCGCATCATGATGCGTGGGTCGGGTTGCTCACCCATGCGTATCTCGATCATGGCGCGAATCGCCGCATTCAGATCAATATCATCACCATCTTCCTGTTTGCGGATGCGCTGTACACCCTGGGGCTGCATGCCCTCAATCAGGAATTTGAGACGACTGATAATCGGCTTGTGCTTGACTATAATCTCGTCGATGATGGAAGCGTCGCCTGGTTTGGCGCGTTTTTCTAAAACAGTACACCAGTCGGGTCGCTCCAACTGCATCTGATAATCCCACTCTGGGTAATGATAGGGCTCCGGTGGTGGCTCGCGCCCTTCTTTCTGATTGATGCTAGTAGTAGGATCCTCGTCGTGGAAAAATTCGGTAGGCAACACCCAGATTTCGCCGGCATCATCGCCTGCACCGGGCACGTCCAGCGTGTTCAGCATCTCCATCAAGCTGGCGTATTTACGCACTTGCTGGACATTCATGCCCGCCACAACTTGCCCCGCTTCGCGCAAATCAGCGAACTCCCAAATATAGCGGTTGTCGTCGCGATAGGGTATATCCACAACATCATTTGCCGATGAAAAAACTATCCCCATGGCTAAAAGTTCAGTAGCCAGCTGTAGCCCAATCGCGCGCGATAGGTCTGGTGATGCTGGATTCGATAGATGTTGGTTAAAGAGCTGACTCCCCAATACCACCCAGGCATGATCGTCGCGATAATCCGGGTCCAGCAAAGCACGGGCCAAGCGCCCCATTAATGCTCCCGCTGAGTCTCCTGCAGCGGGGGTTGCCGTATGCAAGGGTAGCCAGATGTGTTGAAGACCAGGAAACCGCTGCAGTGCCAGTGTTTCCACCCGCGCATCTTCGACCAGGCCAATCAATGCTATCTGCAAGGCGGAGAGGTCGGCTTTGTCAAATTGTGTAGTGGTGTAAACTACATGACACGCAGCATGTGCGGCAGCGGCCCGATACACTTCCAGTCCGCTGCATGCGGGCTGATCGTCATAAGCATCGGGTAAATGCATGATGAAGCCTTCGATGTAGGGACGGTAGCCTTCGCG
>JBKJTS010000225.1:0-22815 GCA_046590885.1 Gammaproteobacteria bacterium
ATATAACGATGCGCTCTTACACACTCTGCGTTGAGTGTTGCCTTTCAATGACATGAGGATTTATTTATGCGCATGATACTGGCTTTGTTTCGCGCCCCTTTTCTGCCGCTCAACCACGCTTGGTGGAGCAACCAGAACTTCTCTTGGTTCACCGTACCAAGTTACATAGTCATTGGCGCTACAGTGCTATTGGCGATATTCCTTCCTCTCACCGCGCCAGCGCAGATGATTTTTGCAGGCACATTGCTTGCCTTTGCACTTTATTTGTATAACCGGAATGGCCGCCTCACCACCATCGTCCTGATTCTGACCGGCCTGCTGCTCACATTCCGTTATTTTTCCTGGCGCGTAACCCACACCCTCGATCTAACCATGAGCTGGGATTTGGTTATGGTCATCGCCCTGATTCTTGCCGAACTGTTTGGTCTTGCAGTGATAATTCTAAACTCCATCCTGATGATTTGGCCTTTGCAACGACAATCGACGCCCCTGCCTGCGCTCATGGAAACCTGGCCGACGGTAGACGTGTTTGTCACCAGCTATAACGAACCCATCGAGGTAGTGCGCGCCACACTGATCGCTGCGCAGAACATGCTATGGCCCAAGAACAAACTGCGCGTTTACCTTCTGGATGATGGTCGCCGCCCAGCATTTCGCGCTATGTCCGCCGAGCTGGGCGCAGGCTACCTGACCCGCCCAGACAACCAGCATGCTAAGGCTGGCAATCTCAATGCCGCTTTTAAGGTAACCGATGGTGAGTTGATTGCCGTGTTCGATGCCGACTTTCGCCCCACCTGTAACTTTCTGCTGGAAACAACCGGCGGGTTTCTGCGCCAACAACGCCTGTTTCTAGTGCAAACACCCCATCATTTTTTCTTCGCAGACCCTTTCGATCGCAACTTGGGCGTTCACCGCCAGGTTCCTCAGGAAAACGATATATTTCAGCAGGCCATCCAGGACGGCAAGGATATTTGGGGCGCAGCATTTTTTTGCGGCTCATCCGCGGTATTACGCCGCCAGGCATTGAATGAAATAGGCGGTTTCGCGGTAGAAACCGTGACCGAGGACGCTCATACCTCGCTCAAACTGCACCGCCGGGGCTGGCACAGCGCCTACTTGAGTCGCCGCCTCAGCGCGGGATACAGCACGGAGACCCTGGCGGACTTTATCCAGCAACGTATCCGCTGGGCGCGGGGCACAATGCAAATATTACATCTGGAAGGTCTGTGGCAGCACGGCATGGGCGTCACCCAAAATCTGGGGTATATCGCAAACTACCTGAACTACCTCAGTGCCCTGCCCCGTTTTATATTCTTCATCGCACCAATAGCCTTTCTCCTGTTTGGCCTGCAAGCCATCCACGCCCCCGCCACCATGATCCTCGCTTATGCCCTGCCTGCCATATTTATGTCCCAATTAGTCAGTTCCCGTCTCTTTGGCCAGTACCGTCATACCTTTTGGGGAGACGTATACGAAATGGTAACTTGCTGGCACACCATCAGACCCACATTGATGGCTCTGTTTGGCAAAAAATTCAACGTATTCAATGTTACGCCCAAAGGGCAGCGGTTGGAGCACGGTTATTTCGACCACTCAATTGTCAAGCCATTGTTTATACTTATTATAATAGCCTGGCTAGCGGCATTTATTGCTATCTGGCGACTGTTTACCAACCCCGGTGATTGGTTCGGGGCGATTTTGCTAAATCTGTTCTGGGATGCCTACAACATAATTATCCTTTCCGTAGCTCTGGCCGCCGCCTGGGAACACCCGCAACGGCGTGAGTCCCCCCGCATCGCAGCACTCGACCTGCTGGTTACACTGAACATTCACGGCCAACACTTCGCCGCGCGGGTAGAAGATGCCTCACTGCTGGGCATGCGCATCAAATTCGCTGTGCGGGGGTGCACGAGTGTTGATGGCGGTCGCTGCCAGCATCCTGCAATGTCCATAGTCGGACAAGCTCCCCAAGCGCAGGATGCACTGGAGCGGCTTACCCACCCCACTAGTGCATCCATGCACGTCGTAGGACGCGCAGGCATTTGCATGGATGCAGGGGAGGCCAAGAAGGGGCCTTTGCCCGACCAGCTCACACAAGATGAAGAAATCACCGTGTATATCGGCGGCGAATATCCCCCCACCAACCAGGAACGGCTTAATCTCGCGGGAGACACGACGTCGAAAGTGACCGCTGATTACGGTATACCCCAGCCTGAATGCGTACCGCTTCGCAGCCGTGTGGCCATACATAGCGGGGACACCCTGACGCTATGCTTTCCCTCGCTGAATTTGCCACAAGAACGCTGGTTGAACTGGAACCTGTTCGGGCGCATTGACGCATGGCAACACCCCGGCTACTCTCCAGACAGTTTTTTCAAATCGTTCTCAACAGTCTTCCGCATCGCACTGTGTTTTTATAGGGATCTGTGGCGCCAAGGATGGAGCATGCTCATGACACGTTACCACAACACTCGCCTGTAGATGCCCACCTTCATCGCACAGACTCATCAACTCATTGAAGAGCACCCTCTCGGCTTTGCAGCGTGGGTAGGGATGGTATTATTTGTTGCATCCGCTTTTGTATACAAAAGTATGCAGCGTCGCGCCACAATCCACCTGAGCCCGGAGGTAATACCGCCGATGAATGTCCGGCAGAACCACAGCCTTGAGACCACCCTGACCTGCTCACTGCAAAATCCCGCGCCATATAATCACCCGATAAAATGCTTAGAGGTACTGGAAACGCAAATTCCGGACGTGCCCATAGAGTATGCGGTCAAGATGGTGCAGTTCCCAGAAGAAGCGCAGCTCGAGAGCGTCATTGCAAATGGCGAATTCAACCCCATGCATATAAACCCGCTGGCCGAGACGTTAGCTGGCTTTCACGGAAGAATCGTGATTGCTGGGCCGGACCTAACCAACGGGTACCCGGCGAATGTCTCTCAAGCTGTGGAGGAAAATTTACGCCAGATCAGACCGCATCTGCGTACGCCCGCCGATATCGAACAGCTCGAACGCCTGCGCGCCTGGAGTGAAGCGAAGCACAT
Source organism: Gammaproteobacteria bacterium (assembly GCA_046590885.1). Lineage (GTDB taxonomy): Bacteria > Pseudomonadota > Gammaproteobacteria > Ga007554. The sequence goes on from JBKJTS010000225.1 coordinate 3,048, forward strand.
TCATCACCTGGTTGATCTTCCGTCACGTCGGGACGGTAGCTATCTACGCGAATGCCAAGGCCTCATGTACCAGGCAAACATGGCCCTGCTGGATGATCCGATCACGGTTTTCGATTGCCTGGAATTCAACCCCAACCTGCCCCCGATCGACGAAATGAGCGAGGCTTCCTTTCTGATAATGGACCTGGACAACTGCGTCACGAGCACGTTGAGCTGTCGCTTCCTTAACGCCTGGCTTGCCGCGAGCGGCGGTTACCAGGGCCTGCGTGTGTTGCGCGCTACTACCTGGTCTACCGCGCCCTGGTGTGCGCCAAGGTGGCGTGCATCCAGCTGTAATACCAGCGCTATACTGGCCTGGCGGAACACTACACGCAGTCCCCACCGCCACCGCTGACCTTCACCCACTGCATGATCGGCTCAGGGAAGATAACCCACACCCACCCGCTGCTCAAAGCACTAGGCGCCATCCGCGTAAGTTCCGACGTGGAGCGCAAACGCCTATTCAACCCTCGTCAGGCGACACATAAAGCCTCGGGCATTGGTACTTACCTAACAGCCGCCGCCTATGAACACCTCGCCAGCCTGGCGCATATTGTAATTGCATCCTAGTATCTGGTGAAGATCGACACCGCCTTTCACAAACGCGCGCAATGCGACATATTCCAGTTGAGAGAGCTTAGGTTCCAATAATCGTTGAATTAACTATCCACCATCAGACGTACGCAGTTTCAGGCGGCTGTTTGCAAGCGAGACGAAGTAAGAATTATTACAAAATGAAGGTCAAGTGATGGGATATATACCCAAAAGGCGCGCTTTTAGATTGACGGGCTGACATGGCATGTTTACCCATGTGCCGAAGGCATCGGGCATAGTCACAAATTGCACTTATTGCGCGCGCGGATCTGCCAAAGGTTTCGCAAAAAGGGCGGGCGGCAATTGCTCTAGATTTTATTGGTGGGCCGTGCTGGGGTCGAACCAGCGACCAACGGATTAAAAGTCCGCTGCTCTACCGACTGAGCTAACGGCCCACGAGAGGGAAAACAAATTTTGCTAGCAACGTGCCAGCAAGCTGTTAAATCTTGCTAGACACAATATCGTTTAAAGCGGCGCCATTATACCTTCATTGTAGTCGTCCGACTACCGATAATTAATTAAATAGAAAAAATCAGATCTGTCGATAATGGGTTGGATCAGGTAGGCCCGCCCCCTGGAAACCTGCTGCGCGGAAGCGACACGCGTCGCACAACCCGCAGGCACGGCCTTGGTCGTCAGCGGTGTAGCATGACACAGTGAGGCTGTAGTCTACTCCCAAGCGGGTCCCTTCCTGGATAATCTGGGCCTTGGAAAGTAACAGCAATGGGGTACGGATCATGATCTGTTGCCCCTCTACCCCCGCACGTGTCGCCAACGCGCTAAGAGCTTGAAATGCAGCAATGTATTCCGGCCTGCAGTCAGGATAGCCCGAATAATCCACCGCGTTAACACCAATAAAAATATCACGCGCCTGCAATACTTCAGCCCACCCCAGCGCCAGTGCCAGAAATACAGTATTACGGGCCGGCACGTAGGTGACGGGAATACCTTGCGTTGGCTGCTCGGGCACGGCAATCGAGGCATCCGTTAAGGCTGAGCCACCAATACCCGCCAGATCAAGCTTTATGACCTTATGCTCAACGGCACCCAGAGCCCGCACAAGCCCGGCAACGGCCGCCAATTCCGCCTTGTGCCGCTGCCCATAATCAAAGCTCACCACATGGCAGACAAAGCCCTGTGACACTGCCATCGCCAGCACAGTAGCTGAATCAAGGCCACCAGACACTAACACTACGGCTTTCTTTGGAGCTTGCGACGTGCCGGGATGCACTAATGTCGTGGGAGGCAGGATGACGGGAGCGACCTCTAATTGTGGTTCAGACGGTTGCATATCTGATGTCGCCATTAATTACGGGATATTTACTAAGCGTGTACACTGCTATTTGCCCCGCATATTTCCCCAGAGGTATTTGTGCAACTGAATCTGCAGCCGCACCGGCAAACGATCTTGCAAAATCCAGTCAGCCAATAATGTCGCTGATATTTCCTGGTGGCTGGGTGAAAAGAGTACTTCACAACGTGCGGGCAAGTTATAACACGCCAAAATATCTTTTGCCCACAGATAATCTTCACGATTGCATAATACAAATTTTACATGGTCACGTGGGGTAAGATACTCAATATTGCTATAAAGGTTTTTATCTGACTCCCCAGACGCCGGCGATTTGATATCCACTACTTTGCTCACACGTGTATCAACAGCTGATACATCTAAAGCCCCGCTGGTTTCCAATGACACTTCATATCCCACATCGCATAAAGCAGTCAGCAAGTCGAGACAGTTTTTTTGCGCCAGGGGTTCACCGCCAGTCACAGTGACATAACGCGGCATATAGCAAGCTACTTGAGCAAGTATCTCGGCCAATGAGAAGGATTGCCCGCCCTGAAACGCATATGCAGTATCACAATACTGACAACGCAGCGGACATCCAGTAAGGCGCACAAACACCGTTGGTAAACCTGCCGTGCGTGTTTCACCTTGCAGTGAGTAAAATATTTCTGTAATGCGCAGGCTCATGTAGGCTCTGGATTGCGGCATTTGCAGGGAGCGTAGTAAGACGGCTGAAGTTTCTTGAAGTACGGATGCATGTTGGTGTGGAAATTAGTTACTGTCGCTTTTTATTTTTTGCAGGCGATCAGCAGCAAATTGAGCAAAACGAGTATTAGGATAGCGAGATACAACATCGCTTAATATTTTTTGCGCCTGCTCACGCTCACCCAACTCATGATAAGCAAATCCAAGTTTGAGGGTCGAGTCAGCCACTTTACTACTGCCGGGATAGGTATTTATTACTTTTTTGAAATGGGTTATCGCCACTTCATATTGGCGCGTAACGTAATTAGCTTCGCCCATCCAATAGTAAGCATTACCGGCGAATTCGCTTTTAGGATAATGGGTGAGAAACTCTTGAAAATCGCTAATAGCTTGGCTATGTTGCCCCTTTTTTAAAGCGTCCAGTGCCCGTTGATACATGATTTGTTCCCGGGAGATATCTGATGCGTTGGCCGCAGAAGTGGGAGCTGGAATCGATGAAGGCCCGCCAGGTGATGGGGGGGTGAACAGCGGGACGGAGGCGACAGGGGGACGGGGTGAAATCACTGACGAGGCATCTTTTTCTGTAGCAACCCCGGCCTCTTTCGCCTTTAATCCTTTTTCAATGTCACGTAAACGGCGGTCGATATCAAGATAGGCGTCACGTTGACGTTTTTTAAGCCCCTCAATCTCGTGTGCCTGTAACTCTGCATCACCATTAAGACGTTGGGTTTCTGATTGCAGTTTTGTCAATTGAACAAGCAGATCTCCCAACGCCTGGCTTTCAAGCAATTGCTCCAGCTTAGCAATGCGGGACTCGAGTACTACTATTTTATCGGCGGCTGAAGGGGCAGTGATAGGTACCGAAGAAGACGAAGGTGGATTCACTATGGGCGCCGCGGCATGCGCTCCGGCCCCTGAGCACAAGCTTGCCAAGGCCAATGTCATTATGCGCACAGAAGTCCACCATTTTTCCATAGGTTATATGGGGAGGATTATTTGTGGATCAGTTCAACACGGCGATTTTTAGCCCATGCCGCATCTTCATGTCCCATGTCTACTGGACGTTCTTCACCAAAACTGACAGTTTCTATCTGCTTTGCAGGTACACCTTTAAATTGCATCAATTGCTGCACCGCTTTAGCTCGGTTTTCACCGAGGGCAAGATTGTATTCGCGTGATCCACGCTCATCAGCATGGCCTTCCAAAGTTACCGTTAACTTAGGATTTTTAATCAGGTTGTCTGCATGAGCTTCGACAATAGCGCGCCCCTCCTCTTGAATTTCACTGCTATCATATTCAAAGTAGATTGTCTTTTTGGCCAGTAAACCCGTTGCATCTTTTAACGGGTCGACCAGCTCTTCACCCGCAAAATTTCCTTTGTCAGGTGCAGCCAATACTTCAACCCCTGGTGTCGTGGGTGTTGCAGGTGTCGCTGTGGATGGGATTGCTTCAGGCGCAGTACGATCTTCCACGGGAGCGGTCTTTTGCGCCACCTTGGGTGACGTACATCCAACCAGCACGGCCATAGGAATTACGACCATCAATAACTTCATATAGCTCTTCATGAAAAAAACACTCCTATTTTCTGTATGTTTAAGGTTTGATGCGATGGGTTCGTGGCCCCCACGCGGGCTCACGTGCATCACCTTCTGTCTGAGTGAGTCGCTGGCGAACAGTTCCATCCAGAGAGACCATTGCTAATACACCACGGTTGCTCACCTCAGTTGCATAAACAATTATAGCACCATTAGGCGCAAAGCTTGGAGATTCGTCGAGGCGCGTATCCGTTAAAATGCGCAACTCATTGCTGGACAAATCTTGGACAGCGATACGGTAGCGATTACCTTGGCCATGCACCATGACCAATGAACGACCATCAGGAGAAATCACGCCATGCGCATTATAGTCGCCATTAAATGTTAGACGTTGCGGTTTGCCGCCATTCCTCTCACCATTAATAGACACCTGATAAATTTGGGGTTTACCACCCCGGTCTGAAGTGAATACCAAACGGCTCCCATCTGGCATCCAACCAGGCTCTGTATCAATTGCCGGATGGTTTGTGATCCGCTGCAAGGTTTTATCTTTTATATTTGAAATATAAATTTCAGGATTGCCGTCTTTGGACAATACCAGTGCCAGACGCTGACCATCGGGTGACCACGCTGGCGCACTATTAATACCTGGTGAAGAAGCTATCAAGTCCCGCTTGCGCGTTGCAAGATCGTGAATATAAATTTCTGAGCGGCGTCGCTCAAATGAAACATAGGCTAAACGCTTCCCATCCGGTGCCCAGCTGGGCGACATCAAAGGAGCTAGAGAATGCAAAATTGGAATTGGATTGTAACCGTCGGCGTCTGCCACATTCAGCGAATAACGGCGCTTGCCGTTCATCATCATCTCGGTTACATAAGCAATGCGTGTCGCAAAAGCACCCGGCTTGCCAGTTAAAATCTCATATATCAAATCGCTGATTTGATGTGCAGTACGACGCAGTTCCTGCGCAGTCGACGCAATGCTATACCCAGTAATCTGGGTGCCTTTAAAGACATCAAACAACTGGAATTGAACCATATAACCATTGCCGGAAGGCCGTATCTTGCCTACAACAATATTGGGCGCCCCCAACACTCGCCAGTCCGAAAAATTAATCTGCGCTCCCTCATGGGGTTGCGAAATTAAATCTGCCTTGGGTAAGGGCGCAAATACACCGCTACGATGTAGATCGGCAGCCACGATCTCTGCCACATCGATTGGGAATACACCCGACTCGTCGCCTGACTTGTCCCAGGCAAACGGCACAATAGCGATTGGCTGGGCGCCTTCAGTGCCACCGGTAATTTCGATAGTCAGCGCAGCACGCGTGGGATGTGTGAGCACGAGGCCCAATAACAAAAACAACGTAACTTTCTGCAGCAGCATGACCTATCCTTCAGGTTTGAAAACAAAATTAATTTCACGAAAATAATCAAACAATGTGACATCTTGCGGCAATGGTAATGGGGAAGCCTTATATACTGCCGCTTCTACCGAACGATCATAGGCTGTATCACCACTACTTTCCACAACCCGCGCCAGCAATACTTCGCCTTTGACAGTCAAACGTACCAGCACATTGCATGACATACCCTGCCGTGCAGTTTGTGGGCGCAACCAGTTACGCTGCACCTTTTGTTTAATAAGAGCGCTGAACTTAGCCAACGCCGCGCTTGCCAATTTTTCCTGATCGCTATCGCGACGTTGCTGCTCGGCGGTAAGCTGCTCCTGCAAGGCATCTTCTTCTGCTTCAATGCGGCGCTTTTCTTCAGCGCGACGCCTTTGTTCAACCTGGCGCTCAGCTTCAGCTTTACGCTTATCTTCCAGTTCGGTACGTTGTTTGTCGGCTTGTTTTACCTTTTTGGCTTGTGTTTCCTGCTCTCTTTTCAGCTTTGCTTCCCGCAGGGCTTCCTGCTGTTTTTTAATTTTACCCTGCTCGATAACCGCACTTTTTTCCTGTTCTTTTTTCTTGATTTCTTTAATATGGTCTTCTTGCTTCTGTTCCTCAAGAAGCTGTCGTTCTTTCAGCACCTGTAAGCGCTCATTTTCCTGTTTGCGTTGCTCCGCCTGTTGGTGGGCGCGCTTTTTTTCAATTTGAGCGCGCCGCTGCGAGTCATCAATGACGACGGCGTTCATAGCTTGAATTGGCGGTTGCGCTGTTATTTTAGGCGTCCAGTCCAGGCTCACCCCCAGCAATGCAATAAGCGCCATATGCACCAGAATTGCGTAAATTACAGCACGTGAACTTGAGAATGCCTTGGTGGTCATGCAGGTATAGTCATGCGGACATGTAGATTCCAATCACCGTTTTTCAGCAAGATGATTATTTGGATGCGTTATCTGCAGGCTCTGTCACTAATCCCACACTTTCTACGCCAGCCTGTTTCAATAGCGTCATGGCCCGGACTACCTTGCCGTAATTCACATCCCTGTCACCACGCACCAGCACCTGGATTTTGGGTTTACGTCGCAGCACGGTAGACACACGTTTTTTTAACACCTCCGCATCAATTCCCTGACGAGTACCGTCACCAATATTGAGATGATAATTACCTCTAGCATCTACAGTAACGATCAATGGCTCATCATTGGTACTTTCCACAGCTTCCGCATCAGCTTGGGGTAATTCCACTTTTACACCCTGAGTAAGTAAAGGCGCGGTAATCATGAAAATTACCAGTAGTACCAACATCACATCAATGTAAGGCACCACATTGATTTCGGCCATGGGGCGCTTACGAATACGCTGCCGTGCCATAATTACACTCCCCCACTCTGATGCGCATGGCGCTGCAACAGCGTGGAGAACTCTTCAAGAAAGGTTTCGTAACGGTTAATCAGGCGTTCCACATCGTTGTTATAGCGATTATAGGCAATCACCGCCGGAATCGCCGCAAATAACCCCATGGCAGTAGCAATCAGCGCCTCGGCAATACCCGGCGCAACCATCGCCAACGTGGCCTGATGGACATTGCCCAAGCCGCGGAATGAATTCATGATGCCCCATACCGTACCAAACAAGCCGATATAAGGACTGGTGGAGCCGACTGTCGCCAAAAACGGTAAATGTGTTTCCAGTGCATCGATCTCGCGGCTCAACGCCACACGCATAGCACGCTGCGCGCCTTCCAGCACCGCCATCGGCTCCGCGCCCGTCTGCTTGCGTAATTGCGCAAACTCTTTGAAGCCTGCACCAAAAATACCCTCCAGACCAGATAAAGCGCCTTGCTTCTGAGTAACTTCCCGGTACAGACTGCTTAAATCACTGCCTGACCAAAATCGCGTTTCAAATGCAATAGCCGTCTGGCGGGCATTTTTCATCGTAGCCCATTTGCGAAAAATCATGGTCCATGACACTACAGATATCACTAGCAACAATAACATCACCAGTTGCACTACTACACTGGCGCTTACTACCAGATTAAACAACGACAAATCAGCAGTCACTGGAAACATCTCCAACAGAAATTTTTGCGAGAATGGAAGGGGGAATAGGACGGGGGCGCAACGTTGTGCTGTCCAGGCAGGCAATTTTAACACACCCACTGCAACATAACAGGGACGCTTGCTCAACACGCCGCATCACTTGCTGCTCAAAGGTTATACTGGCACCGCCACATTTTGTCACAACCACACTCACATCGAGCATATCATTGAAATGAGCGGGCTTAAGATATTCGATGTGGGCCGTTCTCACCACGAAAATTAATCCTTCGTTGACCTGCAGTTTATCCTGCTCAACGTCCAGGCTCCGCAACCACTCACTGCGTGCCCGTTCCATGAATTTGAGGTAATTGGCGTAATAAACCACGTCACCTTTATCCGTATCTTCATAGTAAACTCGTACCGGCCATTGAAATTGATGCACAGTCAAACAATTCCCCAGTTTTATGTTATGACAACTTAACGTTAAATATTATCATGAACAGAATCAATGAGTCGCCTAAAATACAAGCTCTCACTCTCAAAACGTAGCACAGCCATAATTTTTTTAAAGTCAAATTAAAGGCAAAAAAAACGCGGCTTGTTCAGCCGCGTAAGGGGGGTAAAACACCGGAATCATCGTAATTTACATTATGAAAAATTCTATGGGCCGTTAATTATAAAAATCATTAACTAACTATAGAAGCTTCCCTTTTCAACAAGGTTAGATAGCCTGTATATTCAGCCGCATTCAACTTGTGATCACCATCAGTGTCTACTTGATTAAATCTTTCTGGAAGGGTCGGTACCTGCCGAGCTTCATCAAGTGTTATGAAACCATCCGCATCAAGATCAAGCTTAATATAATCAGGTATGGTTTGCTTAGTATCCCCCATGATACCTTGCGCAAACGCAGCGCCTGAAATAATCAACAAACTAATCAGCACCCAGTTTAAAAATATATTTTCTCTATGGTACATAAATAGTGTCCTCTTTTTTCGAAAAAGTGGTCTATCCATTACGTCATCCTCGTCACTTCAAAGCTCATCCAATAAGCGTGTTCTAAAACATAACTGCAGTTACTGATAGATGGACAAAAGGAATTTGAGCAAATTCAAAATACAACTTAAAATCTGGCTGCCAATCTGATTTTTCTTTAATTTCTTCTATACCAGCCCGAGATCGTATCGGGAATCTGACCACCGTAGCAAAGTTTTAGAAAAGCCCTAACCACACGTAATAAAAAACTTATCCATTCTAAAATATAGTTTTAGTTGAAACGGATAAACTTACCCATCCATGGGCGATAACATCCATGTATCAACCATATAGCAATAGTCGTGCCAATAAAATTATATTCTTTAAAATTAATGAGTTAAAAATAATGATGTTAGTAAATAACATGAAAACGAAGTGTAACGGGTAAAAATTGCACTCTAAGCGTTGCCCAAGTGGAACACATTTTTCAGCAGTTTTAATATCTATATGATTTATAAGATTTTTTAATGTCTCTCATTGGAGACACCCTTGAACTCTAAGTAAGAACGTCCAACATATTGCCGCCAATGTTTTAGGGGCTTGACTATATAATAAGCAATGCCTTGGGAGGCTGAGATATAGAAAGTCGAAGCTTCGTCAACTTGATACTGGGGATTAAACTCTTTAAACGATAGATAGTTTAGAAAAATATTCGATCAAGCTAGGCTGGCAAGGCTAAAATCGCGAAAAAGCGGGGTTTACGCGTTGTAAATGAGCATTTTGAGCGGCTTTACAACACCGCCAGTGTGACTTTAGCTACTTTACAGGGGTACCGATAATGGTATTCATGTGGATTGAATACCAGGCTTAGCCCCTCTCCAGAAAAGCGGAAATTATCGTGAATATTTGAGTTTGGTGCCCGGAGCCGGAATCGAACCGGCACGGAAGTCTCCCTCCGAGGGATTTTAAGTCCCTTGCGTCTACCAATTTCGCCATCCGGGCCAGAGCAGGTAAAATAACTTATAAGCGCAATTTGCTGATATTTATGGAGGCTGGGGTCGGAATCGAACCGGCGTCCACGGCTTTGCAGGCCGCTGCATAACCACTCTGCCACCCAGCCTACGATCACGGCGCCTCTGTAAATTCGCGCAAGCGACGCTACAACTTAATCAAACTTACAGAGACACCTTGTTTATTTGGTGAAATTTTGGAGCGGGAAACGAGATTCGAACTCGCGACCTCAACCTTGGCAAGGTTGCGCTCTACCAGCTGAGCTATTCCCGCTTTTGCACATGGCGTTTGAAGGTTGCATATTGTTAGGGAAGGAGGACGGGCTGTCAAGCACTAATGGTGATTCACCTTCATATTTTATTCGTTTACTTTCTTGGATTAATGTTGTCTTTGGAAGTGAGAATCGGCCAGGCAGCATGGATATATAATAACATAGACCATAACGTAAGTCCTACTGCTATATATAATAATGTAAAGCCGATGGCACGGATTGGCAGGCTCATGAGAGGTGCCTGATATAACAGAAAAATGATGGAACACATCTGAGCGGTGGTTTTAAACTTGCCAATCAATGATACGGCTACCTGGGCGCCCTCGCCAATTTCGGCCATCCATTCACGCAGTGCAGACACAGCAATTTCACGGCAGACAATGATCGCCGCAGGAATCGCCAGCCACGGCGTAGGATCAGCCTGCACCAATAACACCAGAGCCATTGCCACCATCAATTTATCCGCGACCGGATCGAGAAACGCTCCCAACGCCGAGGCCTGGTTCAACCGCCGTGCCAAATAGCCATCAAGCCAGTCAGTGAAAGCGGCGATGCTGAAAATCAGTGCGGCCACTGCACGCATGCCATCATAAGGCAGGTAAAAAACCACAATAAGAACGGGGATAAGGGCGATTCGCAGCAGAGTTAAAAGGGTAGGAATATTCACAGGTCGTCTGCCACATCCAAAGAAAACTGCAATTGCAGGTCAACTGTGTTGTAAAGCGCTCTACTAGCCTTTATCAGTATGAAATGCATCATATATACGCTGCGCCAATTGTTTGCTTATACCGGGTATAGTAGCTAAATCCTCGACTGCAGCACGCGCCACTTCCTGCATGCCTCCCAATTGATTCAGTAATAAGCGGCGTCGCTTGGGCCCCATTCCGGGAATCTTTTCCAGAGCTGAGTGGTTGCGGTCTTTGGCGCGGCGCTGGCGATGGCCGGTAATGGCAAACCGATGCGCTTCATCACGCAGCTGCTGAATCAGATGTAACGCAGGGGAATCGTGCGGAAGTATAATCGGTGCATCGCTGCCGGACAAGAACAATGACTCCATGCCCGGACGGCGGTCGGCCCCTTTGGCTACCCCCACCAGCATTATCCCTACCATTTGCAGCTCTTCAAGCACCTGTTGCGCTACGTTAACCTGCCCTTTGCCACCGTCGACAAACAGGATGTCGGGCAGCTTGCCCTCGCCTTCCTGAATGCGCGTATAGCGACGCAGCAACGCCTGGCGCAACGCGGCATAATCGTCACCGGGGGTAATGTCCTGAATATTAAACCGCCGATAATCTGACTTGAGTGGGCCATTTATATCAAATACCACACACGACGCGACAGGCAGCTCACCCTGGGTATGGCTGGTGTCGAAGCATTCCAGGCGCTGTGGCAGGCTATCCAACCCCAGCGCCTTCTGCAGAGCCTCATAGCGCTGACGCATGCCCGCCTTGCTGAGCATGTGCTGTGTCAGCGCCATTTCGGCATTAGTGACCGCCAGTGCCAGCCAATGGGCGCGATCGCCCCTTACCCGGTGAGTAATCGTTACTTTATGGTGAGCTTGTCCCTGGAGCACTTGTTCCAGCAAGGAAATATCATCCAGGGAGTGGTTAATAATAACTTCCGCTGGCGTCTCCCGACCCAGATAATATTGTGGCAAAAACGCTGCCAGGATTTCAGTAGTATCAGCATTTTCAACATGGCGTGGAAAATAAGTTTTGTTGCCCAGATTTCGTCCATTTCGGATGAAGAATACCTGTACGCAGCCTGCGCCCCCCCGGGCCACGCTCACCACCACATCTACATCACCTCCTACCCCGCTTACAAATTGTTTTTCCTGCAGTCGGCGCAGGGTGGAAATCTGATCGCGCAGTTGCGCGGCCTGCTCAAAATCGAGCCGCTCAGCGGCGGTCTCCATGCGCACCACCAGCTCATTAATCACCTCAGTATTTTTACCTTCCAGAAACATCACTGCATGACGCACGTCTTCCTGATAGGCTTCTTTACTGATTAAATTCACGCACGGTGCAGTACAACGCTTGATTTGATATTGCAGGCAGGGCCGTGAACGGTTGCGATAAAAGCTGTCCTGGCATTGGCGTACGGGAAATACTTTTTGCAGTAGATGAACACTGTCGCGCACGGCACCGGCAGAAGGATAGGGGCCAAAATAGCGCCCTTTTTCTCGCTTCGCACCACGATGTACACCCAGGCGCGGAAAATCATGCTGATCAGAAAGGAAAATATAGGGGTAGCTTTTGTCATCACGCAGTACGATATTGTAACGTGGCTTTAATTCCTTGATGAGATTATTTTCAAGCAACAACGCCTCACCTTCAGTGCGCGTTACAGTAATCTCAATGGCCTGAATATGCGCGACCATCATACGCGTCTTGGGAGAGAGGCTAATCCCACGAAAATAACTCGAGACCCGATTTTTAAGACTGCCCGCCTTACCCACATAGAGCACGTCGCCTTGACTGTTCAGCATGCGATACACCCCAGGTTGATGGGGTAAGGTTTTAAGGAAATCTTTGGGATCGAAGTCAGACCCGCCGGACACGAGGGGGGAGTCTATTGAAATTAATTCTGACATTCCAACATTTTCTTCTGGCATGCTTGGTTATTAATGACGCTTAACTAACCACCGTGGGTAGGTTAAAACAATATGGGCCAATGGCTAAAAATTAACCATTTATCCAAACAGCTCATCTGTTTTACGAGCCTTGACATACTTTAAACTATACCATACATTTTTATTATGCCCCTTGAGCTAGCGCTTGAATCCTCAGCTTGGAGCCCAAGGTAGCCGCAAACCATTCAGGCTCTATTTTTATGTAAGTAATTGTTAATATTAATATTTATTTTATGCATCATTCTAAATGAACTTTGCGATGCATAAAACTACTTTTTACCCAGAGATACTTGAAGAATGACTCTTGAGTCTAAATATTGTTATGTATCGCTTCTGTAAAGTACAATAATAACCACAATGGAGGAACAGCCATGAGCGGACAATCAAAACAACCTGCTATATTTTGGAGCGAACTTTCTCCCTGTGAACATCGCGCTCAGATTTATGAACAAGACCTCGATTTTATCACTTCCCTCGAAGAATTTGTGTGGGTCGGGCTGCAATCTACTGAGACAGTGATTGTGGTCGCCACTGCAAGCCACCGTAGCTCCCTCGAAGAACGGCTAATGGCACGAGGGGTTGATTTGCACCATGCCCGGACGCAAAATCATTATATTGATATTGATGCTGACACGATGCTTTCAAAATTTATGGTTCAGGAATGGCCAGACGCTATACTGTTCAAAGAAATTATAACCAACCTCATGACGCAGGCGCTGATAGATAGCCGTCCAGTGCGAGTGTTCGCAGAGATGGTCGCCCTCCTGTGGGCCCGTGGCAATAATGCAGCCACCATCCGTCTCGAGCACCTATGGCATACGCTGTGCCTGAATTATGGCTTTTCACTTTATTGTGCATACCCGAAGAATGGTTTCACTCAAGATGCGGATACCTCAATACGCGAAATTTGCGCCTTGCATTCGAAGGTATTTTTTCGCCCTTGAACGTCAAGAAAAATCCCAGGGGCATTATTCAGGAGCATTATATATAACGGCAACCCCCCACATTAAAAAAAGCACGTCGCATTTAAAGCGTTGATCACACTGTCAAACAATCTGCACGCTTGGATGTAACCGCTAGCTCGGTGTTAGGATACGGCAATTTTAGAGGAATCCCATGCACGCAACACTCCCCCTTTTAGAAAAAACCGACTTTCCGCAGATCAAGCGAGGCAAGCTCACCACCTTGCAAGTCAACGTCGGGTATTTATGTAATCAATCCTGTTTACATTGCCATGTCAACGCTGGTCCTACACGCACCGAAATCATGACGCGTGACAACATTACTCACATTATTGCGTTTCTCGAAAATTCAGGCGTTACCACATTAGATATTACCGGTGGTGCGCCGGAATTAAATCCCCATTTTCGTGATCTGGTATGCGCCGCCCGCACATTAAATATTGACGTTATTGACCGCTGCAATCTCACTATTTTCGAACAACCTGGCCAGGCAGACACCGCAGAATTCCTCGCCGCCCAAGGCGTTCACATTACCGCTTCGCTGCCATGTTATCTTGAAGAAAATGTCGAGCAACAACGCGGCAAAGGCGTATTTAGTGCCAGTATTCGCGGCCTGCAAAAACTTAATGCGTTGGGCTATGCCCAGCCGGGCTCGGGATTAACGCTCAACCTCGTCTACAACCCGCAAGGGCCCTCGCTGCCACCCCCGCAACAAGCATTGGAAACAGATTACCGGAAACACTTAAGCGAAAATTATGATGTAACGTTTAATCACCTCTACACCATCACCAACATGCCCATACAACGCTTTGGCAGCACCTTGATTTCTAATAACCAATTCCATAGTTACATGGATTTATTGCGGGGCGCTTACCTGGAGTCGAATCTTGACGCCCTCATGTGTCGTTCTCTCATCAGTATCGACTGGGAAGGTTACGTTTATGATTGCGACTTTAATCAAATGCTCAATCTCCCACTGCGCATTAATGCCAAACCGCGCACCCACATCACCGATCTCATGAACCGCGATATCACAGGCCGCCCCATCATAGTAAAAGATCATTGCTACGGCTGTACTGCCGGCCAAGGTAGCAGTTGCGGTGGTGCGCTGACTGCTAATGGAACCCCTAATTAGCTTAGCCCTGTAATTTAGAAAAAGTGTGGGGTCTTTTCCTTAAAATTCTTTCACGAGGATTTCTCACATTGATCGAAATGACAGGGGATTGTCATCCCGAACGCGGTAAAGGATCTTGGTTTTGAGCGAATTTTTCAACGTCTATTGGATTTTTCGGGGTTAATGCTACTTCAACACCTTAACATCCACAATCACCGTAACGTCCACATCACTCACCCAAACCTGCCCCTCTTGTATCGTGCACTGCAGATTCATGGAGCGTTGCGCCAATTCTGCCAATGCCTTAGTCGCAGGCTGAGGCAAGTCGAGCACTTTCAGATTGTCAAAACGCAGTGATTTGCCAGCAACCTGTTCCCACCAGAGCTGTGCGGCGCGCCCACCATAAGCATAAATATAAACTTGTTTAGCGCGGCCACATGCTTTTCTTATCCGCTTCTCATCGGGTAAACCCACATCAATCCACACCTCACAACATCCGTCCAAACTTTTCTGCCACACATCGGGTTCGTCGTCCGCACTAAGGCCTTTAGTAAATTGCAGGTCTGTACTTGCATGCAGTGCAAAAGCCAACAAACGAACCATCATACGCTCATCAGTTTCAGACGCGTGCTGGGCCACCGTCAGTCGATGATCATTGTAATAACCCCGATCCATATCTGCGATCTGAAGTTGAGTCTTAAAAACCGTTGCTTTCTGGGCCATGGTGTTATCTGGACATTTGCCGTTAGGAATAATTGCTTCACTTATGGTTATAGCGCTTTTTATTGCTGTCCGGGTTACAACCGTTTGACCGCACAACTACCGTTTAATGAAGCGTTACCTTGCCTCCTGGCATATAGAACAACTTCAATAATCTGAAATTTTCGGGAAGAAAAATGGTGTCAGTAATCCAGGAACGTTTGCTGCTACAACTGCCTTTCATTATTCCCCACCAGTCTCCTCCCCAAACAACTCTTTCTTAAAACCAAAATCGCGCATGTTTTTAATGTGCATCGGATACAAAATGCCGTCCAGGTGATCGCATTCATGCTGCACTACTCGGGCGTGAAACCCATGAACTTCGCGTTCGAAGTGCGTGCCGTGCTGGTCAAACCCGGCATAACGTAAGTGGCTATAACGCGCCACCAGGCCGCGCATGTCAGGGACGCTCAGGCAGCCTTCCCAGCCATCTTCCATGATATCAGTCAATGGCTCCAGCACAGGGTTAATCAATATGGTGGTGGGTACCGGCTCCATGTCAGGATAACGCGGATTTTTATCAATGCCGAAAATCACTACGCGTTTGCTGATGCCAATTTGTGGCGCGGCCAGTCCTGCCCCGTTCAACGAGGCCATGGTGTCAAACATGTCGTCAATCAGTGACCGCAGTGCGCCGTCGTGAAAGTCAGTGATGGGTTCAGAGACGCGCCACAACAGTGGGGAGCCCATGCGTAATACTTCGCGGATTGCCATAATAATTCTTACGGTAAATTTGGGGACATAGTTAATATAGGAAAGAATTCTACCTACGGTCGAAATGAAAATCTGCCTCTTCTCAAATCCCTACAACAAAAAAGGCAGGGTTGGCCCCCACCTTTCTGTTTACTCACTTCACATCCGTCATTATTTTACGCGGGGATCAAGTGAACCTGTGGTGTAACGTTTAACCATGCTTTCCAGGTTGATCGGCTTGATCTTGGAGGCATTGCCTGCGGTGCCGAAGGCTTCATAACGGATTTTGCAGATTTCCTGCATGGCCTTGGTTGACGCCTTGAAGAATTTGCGCGGGTCAAATTCCTTGGGATTATCGCCCATGGCTTTGCGCATGGCGCCAGTGGCGGACAGGCGCAGGTCGGTGTCGATGTTGACCTTGCGCACGCCGTGCTTGATACCTTCCTGAATTTCTGACAGGGGCACACCGTAGGTTTCGCCGATATCACCGCCGTATTGATGAATGATCTTCAGCCATTCCTGAGGCACGGATGATGAGCCGTGCATGACCAGATGTGTGTCGGGGATGCGCGCATGGATTTCCTTGATGCGGCCGATGGCCAGGATGTCGCCAGTAGGTGGGCGGGTAAATTTATACGCGCCGTGGCTGGTGCCGATGGCGATGGCCAGAGCATCTACCTTGGTAGCTTTAACAAATTGTGCGGCTTCTTCAGGGTCGGTGAGCAGCATGGAATGATCCAGCTTGCCTTCTGCGCCGCTACCATCCTCTTCCCCGGCCATACCGGTTTCCAGAGAACCCAGGCAACCCAGCTCGCCTTCTACGGATACACCGCAGGCATGGGCTATTTCGGCAACCCGGCGCGTGATATCGGCATTATATTCATACGATGCCGGGGTCTTGGCATCTTCTTTCAGGGAACCGTCCATCATCACGGAAGTGAAGCCGCTCTGGATCGAACGCAGGCACACCGCAGCCGACGCGCCATGATCTTGATGCACAACAATCGGGATATCAGGATAGGTTTCAACCGCTGCCAGCATCAGGTGGCGCAGAAATGCTTCGCCAGCATATGAACGGGCACCGGCAGAGGCTTGCAGGATCACGGGACTGTCGGTTTCAGCGGCAGCCTGCATGATGGACTGCACCTGCTCCAGGTTGTTAACGTTGAACGCGGGTACACCATAACCATACTCAGCAGCATGATCCAAAAGTTGGCGCAGGGATATTAAAGCCATGGGAATCTCCTCTTACAGTTTCTATTAAAGTTAAAAGTCTAAAAAATCGCTAGTGGAATTTAATCTGGGGCAGATTTCTCTTTACCCTCGTAATGACATCATTAATTCTGTGGCGTCACCATGTCGCCAACACGTACAATCTTCATGGCGTTGGTGCCGCCATGTACACCCATCAAATCACCTTTGGTGATGATAATCAGATCGCCATCACGCACCGCCCCCCGCCGCACCAACTCATCTACGGCTTCCAGGTTTACCTGGGCATGGTCCGTGGTTTTCACGTCGAAATTAATCGGGTATACACCACGGTATAAAGTTACCTTTCTGCGCGTTGCCACTTGCGGCGTCAGCGCGTAAATGGGAATGCCGGAACTGATGCGTGACATCCACAAGGGTGTCGAACCGGATTCGGTAAGCGCCGCAATGGCCTTCACACCCAAATGATTTGCGGTGTACATGCATGCCATGGCAATCGCCTCGTCAATGAGTCCAAAGTGCGTATTCAAGCGGTGATCCGAGGTCATCGCTGACCGTTCTTTCTCAGCCTCCAGACAGATGCGCCCCATGGCCGCTACCGCTTTGGCCGGGTATTTACCGCTGGCGCTTTCTGCCGAGAGCATTACTGCATCCGTACCGTCGAGTACGGCGTTGGCAACGTCAAACACTTCCGCACGCGTGGGGATGGGATTTTCGATCATCGACTCCATCATTTGCGTAGCAGTGATCACCACACGATTCATTGAACGCGCCAGTTTGATAATACGTTTTTGCACAGCCGGCAATT
Organism: Gammaproteobacteria bacterium; assembly: GCA_046590885.1. Classification (GTDB taxonomy): domain Bacteria; phylum Pseudomonadota; class Gammaproteobacteria; family Ga007554. The sequence continues at coordinate 21,076 of JBKJTS010000225.1, forward strand.
CAGCATCGCCAATTTCTACGCCCAGATCTCCGCGCGCCACCATCACGGCATCTGACGCCGCGATAATTTCTTCGAGATTTTCGATCGCTTCGGCGCGTTCGATTTTCGCCACGATGCCGCCGTGCCCACCCGCTTCACGCAACAGCGTACGTGCGTGGTGAATGTCTGCAGCGCTGCGCGGAAAAGACACCGCCAGATAATCTGCCTGCATTTCTGCGGCAAGCACAATATCAGCACGGTCTTTATCGGTGATCGCGGCGGCTGACAAACCACCGCCCTGACGGTTAATTCCCTTGTTATTGGAAAGTGCGCCGCCCACGGTCACCTGGCAGATAATCTGCTCATCGGCCACCTGCTCTACCCACAATACAATCCGACCGTCATCGAGCAACAACACATCGCCACGGTTGACATCGTTGGGCAGGTTTTTGTAAGTGATGCCGACGCGCTCTATCGTGCCATCGAGCACTCCGCAACGCGCATCCAGAATAAATTTCGCGCCTTCCTGCAGAATAACCTTGCCTTCGCGAAAACGGTCAATGCGGATCTTCGGTCCCTGCAGGTCAGCTAATACACCCACTTGACGGCCATAGGCGACAGCGCGATTACGCACCGCCTCGGCCCGTCTTCTATGATCTTCTGCGACACCATGAGAAAGGTTGAGCCGCACAACATCCACACCTGCTTCAATAATACCATCCAACACCAGGGGATCATCTGTGGCTGGTCCCACGGTTGCAACTATTTTGGTTCTTCTTAGCATTGTTCCATTTCAGTTTTTTATTAAGCTCGTGGGAAGACCCGTGCAAACACCCGACCAGATAACAGATCCATATATTTTCTGGCGATTATTTGTTAGCGCGTTCTTCCAGAATCTCCACTGCCGGGAGTTTTTTACCTTCAAGGAATTCCAGAAAAGCACCACCGCCCGTGGAGATGTAAGAAATTTTATCTGCGATATTGTATTTAGCGATAGCGGCCAGTGTATCACCTCCACCCGCAATCGAAAACGCTGAACTTTCGGCAATCGCCATGGCCAGCCTGCGGGTACCTTCGCCAAACTGGTCAAACTCAAACACGCCCACTGGACCGTTCCAGACTATCGTGCCGGCTTTTTTCAGAATTTCGGCAAAAGCTTCAGAGGTTTGCGGGCCAATATCAAAAATCATGTCGCTACTGCTTACAGCATCCACCTGCTTTAGAGTGGCCTTTGCGGTTTCAGAGAATTCACTGCCTACCACCACATCAGTCGGCACCGGAATGGCTGAGTTACGTTTTTTTGCCTGCTCGGTTAAGCGCTTAGCTTCCGGGACCAGATCCTTTTCACTTAAAGACTTGCCCACCCCATATCCAGCCGCTTCGATGAAGGTATTGGCAATCCCACCCCCAACAATCAACTGATCAACCACTTTGGATAATGATTCTAGCACGGTAAGTTTGGTAGAGACTTTGGATCCCCCCACAATCGCCACCAGCGGGCGTTTAGGGTTGAGTAATGCCTTGGTCAGCGCCTCAAGCTCGGTTGCCAGCAGCGGGCCTGCGCAGGCGATAGGTGCATATTTGGCGACGCCATGGGTTGAAGCTTCAGCACGGTGCGCAGTGCCGAAAGCATCCATAACAAACACATCGCACAGGGCGGCATATTGCTTGGAAAGCTCATCGTCGTTTTTCTTTTCACCTTTGTTAAAGCGCACATTTTCAAAAACTACCACTTCGCCAAGCTTCACATTGGCGGCCACA
>JBKJTS010000011.1:0-3799 GCA_046590885.1 Gammaproteobacteria bacterium
CCGTGCTTGAGCGTTTCCCAAGTATATTCCTGCGCTTCATGAATCGCCGTAAACGGCTCCATGCCATGCGCCAGCAACCCAGCAATCGCCGAAGCCAGCGTACACCCGGAACCGTGATAACTTGCGGGCAGCCGTTCCCAGGAAAACGCCTCCAGCTGGCGGCGGTTGCCATACAGCGTATTGATAACCGTGGGGGTATTTTCATGGGTGCCGGTAATTAACACAAATTCGCAGCCGCACTCCAGAATCTCCTGAGCGCAGGCGTCCAGCGTATCTGCCTCCGGCGCAAAAGCGCGCGCCTCGCGGCTATTAGGCGTCAGCACCGTAGTCAATGGAAACAGCAGCGCCACCATCGCCTCCATCATCTCATCATCGGCAAGCTCCCCACCGCCGCCCGCCGTCACCACCGGATCAAGCACCACCGGAATATCAGGGTAATCCTGCAATAGCGTATGCACCGCCTCAATATTGGCGACACTGCCCAACATGCCGACTTTAAAAGCGGCCACGGGCATATCTTCCAGTACCGCGCGCGCCTGGGCAATAATGTGCATGGAATCAATAGGAAAATAAGCCTGCAAGCCTAGGGTATCTTGCACAGTGGTGGCCGTTATAACGGGTGCCGCATGGCACCCCATGCTCGCCAGGGTTTCAATATCTGCCTGAATCCCCGCTCCGCCCGTTGCATCACATCCGGCGAACACCAACACCACCGGAACAGGTTGCTCATCCGTCATGAGTTTGGCTCCCCTGATAAAAAACAGCTAAATATAAAGCTAAATAACAGCAAATAACCCGAAGACTTTTTAGATTCAGATTCCCCACCTAATTTATAAGCCCATCAGACAAAGTTTTGTTAAAATGGGATTTTACCACTGCATTAAAGCATTAACCCACTTTAATTTAAGAATACCCGGCTTGCGGGCGACTGGAATACAACCATGAAAACCTACATGTGCGTAATTTGCGGTTTTATTTATGATGAAGCAAAGGGCCTACCTGAGGAAGGCCTCGCTCCGGGCACCCTTTGGAAGGACATATCACTCACTTGGCGCTGTCCGGATTGCGGCGCAGGCAAAGAAGATTTTGAGATGATAGAGTTGTAGGTTCTGTTGACATTCTGAATCTACGGCGGCGGCATGTATTGACACATTACGCAAAATGCAGGGGGCGTAATCCATTAGGCCGTCACCTGTAACTACTGTCTGGCTGCCTTTACTGGCATTTGCATCATGGCTTCCAGGCCCTGGCTACGCAGATATTCATCATAGCTGCCACTGAAATCAATCACACCTTGGGGCGTCAGCTCAATGATGCGTGTCGCAAGGGATGAGACGAACTCGCGATCGTGGCTGACGAAAATCAAGGTGCCGGGGTAATTTTCCAACGCCAGATTGAGCGCTTCGATGGATTCCATATCCAGGTGATTGGTTGGTTCGTCCATGATCATAATATTGGCGCGCTGCAACATGAGCTTGCCAAACAGCATGCGGCCTTGTTCACCGCCGGAGATAACTTTGACGGATTTGTAGATTTCGTCATTGGAAAATAACAGCCGCCCTAAAATACCGCGCGTTACTTGCTCGTCATCACTGGGCTTGCCCCATTGACGCATCCAGTCGAACAACTGCATGTCCTCGGCAAAATCCGTAGCGTGATCCTGCGCGAAATAACTGATGGCCGAATTTTCTGACCATTTGAGCTTCCCGCTATCCGGCGCAATATCACCCACCAAGGTGCGTAAGAGTGTGGTTTTACCAATACCATTTTGCCCAATGACTGCAACACGCTCACCCACTTCGATCACCAGATTCAAATTTTTGAGCAGCGGCTTGTTCACAAACCCTTTACTCAAACCTTCCAGCTCCAGCGCCAGACGATACAATTTTTTATCCTGATCAAAACGAATAAACGGACTGACGCGACTGGAAGGCTTGACGTCTTCCAGAATGATTTTGTCGATCTGTTTGGCGCGCGATGTCGCTTGCTTGGCTTTGGAGGCGTTCGCAGAAAAACGGCTGACGAAGGTTTTCAGCTCAGCGATCTGGGCTTTTTTGCGCTCATTATTATTCAACATCTGCTCGCGTATTTGCGTCGATGCCGTCATGTACGCATCATAATTACCGGGATAAAGACGTATTTCACCATAGTCAAGATCAGCCATATGCGTGCAGACGCTGTTAAGAAAGTGGCGATCATGGGAGATAATAATCATGGTGCTGTCACGCGTATTCAGCACGCCTTCGAGCCAGCGGATGGTGTTGATGTCAAGGTTGTTGGTGGGTTCATCCAGCAATAATATTTCAGGATCGGCGAACAACGCCTGCGCCAGCAACACGCGCAATTTCCAGCCGGGAGCAACGGCGCTCATCGGCCCGCTGTGCAGCTCCAGCGGAATACCAACACCCAGCAACAATTCACCGGCGCGCGATTCGGCAGTATAGCCATCCAACTCAGCAAATTCCACCTCCAGTTCGGCCACTTTCATGCCGTCTTCTTCGCTCATGTGCGGCATTGAATAGATGCGGTCACGCTCACTCTTGATGCGCCACAGATCAGTGTGGCCAACAATCACCGCATCCAGCACGGAGTAATCTTCAAAGGCAAATTGATCTTGACGCAGCTTACCTAAACGTTCGTTTGGATCAATCGAAATTGAACCAGACGTAGCCGCCAGATCACCGCCAAGAATCTTCATAAAAGTGGATTTGCCCGAACCGTTAGCGCCGATAAGGCCGTAACGATTGCCGTTGCCAAATTTAACCGAGACGTTTTCGAACAGGGGCTTGGCGCCGAATTGTATGGTGATGTTGGCTGTTGAAATCACGTTATTATTCCAGAATAGAGTTTAAGATTATCTGCGCTTGAGCAGGACGGGTAGCTCTCGTTCGCCACGCGGGCGCGCCGCCGCATGGGCGGGACGCTGCGGGCGGGGCGCTGCATTACGATTACCATTATCAGCACCCTCACTGGCAGCTGTACCCACCGCACGCCTTGGCTGGTTGGCATGCGTTTGAGGCCGGGCGACGCTATTACTGACGTTATGCCGCGCAGGGGCATTCACAGCGCGCGGCGGCAGTGCCTGCCCATCCCTGAGCCCGCCACCCCTGGGCTTCCTGGCCGGCGCGTTGCCACGCTGACTATTGCGCCCGTTGGGAATGGGCTGCGCCTTTAACAATGGATTCGGTTCATAACCTGCGACAACCACTTTGGGTATGTCACGTTTCATCAAGCGTTCGATGTCTTTTAGATAAGCATGTTCATCCACACACACGAGTGACAATGCTTCGCCCTCATTACCGGCACGGCCAGTTCGGCCAATACGGTGCACATAGTCTTCAGGGATATTAGGCAATTCGTAATTAATAACGTGTGGTAATTGGTCAATGTCGAGCCCACGCGCGGCGATATCCGTGGCCACTAATACACGCACGGTGCCCTGCTTGAACTCCGCCAATGCGCGGGTGCGTGCCCCCTGACTTTTATTGCCGTGAATGGCTGAAGCACTGATACCATCCTGCTCAAGCTGTTCACACAAACGATTTGCGCCATGCTTGGTGCGCATGAATACCAGCACTTGCTTCCAATCATGCGAACTGATCAGAAATGACAACAGCGCACGTTTACGCTCACGGTCAACCGGGTGAACGACTTGCGATACCAGCTCAGTGGCGGTGTTGCGGCGCGCTACTTCAACCAGCGTGGGTGCGTTTAACAGGCCATCGGCAAGGGTCTTTATTTCGTCGGAGAAGGTGGCAGAGAACAAGAGGTTCTGGCGCTTCTTGGGCAACAACGCCAA
>JBKJTS010000017.1:0-2953 GCA_046590885.1 Gammaproteobacteria bacterium
AAAGCGCAGCAAATGGGTGTAAAGGAGATTTACATCGACGATCTGCGTGAGGAATTTGCGCGTGACTTCGTGTTCCCGATGTTTCGTGCCAACGCCATTTATGAAGGTGAATACCTGCTCGGCACCTCCATTGCCCGTCCTCTGATCGCCAAGCGCCAAATCGAAATCGCCATTGCCACCCAGGCCGATGCCGTGTCGCACGGCGCCACCGGCAAAGGCAACGACCAGGTGCGTTTCGAGCTGGGTTATTACGCGCTCAAGCCCGATGTGCGCGTGATTGCGCCGTGGCGCGAATGGGATTTGACCTCGCGCGAAAAGCTGCTCGCCTATGCCGAAAAAAATGGTATCCCGGTTGAGAAAAAACGCGGCAAGCAATCGCCGTATTCCATGGACGCCAATCTGTTGCACATTTCCTACGAAGGCGGTGTGTTGGAAGACCCGTGGGCCGAAGCCGAAGACAGCATGTGGCTGTGGTCTGTGCCGCCGGAACGTGCTCCAGATAACCCCACATATATTGAATTAACCTATGCCAAAGGCGATATCGTTGCCATTGATGGGGAGGCCGTGAGTCCTGCCACGGTGTTGGCTACACTGAACCGCTACGGTAATCAAAACGGGATTGGCCGTTTGGATATTGTCGAAAATCGCTATGTCGGCATGAAGTCGCGGGGCTGCTATGAAACACCCGGGGGCACTATCATGCTGCGTGCGCACCGCGCCATCGAATCCATCACGCTGGATCGGGAGGTCGCGCATTTGAAAGATGAGCTCATGCCGCGTTACGCCAGCCTTATTTATACCGGTTACTGGTGGAGTCCAGAACGCAAACTGCTGCAACAAATGATTGATGCTTCTCAAGTCAGCGTCAATGGAGTGGTGCGACTCAAGCTGTATAAGGGCAACGTTACAGTGGTCGGGCGCAAGTCTGAAAGTGATTCCTTGTTTGACCCAGCCATTGCCACGTTTGAAGACGACGCTGGTGCGTACAACCAGGCCGATGCCGGTGGATTTATTAAATTGAATGGGTTGCGACTGCGCATTGCTGCCAGATTACATGCGCGCCGTAGCTAAATACAGACACGTTGGCGCAAACACGGGAAACATAATCATGAGCTTTAAAAACGTCGAAATCAAAAAGAAAGCTAACATCTATCATGATGGTAAGGTCACTAGCCGCACTATTATTTCACCTGCGGGCGAAATGAAAACCTTGGGCGTAATGTTACCCGGAACCTATCGCTTCAGTACCCAGGCGCCCGAAGTTATGGACATTACTCAGGGTCATTGCCGTGTCAAACTGGCCGGCGTTCAGGCGTGGGAAACCTATGAGGCAGGCCAGAGCTTCGAGGTGCCTGGCAATTCACACTTTGAAATTGAAGTGACGGAGTTGCTGGATTACGTGTGCCATTTCGGGCCGAGTTAATTTCATCGGGGTTGCTTCAAACGAAATAGCGCTGAAATATCTTCAGCGCCTTATCCTTCACCAGTTCTTTATGGTGCAGTTAGTTACTTCGGTAATTGGCAGTGGAATCCTTCGCAGGATATACCCCTTGAGCTTGATCAGGGTCAGTGATATTTTGATACAATACCCGAAGGCTAGTCAGGAGTTACCCATGTCAGGTGTGAAATATCGCTTTTTACCCTTTGTATTGTCGATGGCGATGATCTTGGTGGCTGGATTGCTGGGGGCCTGTTCGGACCAGCAATCAGATGGTAAATCCCAGCAGGTCGGGGAATTTTTTATGTCAGTCAATACTCTCCCAAGCCCGCCCGAAGTGGGTAGTGATGCCGAGGTAACGGCTACCGTGAAAGTGGATGGTCAGCCCAACAGTAATTGCAAGGTAGGCTTTCGGCAATTTATGCCGGATATGAGTATGAGCGGTGATAAAACCGTGTATACCATGGTACAACAGGGCACCAGCGGCATCTATCAGGCCCGAGGTGGTGAATTTTCAATGGGCGGCGAGTGGGTATTGGAATTTACGCTGGGGTGTGATGGCAAAACTCAAATGGTGAAATTTCCTTATAGCATCAAATGGCCAGAATAGTAAGAAATAAATTTTAGAACTTACAAAAACCATATTTTTTCTATGGATGCTGCTGATTTATGACCGATTAGGCTGCAAGTGGATTGACGTGGCAAAAGGAGCTTGCTATAACAAGAAATCAGAGTGTGTGGCTCATGAAAGTGAAAACATGGGTGCATGGGGCAAGAGCGTCATAATTCTAACAAAGGGTTGGGTCTATGGTACTGGGAAAAAAGGTAAGTGAATTAATCGCATTGTTTTCGTTAGTTTTTTTAGCACAAACTGCGTTTGCGGCGGGCGCGCCTATTGGTGATGCGGTGGCGGGAGCCGACAAATCGGCGTTGTGCCAGGGTTGCCATGGCGGTACGGGTAACAGTGAAAGTGCTGAATTTCCTCGTTTGGCAGGCCAATATGCTGGCTATATTGTTAAGCAAATCAAGGATTTCAAGAGTGGTTTGCGAGCTAATAACGACACTATGGCAGGCATGGCTGCTACCGTGGAGACCGTGCAGGACATGAAGGATATTGCCAGTTATTTTGCGAAGCAAAAGATGGTGTCCGATCCTTTGCATAAGCCTAACAAGAAACTGGCCGAGAAAGGGGAAGAAATTTTCACCAAGGGACGTCCCGAAAAAGATTTGTATGCGTGCATTAATTGCCATGGTGAGCGGGGCAAGGGTAAGGCGGGCACCATTTCTACTTTCCCGGTGATTGGTGGTCAGCATAAAGACTACATCATTAAAGAGCTAAAAGACCTGCAGTCAGGTTTACGTGCGAATGACCCAGCCGGAATGATGGCTGATATTGCCAAGAAGCTGAGTGCTGAGGAAGTTGAGGCGGTGGCGGAGTATTTGTCGTTGCAGTTGCCATAAGAATAGAAGAATTTTTGCCACAAACGACAAGGTATTAATGTGTTTTTCGATCGC
>JBKJTS010000117.1:0-5033 GCA_046590885.1 Gammaproteobacteria bacterium
CCGACACCTGGTGCACTGTGGGGCACCAAAGTTACCTGGCGCCCAGGATCCGCATAGTCAATATGAATATCCAGATCTGGCGGTGGCAAATATCCTGCACCGCGCTCCGGCCATTCCACAAGGAATATAGCGGCATTTTCCAGAAAATCCCGTAGCCCGATATATTCCAGTTCTGGTGGACTGGCGAGGCGATACAAATCGAAATGATAGACTTGACGCGCGCCAAATTGATACGGCTCTACCAGCGTGTACGTTGGACTTTTGACCTTGCCATGGTAGCCCATACCATTGAGGACACCGCGCACTAGCGTTGTTTTGCCAGCACCAAGTTCACCGTGCAGAAAAATCACAGTACAGGTATTGCCAGCAGTGTTGACACAACCCACACCAAGACGCGCCCCAAATGCCAGCATGTCGTGTTCTTGCGCAATATGAATTTTCATCTGGGCGCCCATATAAAATTAGTACATCTTATTGGCAGTTTACTATTTCACGTAGGTGCGGCATCAAATCGCTGGCGAGCAGGCCCCGCTCACCCTTTTGCGCTGCCCTGTCCCCCGCTTTGGCGTGGATGTAAACTCCCGCACACGCGGCATCAGCCAGACGCAAACCTTGCGCCAGCAAACCCGCAATGATGCCGGTCAATATATCGCCCATGCCACCGCTAGCCATGCCGGGGTTGCCGACTTCGCAGATAGCAATGGACTCAGACGTGCATACCAGCGAGCCCATCCCTTTCAGCACACAGACACCACCATAACGCTGTTGTAACGCCTGCGCGGCATGCGGACGGTGGGCCTGAATCTGTTCTGTAGTGATGCTCAGCAACCGCGCTGCTTCGCCCGGATGCGGCGTGAGGATCCAGTGATCGCGCTGTATCGGGTCCTGCGCCAATAGATTCAGCGCATCGGCATCCACCACCAGCGGCAGACGGGTTTGCAGCACGGCAGCCAACACCTCACGTGCCCACGCCGATTGCCCCAAACCGGGACCAATGGCAACAACACTGGCGCGTTGCAACAGCGGGCGCAGGTCACGTGCACACTCGACACCATGACACATTAATTCGGGACACGCCGCCGTCATGATAACCGCATGAGCAAGGCGTGTGGCGACGCTTACCAGACCGCTGCCAGTGCGTGCCGCCGCCTCACCCGCCAGGCGCGCAGCACCCGCCAGGCCGTGATCACCACCCACCACCAGCACATGACCGTAATCGCCTTTGTGACTGGCGCGTGGGCGGGGCGGGAACCATGTGCACAGCATACTGTCAGTGAGCGGGATAGCGGAAAGTGTCATTGCAGTATAACCCTCAGCGGAGTGGATAAACCTGGCGGAGCGGGTTTAATCATAGCAGAAGTGGAAAACAGCGGGTGTTCGAGGTGACCTTTTTGTTATATCATAATTAATTATTGTGCTTGCGAAATGACTGGGCTAACCATGCAAAAATTCATGACATTCACCGGATTAACTGCGCCACTGGATCGCGCCAATGTAGATACCGATGCAATTATCCCCAAACAGTTTCTGAAATCCATCAAACGCAGCGGGTTTGGGCCAAATCTGTTTGACGAGTGGCGCTATCTGGATCACGGCGAGCCGGACCAGGATAATACCGGGCGGCCACTTAACCACGATTTTGTGCTGAATCAGCCGCGCTACCAGGGCGCGCAGATTTTACTGGCGCGCGATAACTTCGGCTGCGGCTCGTCGCGCGAACATGCGCCGTGGGCATTGCAGGATTATGGCTTCCGCGTCATTATCGCCCCCAGCTATGCCGATATTTTTTATAACAACTGTTTCAAGAATGGCCTGTTACCGCTGGTGCTGGAAGCGCACCAGGTTGATATTCTATTTCAGGAAACAGATGCGACGCCGGGTTACGCTGTCACGGTGGATCTGCAACAGCAGATGGTCACCACGCCCAATGGCGCAGTAATGCCATTTGAGGTTGATGCCTTTCGCAAGCACTGTTTGCTCAACGGACTGGACGATATTGGGCTGACCTTGCAGCATGTGGATGATATCAAAGCGTATGAAAAGCGACGCGCCAACGAAACACCGTGGCTATTCTGATGAGGAAACGCTGAACATTCCATCCTGGAATTCTCAGCGTACGGAAAACAAAAATGTGATTTCGCTTTCCTTCATGTACCACAGACAACACTGACACACCGATATCTCCCTAAGGGATTTTTAAAAAATGACTAAAAAAATTGCAGTATTGCCCGGCGACGGTATTGGCAAAGAGATTATTGCCGAAGCGGTAAAAGTACTGGAATGTCTGCGTCAAGATTTCAGTTTGGCGATTGAAATGGAGCATGCCCTGGTAGGCGGTGCGGCCTACGATACCCACGGGCACCCGCTACCAGCAGACACCCTGGCATTGGCAAAGCAGGCCAATGCGGTGCTGCTCGGCGCGGTGGGCGGTCACAAATGGGAAATGCTGGAGATTGCATTGCGCCCGGAAAGAGGTCTGCTGGGACTACGCTCTGAACTTGGGCTGTTCTCCAATTTGCGCCCGGCGATCTTGTATCCGCAATTGGCGGCGGCCTCAAGTCTTAAACCGGAGATTGTCTCCGGTCTGGATATCATGATTGTACGTGAACTGACCGGAGATATTTATTTCGGCAAGCCGCGTGGCATACGCGTACTGGACAACGGCGAGCGCGAAGGTTTTAACACCATGGTGTACCGCGAGTCAGAAATTGAGCGCATTGGCCGTTCTGCATTTGAAGCGGCACTACGCCGCAACCAGCGGGTATGTTCAGTAGACAAGGCCAATGTGTTAGAGTGCACTGAGTTGTGGCGGGAGGTAATGACACGCGTCGCTAAAGATTACCCGCAGGTGGCGCTCAGCCATATGTATGTAGACAATGCCGCCATGCAACTGGTGCGCGCGCCCAAGCAGTTTGATGTGATGGTAACGGGCAATATGTTTGGCGATATTTTATCCGACTGCGCGGCAATGCTGACAGGCTCCATCGGTATGCTGCCCTCGGCGTCGCTGGACGCTAATGGTAAAGGCATGTATGAGCCGATACATGGCTCAGCGCCCGACATTGCGGGCAAGGGAATTGCTAATCCGCTGGCAACAATTTTGTCGGTGGCGATGATGTTGCGTTATTCGCTGGATGAACCGGCATTGGCGACACGCATTGAAATCGCGGTGAACACCGTGCTGGATGAGGGCTTCCGCACGGGCGACATTTACACGCCCGGCACGCAAAAAGTAGGGACCGTGCAAATGGGCGATGCCGTGGTACGGGCGTTAAGGGCTTGACGTTTTAACCGGGTTACAACAACCTCTAAAATTCTGAAGGTATGCATTATGAGTAAAACATTTGATGTGGCTGTGGTAGGCGCGACAGGCGCGGTAGGCGAAACCATCATCTCGATTCTGGAGGAACGCAAGTTCCCGGTGGGCACGCTGTATCCACTGGCCAGCGCGCGCTCGGCGGGCAGTCGTGTGGAATTTCGCGGCAGCTATGTGAAAGTGCAGGATCTAGCACAGTTTGATTTTTCCAAGGTACAGATTGGCCTGTTTTCTGCGGGGGGGGATGTATCGGAAATTTATGCGCCCAAAGCCGCTGCTGCGGGTTGCGTGGTCATCGACAACACCGCACATTTTCGTTACGAGGCAGATATCCCGCTGGTAATTCCCGAGGTCAATCCGCATGCGATTGCGCAGTATCCTGCCCGTAATATTATTGCCAACCCGAATTGCTCGACGATTCAGATGCTGGTAGCGCTCAAGCCCATCTATGACGCAGTCGGCATTACACGCATCAACGTCTGCACCTATCAATCGGTATCAGGCACTGGCAAAGAAGCCATCGAAGAGCTTGCCGGGCAGTCTGCTGCACTGCTTAATGCCTCGCCAATCGAACCCAAAGTGTACCCCAAGCAGATTGCGTTTAACGTACTGCCACAAATTGATGTATTCCTGGATAACGGCTACACCAAGGAAGAAATGAAAATGGTGTGGGAGACGCAAAAAATCTTCGAGGACGCCAATATCAAGGTCAACCCGACCGCTGCGCGCGTGCCGGTATTTTATGGTCATTCGGAAGCGGTACACATTGAAACCCGCGACAAAATCAGTGCGGCTCAAGCGCGCGCCTTGCTGCAAAAGGCGCCAGGAGTAGTGGTGCTTGACGAACTTAAACCAGGCGGCTACCCCACAGCAGTAACCGAGTCGGCGGGCACTGATGCGGTGTATGTAGGGCGCATCCGCGAGGATATCTCCCACCCCCGGGGTTTAGATTTATGGATTGTGTCCGATAATGTACGCAAGGGCGCTGCTTTAAACAGTATCCAAATTGCCGAAATTTTGATAAAAGACTATTTGGTTTAAGTATTTCAGGAGAATGCCGCTGTTAGCACAGACACTGGTTTATGAAGCCAGGAAGAGGTTGTCTAGTTGTTACAGTAAAGAAAAGTGGGTTGTTACAAAAGTTATCCTGAAAGCACGATTGGAGTTGAGTGCCACTGAAGGGAAGGCGATATATGTTGCAGATGCGCAATTAAAATCACGCAGATTCGGCAATCAGTCCTTCACCGCAGCACAATACCATTAGCAAGTTTACGGATTGGAGATTCTAATTCTAGGAGAAATTGATGCGCAAGCTGGGTCTCACGTTAGTTCCGCTAATACTGTTGCGGTCCACCAGCGTTTTTGCCTTGGGGGTGGGAGATATTGAGCTGCATTCAGCACTAAACCAACCACTGAATGCAGAAATCCGGCTCTTATCCGCCACCCCTGCTGAACTTCAGGGGCTGACCGTTGCACTTGCGCCAGAAGCGGCGTTTATCAGCGCTGGCGTCGATCGCCTGGGCTTATTAAATCAGCTACGCTTCAAGGTTATACAAAAATCAGACGGTTCCCATGTTATTAAAGTCACCTCTAGCCAACCCATTCGTGAGCCTTTCCTTGATTTTCTGGTTGAGGTTAACTGGCAGAGTGGCCGCTTTGTTCGTGAATACACAGTATTACTGGATTTTCCTGTGCTGGAAGGAAGCAAACCGGCGCC
>JBKJTS010000139.1:0-27636 GCA_046590885.1 Gammaproteobacteria bacterium
TACCGCTGATTCCGACAACGACAACAGCAACGATAATGACAGTGACAGTAGTAACAACAGCGTTAACACCGCTGATTCAGACAACGACAACGACAGCGACAGCAGTAATAACAGCACTAATACTGCTGATTCCAACAACAGCAACGATAACGATAGCGACAGCAGCAACAACAGCGTTAATACCGCTGATTCAGACAACGACAACGACACCGACAGCAGTAACAACAGTGTTAATACCGCCGATTCCAACAACGACAACAGCAACGACAACGACAGCGACAGTAGCAATAACAGCGTTAACACCGCTGATTCCGACAACGACAACAGCGTCAATGACTCGAATAACACCACGGATAGCGATAACAGCTCGGGTAACAGTGGTACGCTGGCTGCGCGGGGTGGATCTATTGATCAGAGCGATAACAGCACCAACACTTCCGATTCTGGAAATGGTAATGATCTGAGCAATGATACAAATAGCCCTGACAATGGCAGTATAGTGGCCACCCGTGGTGCAACCGTTGACACGAGCAACAATAGCGTCAACGACTCCAATAACAACAGCAGCATGAACGACTCCAATAATGATAGTAGTACTGTTGCGTCGGGTTCGCTGGAAGGCACCGTCACTGGCAACACGGTGAACATAGGGGACAGCACGCCTCTTGGCTACAATGGTAACAACACCATGGATAATGGTTCCGTTTCTAGTAACACCGGTATTTCTCAGGTGGCGCAGAACAGCGGTCACAACAGCCTGGTTCAGCAGAACTTCACTGTTCAGGGTAATGTAAGCCCGTAACTGCCTCACATAACCGGCGGGCGCTCAGGCGTCCCGCCGGTCTTTTTTCAAGGAGACAGGAGTCAAAGATTATGCGCTATTCGACTTGTCATGTTATTAAAGCAATAGCAATTTTTGCTAATGTATGCTGGGTAACTCCTGTGCTGGCGGATCAGCAAGATGAGGTTTTCGAGGATATGGATTTCGGGGTTGCTGTTTCTGAAGTCTATTTGGAAGAACAGAGCGGACGAGCGGGGTCGGCAGATCAGCCGCTGAGTGACGCGGATTTAAACGCAAGATTGAATGATAATGTTGTCTATTCGAGCATTAATGGAAACAATAGCATCGGAAAGGGAGCCTTTTCGGACTCGATGGGGTTTCCTACAGTTATTCAAAATTCCGGTAATAATGTGATTATTCAAAACAACACCATATTGAATTTGACCCTGCAACAATAAAGGTAGGATTATTTTTGACGTGATTTACATTGTGATCTTGATATAAAAAAATGCGCCTGTTTATTGTTTTTTCACTAGTTTTTTTTGCCGCCCCATCGATGGCGGGGTCGTTGAGCGTGGTGGGTGCCGGGGGGAATTTCTCGGTGCCGGTAGTGAGCATGAAAGAGGCTCGTTTCCTAACGGTCCTGAAGCAGCAGTATGACTTCAGTTGCGGGTCTGCGGCGCTGGCGACATTATTGACTTATTATTATCAATATCCAGTCAACGAGCAGACTGTTTTTATGGCCATGTATGAAAATGGCAACAAAGAGAAAATTCATAAAGAAGGGTTTTCTCTGCTCGATATAAAGCGCTATCTTGAAGCAAATGGCTATCGTGCCGATGGTTTTGTTGCGCCACTGGATATGTTAATCAAGAAGGGTGTTCCAGCCATCGTCCTGATTAATGATCATGGTTATAATCATTTTGTGGTGATCAAAGGGGTGAGCAGCACCCAGGTGTTGGTGGGGAACCCCGCGTCGGGCACAAAGATCGTACCACGCCAAGAATTCGAAGCGATGTGGAACAAAATCCTGTTTATTGTCCGCAATAAGGAAGAGATTGCGCGGAAGTACTTTAACAGTGCAAAGGAATGGAAAGTGCGGGAACAGGCCCCTTTGGAGGCGGCGATAAACCGGGATGGCCTGTCTCCATCGACATTGCTGCTGCCTAATAGCTATGACTTTTGAGAGACGGTGTTATAAACGGATGGTTCCATGATGAGTATGAGCCGAAAATCGCATCTCCAGCCGTGTGACTCGTGGGGTATTCTCGTGGGCGCTTTTATATTCTGTGCGTCGATTGGGGTTTCTTTCCAGGCTATGGCCGATGAGACCGCAGCAGACAACATTCAATGGTTCGATGATGATACGTTGGATACCCTGCGCGGCGGGTTTATAATTGCAGATGGATTTCAAGTAAACTTTAGCATCGACCGCGCTGTGATTATAGACGGGATGCTTGTGCTAAGAACCGTTTTTGACATCCCACAATCAAAGATAACCAATAATCATCAAGGTGATATGACTAGTAGCTTTCCTTCCGGTTTTATGACGTTGATACAAAATTCTCTGGACTTCAAAACCATTCAGAACTATACCCTTATTAATGCGGAAGTTTCGAATCTCCGGTCTTTTGCATTGGATGCGCTTCACTCGTCACTGACAGATCAAATAGCAGCTTCGGTTCGTTAACTAACAATTAAGGCAGACATAATTCGCGTGACGTGGTCCGTTGATTATCAGATGATGCTGCGTGTACACGCAATGCCACTAAGTTAATGGTTGTACAGAGCAATGGTAAGTCAGTTTTTCTTGACTTAATCTACATCTTAACTTGATAGCATTGCATATAGAATCGATTACGAATACTGCAATGGTGGGATGCTGTGATTATAAATTTAAAAAAAATTTTTCACTGTGCAGGATTGTTTGGGATATTGTTAATGCCTTGCCATGCATGGGGCGAAGACACTCCTTTTGGAAATAACACTGATATTCAGAAACTCCAGCAGTTGCTCGAAGAACAGCGCAGGCAACTTGAAATTCAGAAAACCCAAATTGAGGGGGTGCGGCGACGGCTTGATGCTCTTCTGGTAAAGCCAGTGGATACCGTCAAGACGCCTGCCCCCCCACCGCCGAGTGGCGCGCCCGTTACTTCTCTACCCCAGGTGAAAACTGTGCCACCTATACAGCCGGTAGGGCAGGCGCCAGAAAGACCGCGTCCTCCGGGTCTCTCCATAGTTTCCGAGCAGCGGGGGGTGTTGACGCCACGCGGCACACTCATCATGGAGCCGTCACTACAATATACTAACTCGTCGGTTCATCGTGTGGCGCTGGAAGGGTTTACGTTTCTGCCAGCGTTGCTCATTGGGAGAGTTGACATTAAAAAGGTTAGTCGGGACACCTATATGGCAGCAGTTGCGGCACGTTATGGCATTACCCCTCGATTTGAGATAGAGATCAAAGTACCTTATATGAATCGTTCCGATACCACAACTGCGCGTCCACTTAATCTGGGGGCAAATGAAGATAAACAACTAGTAACTGAAAATGTAAGGGGCGAAAATATTGGTGATGCCGAGTTTGCTTTGCGCTTCCAGATGACGCAGGGTCAGGGTGGTTGGCCGTATGTTATTGGTAATCTGCGCGCCAAAAGTCACACCGGGACCTCTCCTTACAGTGTGGCATTTAACAAGGAGACGGGTCTGCAAAAGACATTGCCCACCGGTTCTGGATTCTGGGGTGTGCAACCTAGTTTAACGATGATACTCCCTTCCGATCCGGCGGTGATTTTTGCCAATGTCAGTTATCTCTGGAATATCGAGCGCACGCTTGAGCAATATGGCCGGATCGATCCAGGCAATGCCATCGGTGTTAATTTTGGCATGGGTTTGTCCTTGAACGAGAAGGCATCCTTTAGCCTCGCTTACGACCTGAACATTGTTGGAAATACAAAACTTAATGGTGAGCCTATACCGCTATCTGAAACCCTCAAAGTAGGATCTTTGCTGTTGGGGTATTCGTATCGGGTAACCCCGGATACCAGCATTAATATCTCCATCGGTGCTGGTCTCACTGCAGATGCCCCCGACATGCAATTGGGGCTGCGCATGCCGATGGCGTTTTTTTCAAAATCAAAAGGCAGGATATAACTCGATACTGTTCGCTTTGGGGTAATGATATTTACCCTAGCTTCCCATCTTGGCATGTGCTCGGCGCGGTGCAACTCGCTATGTCCGGATTTTCGCGAATATCTTACCTAATCTCGCTACGGTTTAGCTGCCCTTCTTAGGTTAATTTAACTTTGCACATGAAGGCGGTTTTTAGCGTCCCGAGCGCTCCGCTGCATACAAGGTATTCTGCAATAACGTCGCCACAGTCATCGGGCCGACACCCCCGGGCACAGGCGTAATCCATGCGGCACGTTGGGCGGCTTGGTCAAACTCCACATCACCGACAATCTGCCCGCTAATATCGCGGGTAATGCCCACGTCTATTACGGTGGCACCGGGCTTGATCCAGTCACCCTTGAGGAAGCGTGGCTTTCCCACAGCAACTACCATAATATCAGCGCGTTGCACATGTATACTAAGGTTGTTGGTGAAGCGGTGGCAAGTAGTTACAGTACACCCTGCCAACAGTAGCTCCAAGGACATAGGGCGGCCCACAAGATTGGATGCGCCTACCACCACGGCCTCTTTGCCCTTCAGGTTTTGCCCGGTACTGGCCAGCAGTGTCATCACGCCGTGGGGGGTGCAGGGGCGCAAAGCAGGCAAGCGCAGTGCCAGTCTGCCAATATTGTAAGGATGAAAACCATCCACGTCTTTATCAGGGTGGATGCGCTCAATAATGGTTTCGGTATCAATGTGGCTTGGCAGTGGCAGTTGCACCAGAATGCCATCAATAGCGGGGTCGGCGTTTAGCTCATCCAGCAGTCTCAACAGTGTTGCCTGAGAGGTATCAGCTGGCAGATCAAAGCTTTTGGAGTAAATTCCTGCTTCGATACAGGCACGGCGCTTGCTGCCTACGTAAACTTGTGACGCAGGGTCGCTGCCCACCAGCACCACGGCCAGACCGGGGGGGCGTTGATGACGAGCCAGACGTTGTGCAACACTGTTTTTGATGGTATTGCGAATGTCAGCCGCGATGGCTTTGCCGTCTATAATCTGAGCTGCCATACATCTAACCTGTAAAATGATATGTGCCTATTCTACCTGTGATGCCACCTATGGTGCCACCTGTGATAAAAGGACAGATCAAATCAATGACGCTGAATTTTGTGTAATGCCCTCATCTCGCGTAATATTGATGTTTTACTGTGGAATGTAACGGGGTTGAGCAACGTGGTCGGAAAGACTTTATATGATAAATTGTGGGATTCCCATGTAGTGCGCAGCAACGATGACGGCACCTGTCTGTTGTATATAGACCGCCACCTGGTGCACGAAGTCACTTCGCCACAGGCTTTTGACGGATTACGTCTGGCCGGGCGGGCGCTGTGGCGAGTGTCTGCCAATCTGGCGGTGGCGGATCACAACGTACCTACCACTGATCGTCGTCATGGCATTGCTGATCGGGTATCGCGTATCCAGGTGGAAACACTGGACAGGAATTGCGAAGAATTTGGCATCACTGAATTCAAGATGAATGACCTGAGACAGGGCATTGTGCACGTCATCGGCCCAGAGCAGGGCGCCACGCTGCCGGGCATGACAGTGGTATGTGGTGATTCTCATACCTCTACTCACGGCGCGTTTGGTGCGCTGGCGCATGGTATTGGCACTTCGGAAGTCGAGCATGTGCTTGCCACGCAGTGTTTGATTCAAAAGAAATCCAAAAACATGCTGATTAGTGTGGATGGGCAGATAGGCGCCGGCGTCACCGCCAAAGACATCGTGTTGGCGATTATTGGTAACATCGGCACGGCTGGCGGCAACGGTTATGCCATTGAGTTTGGTGGCGACGCAATTGCTGCATTGTCCATGGAAGGGCGCATGACTGTATGCAACATGGCGATTGAAGCGGGGGCCCGCGCCGGCATGGTGGCGGTGGATGAAAAGACCATTGAATACGTGCGTGGCCGACCCTACAGTCCCAAGGCCGATACCTGGGATCAAGCCGTCATGAGCTGGCACGAACTGCATAGCGATACCGACGCCAAATTTGATCGGGTGCTGCATTTCGACGCCGCCACTATCAAACCACAAGTCACCTGGGGTACTTCGCCAGAAATGGTGGTAGCAATTGATGGTCGCGTGCCAGACCCCGCTGCGGTGTCTGACGCCGGGAAGCGCGAAGGGATCAAGAATGCGCTGCGTTACATGGATCTAACGGCGGGCATGGCGATCAGCGATATCCGCATAGACAAGGTCTTCATCGGCTCCTGCACCAACTCGCGCATTGAAGATTTGCGCGCGGCTGCCAGTGTAGTGGCGGGTCGCAAAGTGGCGAGTAATATCAAGCTGGCGATGGTGGTGCCTGGTTCTGGTCTGGTAAAGCGCCAGGCGGAATTAGAAGGCCTGGATCAGATTTTCCGTGCCGCCGGTTTTGAATGGCGCGAACCGGGTTGCTCAATGTGTCTGGCAATGAACGCGGACAAACTCGAGCCGGGCGAACGCTGTGCGTCTACCTCAAACCGTAACTTCGAAGGTCGCCAGGGTCCTGGTGGACGTACTCATTTAGTGAGCCCGGCAATGGCTGCTGCTGCCGCTGTGGCGGGGCATTTTGTGGATGTGCGGAAGTGGGTGTAAGCAGTATTTAATGTCATTTCGAGCACAATGAGACATTCGTTAGATAAAAGGATTTCTCACTATGCTCGAAATGAAACATATCAAAAATCTAATAAATTACATTCACGAAATAACATTAAATTTAAAAGAGTTAATGTTATTTATGGTTTATAAAAATAAATGTCTGAAATATATATAGAAATATTATTCATAGTTTTACTTATCCTGCTCAACGGTGTGTTCGCTCTATCGGAAATGGCGGTGGTCTCGTCGCGTAAGGCGCGTTTACAGCAGCGCGCCAATGAAGGGGATGATAATGCACGCGTCGCCCTTGATCTGGCCAACAATCCCAACGATCTGCTATCCACCGTTCAGGTAGGCATCACTCTGATTGGCATCCTGGCCGGGGCTTTTGGCGGCGCCACGATTGCGGAAGAGCTGGCGCTGGTGTTGCACAAACTGCCTCTGCTGACAACTTACGCAGACGCTATAGCCCTGAGTATTGTGGTGTTAGTAATTACCTTTTTCTCGCTCATCATCGGTGAACTGGTGCCCAAGCGTCTGGCATTAAACCACCCGGAGCGCATCGCTGCATTTGTTGCAAAACCGATGCGCATGTTGGCGATCATGGCTACGCCGATGGTGCGTTTTCTGGGTTTCGCCACGGATCTGGTGTTGGGTGTTCTGCGTATGCGTGTGTCTACCGAGCCGCCGGTCACTGAAGAAGAAATCAAGGTCTTAATGGAGCAGGGCACGCGGGCGGGCATGTTCGAAGAGGCCGAACAGGATATGGTAGAACGCGTATTTAGCCTTGGTGAACGGCGTATCAACACCATTATGACACCGCGCACGCAGGTCGCCTGGCTGGATTTGGATGACCCACTGGAAGAAACACTGCTGAAGATGACGGAAAGCGCCCATTCGCGTTTTCCCGTGAAGCAGGGAACACTGGATAATTTTTTAGGCATTGTCCACGTCAAAGATCTAATGCTGAGTTCGCTGGCGGGTAAACCGATGGATCTCAAATCCGCGCTGCATCATCCTTTGTTTGTGCCAGAGAGCATGCACGTTTTGAAAGTACTGGAATCGTTCAAAAAAACCGGCACTCATATTGGCATGGTGGTAAATGAATATGGTGACATCCAGGGCTTGATCACGCTTAATGACGTGCTCGAAGCCATCGTCGGGGGCATGCCTTCACGCGCTGAATCTGAAGAACCACTGGCGGTGCAGCGCAGTGATGGCTCATGGCTGATGGATGGCATGATGCCAGTAGATGAGTTCCGGGAACTTATGGATATCGGGGATAAACTTCCTGGGGAAGAAAGTCGCCATTATCATACCCTGGGTGGTTTTATCATGACCCACCTGGGACGGGTACCCGCCACCGCAGATTCCTTTGAGTGGGATGACATGCGCTTTGAAGTAATGGACATGGATGGCAATCGGGTAGATAAAATCCTTGTAACCCCGCCGTACAGGGATGTTCAAGTGCTGTAAGAACGCCGCTGCGCTCCAGCGCATCCTGCTCACGGCGCTTGTCAATCACAGGGATGCCGGAGACGCCCGTCCGATAGGGAGGTGCCGTATCGCCATGAGTGAATCCCTAGCTGCGAATTCCATATCCGCGATTAAGCAAGTGCAGGGCAAAGCCGAACAAACACACAATAAAGCTCAGAATCGCCAGATAGGCGACACCAAGACCCACATCAGATACGCCCAGCAAGCCATAACGAAATGCATTGACCATATACAAAATCGGATTGACGAGTGAAATCGACTGCCACACAGGTGGCAGCATCGACACTGAATAAAATACCCCGCCCAGATATGTCAGTGGTGTCAGTACAAAGGTGGGAATCACAGAAATATCATCAAAGCTCCTGGCGTAAATCCCGTTAATGATCCCCGCCAGCGAAAACAATACACTGGTGAGTACCAGCACCGACACTGCTACCCACAAGTTATGCAAAGGAATCGGCGTGAAGAATAACGCCACAATGGTGACAGCCAGTCCCACGGCCATTCCACGTGCCAGCCCCCCGCCAATGAACCCTAGCAGAATTAAATAATTGGGCACCGGCGCTACCAGCATTTCTTCAATATTGTGTTGGAATTTGGCACCGTAAAAAGATGACACCACATTCGCATAAGAATTGGTAATCACCGTCATTAAAATCAAACCCGGCACAATGTACTCCATGTAACCAAAGCCGTGAACATCACCCACCTGACTGCCAATCAAACGGCCAAAGATCACAAAATACAGCGCCGTTGTAATCATCGGCGGCAAAATGGTCTGAATCCAGATGCGCGCGAAACGTAACACCTCTTTAATGAGAATCGCCCGGAAAGCAATATACTGTGCGTGCCCGTTCATGCGGCATCTGCCTTGTTGCTCACCAGGTCAATGAACAGTTCTTCGAGTCGATTGGTTTTATTACGCAGACTGGTCACCTCGATGCCGTGCGCAGAGAGCGTCGCAAACAGCGTATTGATATTGGCGTTACGTGGGACTTCCACTTCCAATGTAAAATCATCAATACGACAAGCGGCGAAGCTTTCCAGCCGGGGCAATACCGCAAGCGGATGCGCCAGATCCAGCACTAGCGTGTGCGAGTTCATGCGATTAATCAACTCTCGCATGCTGGTGTTCTCAATGATACGGCCATTATCAATAATGGCGATGTTACGACACAGACGTTCGGCCTCTTCCAGATAGTGAGTGGTCAGAATAATCGTCGTTCCCGCCGCATTAATTTCAGCGAGAAAACTCCACATTGAATGACGAATCTCAATATCCACGCCTGCCGTCGGTTCGTCGAGAATCAGCAAGCGCGGTTCGTGAACCAGCGCCCGCGCAATCATCAAACGCCGCTTCATTCCGCCCGACAACATGCGTGCCTGATCATGTCGCCGTTCCCATAACCCCAGCTGATTCAGATAACGCTCTGCGCGCTCAAATGCCACACGGCGCGGAATGCCATAATATCCGGCCTGATTCACCAGAATCTCCACCACCGGTTCGAAGATATTAAAATTAAACTCCTGCGGCACCAACCCAATACACGCCTTAGCCGTCGCCAGCTCAGTATCAATATCATGCCCAAATACCTGCACCGTGCCACCTGTCTTATTGACCAGCGAAGAAACAATGCCAATCGTCGTAGATTTCCCCGCCCCATTCGGCCCCAACAAAGCAAAAAAATCCCCCGGCGCCACTTCCAGATCAATGCCGTGCAGCGCAGTGATGCCGTTCTTGTAAACCTTGGTGAGATTATTCAGGGAAAGTGCTGGTGTCATGATGTTGGGGGTGAGTTGTGATTAGGTAAAAGGGGTGTAATTATAACATATTGACCTGGCACACTAATGCACCACAATGTTTCGGTTGTGTTGGTTGGGGATGGTTGGTAACCGGGTTCTCAATACTGCTTGCTTTGGGATAGTAATGTTATCAGTTGTCATTTCAACTGATGAGAGAAATCTTAAGATTCTCGCTGCGCTCGGAATAACACTGCGCGGATCGGGCATGCTTTCCTGACAATAATGAGCTAACTCCCAATTAGCATATCTTTATAATAAGATGCAGTGCGCGCGACCCCAGTAGGTATAACTAATTTCTGGAGTACGCAATAACTGGCGTAATACGTACATGAGAGCGAATACGAATACTGAACTAATAACCCCGATATGACACCTTATTAATATAGCTTATCGACGATTGGAGCGGGACGTCCCCAATCGTGCTGGTTAAAATGGAAGAGGATCAAAAATATTTGCTAACAATAACCTAACCCGCAGTCGTTGCGGATAGCTCTTTTGGTTAAATAACCATCTTTTTAAGGAGATTTAATTCTCTTTAGCCATTTTTTACGGTTTGTTGCCTTTAATAATGCAAAAAACCACGGTTTTGTGATCTAATTCTGTATAATTGGCATCGAGATTTGGCGCAGCATAAAAACCCCTGATACATAATCAGGGTAGTGAATAACCTGCGAAAGTGGCGGAATTGGTAGACGCACTGGTTTTAGGTACCAGCGGGGTAACCTGTGAGAGTTCGAGTCTCTCCTTTCGCACCAGCCAAACTCCAAAGACATTAAAAGTCTTTATTTTTCGGTTAAATTTATCAGATTAAAACTAGACGGGCTGCGTGCCGCGACGAGGTAGTTTAAAAAATGCAAGTTTCAATTCAGTCCAGTGAGGGTCTTGAGCGTCGCCTTACCGTAAAGGTACCTGCAGAACGTATTGAAAAAGAAGTTCAGGATCGTCTCAAGTCATTGGCCCGCCGCGCTAAAATTGATGGCTTCCGGCCTGGCAAGGTACCGTTTACTGTGGTACAGCGCAAATATGGACAACAGGTGCGCTATGAAGTACAGGACGAGGTAGTGCGTACCAGCTTTCAGGAAGCAGTAGTGCAGCAACAGCTGCGTCCGGCCGGTAACCCCCGAATTGAGGCCAGTAGCGCCGAGCCTGGCCAAGGCCTGGAATACACTGCTGTGTTTGAAATCTACCCTGAAGTCACGCAAGTCTCCCTGGATAACATCATCATTGCCAAACCAACCACTGATATCGTCGACACCGATGTGAGCGCGGTGATCGAGAGGCTGCGCAAACAGCGGAATGAATGGACAGATGCCACGGGTGTGGCGCAAGACGGGGATCAGGTAATAATTGATTTTGTGGGTAGTCTTGTTGACGATAACGGGGATAGTCAGCCCTTTGTCGGTAATACAGGCAATCAAGTGCCGGTAGTGCTGGGCTCCAAAAGCTTTATTGAAGGTTTTGAAGCTCAATTGATTGGTGTAAAGGCGGGGGAGGAGCGTATCTTGAATGTACGTTTTCCTGATCAATATCACGCTAAAGAGCTGGCCGGTAAAGCTGTACAATTTGTTGTTAAAGTAGCGGCCCTTTCCGTGCCTAAATTACCTGAACTGGATGATGAGTTCGCACTTAGTTTCGGCATTAACGAAGGCGGCATCGAAGCGCTGCGTACCGAAGTCAGAAATAATATGCAGCGCGAGGCCGAACAAGCCATCAAGCGCAAAGTTAAACAACAAGTGCTGGACGGTTTGCTGAAAGCCAATCCGCTGACTTTACCGCGAGCGTTAGTAGATTCTGAAATTGGTCAATTAATGCAACAGGCCAAGGATGATATGGAAACCCGGGGTGGTTCGTCGGCCAGTATTACTCTGCAGCCTGCCATGTTCGAAGAGCATGCGCGTCGCCGGGTCGCTTTAGGCCTGATTTTGGCTGAAATCATCCGTCAGAATGGTTTTAAAGCCCAGCCGGAACGAGTCCGTACCATGATAGAAGCCGCTGCTGCAAGCTATGAAGATCCTGCTGAAGTACTGCGCTGGTATTATGCCAAGCGCGAGCGCATGGCGGGTGTTGAAGCGGTGGTGCTGGAAGATCAGGCGGTAGAATGGATAGCCGGAAAAGTTCAGATAAATGAAGTGCCTGTGTCTTTTGATGAGCTAATCAAATCGGTGCAGGGCTAAATTGTTAATTTGCCATTATTGCATTCAATATTATTAAGGAAAAACAAGATGATGGCCGATAACCTTATTAGGGATAGTATGCTTCATCCCATGGCATTAAATCTCGTTCCGATGGTGGTCGAGCAATCTGCACGGGGTGAGCGTGCTTATGATATTTATTCGCGTTTATTAAAAGAACGAGTCATTTTTCTGGTCGGGCAAGTGGAAGACTACATGGCCAATCTGGTTGTAGCACAGATGCTCTTTCTGGAATCGGAAAACCCGGACAAGGATATTCACCTTTATATTAATTCGCCTGGCGGCTCCGTCAGTGCCGGTATGGCGATTTATGATACGATGCAATTTATCAAACCGGATATCAGTACCATGTGCATTGGACAGGCAGCCAGTATGGGCGCACTGTTGTTGGCGGGGGGTGCCGCAGGGAAGCGTTATTGCCTCCCCCATTCGCGCATGATGATCCATCAACCATTAGGTGGATTTCAGGGCCAAGCTTCGGATTTTGACATTCACGCGCGAGAAATTCTGCAGGTGCGGGAGCGGTTAAATAAAATTCTGGCTCACCATACGGGTCAGCCGTTGGAAAAAATCAGCATAGATACAGACCGCGATAATTTTATGAATGGAGCAGCTGCAGTAGATTATGGATTAATTGATGCCATTCTTTCAAAACGGTCGCATATCTGAAAACGTGTATATATCCTGAGGTGGTGCATGAGTGACGATAGACACGGTGTAGGGGACGACGGCAAAAAGCTTTTATATTGTTCTTTCTGCGGTAAAAGTCAGCATGAGGTTCGCAAGTTGATTGCGGGTCCGTCAGTCTTTGTGTGTGATGAGTGTGTAGAGTTATGCAACGACATTATCCGCGAAGAAATGCAGGAGAAATCTACTTCACCACAGGGCAGCAAGCTGCCAACACCACATGAAATCAAGCAGATTCTTGATGACTATGTGATTGGCCAGACACCCGCCAAAAAAGTGCTTTCCGTGGCGGTGTACAATCACTATAAACGCCTTAACGTCGGCCCGAAAAAGAGCGGCGATGTAGAGCTTTCCAAGAGTAATATTTTATTGATCGGCCCCACTGGTTCCGGCAAAACGCTGCTGGCCGAGACATTGGCGCGGCTGTTGAATGTGCCATTTACTATTGCCGATGCTACTACACTTACCGAGGCGGGTTACGTAGGTGAAGATGTGGAAAACATTATTCAAAAACTGTTGCAGAAGTGTGACTATGATGTTGAAAAGGCTCAGACCGGAATTGTCTATATTGATGAAATTGACAAAATTTCTCGCAAGTCCGATAACCCCTCGATTACGCGTGACGTATCAGGCGAAGGCGTGCAGCAAGCCTTACTGAAATTGATAGAAGGCACTATTGCCTCGGTGCCGCCTCAGGGAGGGCGCAAGCATCCACAGCAGGAATTTTTGCAGGTGAATACCGCTAATATCCTGTTTATTTGCGGGGGTGCATTTTCCGGTCTCGACAAAGTCGTGCGTGCTCGTTCCGAGCAGGGTGGAATCGGTTTTTCTGCTGAAGTGAAAAGTAAAGATAACAAAAAAAATATTGGTGAATTGCTGAGTGCCGTTGAACCAGAAGATCTGATTAAATATGGGCTGATTCCCGAATTTGTCGGGCGTTTGCCCGTCGTCGCCACGCTTGAAGAGCTCGATGAAGAGCAATTGGTACGTATTCTCACCGAGCCCAAAAATGCCATCACCAAGCAGTATTCCAGACTATTTGAAATGGAAGGATGTGATATTGAATTTCGTGAAGATGCGTTGCGTGCTATTTCCCGTAAGGCAATGGATCGCAAGACCGGTGCTCGTGGCCTGCGTTCGATACTTGAACACGTGCTACTCGAAACAATGTATGACCTCCCTTCGCTGGATAATGTCGCTAAAGTTATAGTGGATGCCGGTGTAATTCGCGGTGAGTCCCCCCCTATTATGATATATCAGGATGCGGAATATCCACGTGCTGCAGGAGGCGAATAAAGGTTGCTCTCGAAGCAATCAAGCAAGCTCAGTCTCGCGCAAGTCAATTATTTGGCGTTGTGACGGATTAATCACGCTAGCTGGCTTGAAGTTTTCTATTTCTGCCCATATTAAAGCCTAAGGTCAATTGGAGCCTGACTGAGAAACCGGCTAATCTCCTGAGATAGAGTCATATTGATAAAAGTCTTCGCTCTTCCCCGTTAAATAGCGATCGCTATTTTCCTAGATGATCGAAGACTTTATCTTGAATGGATTCCCTCCTGATTATCCCCTCTCAGACCAAGCCTCATTGGGCATATGTATTGCATGATAATGTAAGATGGGCCGCCATTTTTGTATATAAACCTATTGAACCCAACATCAAGTATATTTAGATAAAGTCTTTTAGCCTACAATGAGGTGCCCTCTAATGGATCAGAATGATAAAGCATCAGAAGTCATTGCCAATCAGTTAATGGTGACGCCCGTCCTGCCATTACGGGATGTGGTGGTCTACCCGCACATGGTGATTCCTCTTTTTGTGGGCCGTGAAAAATCCATCAAAGCGCTCGATGCTGCAATGGAAGGCAACAAACAGATACTCCTGGTTGCCCAGAAAAGTGCTTCTCTCGATGATCCACTTGAAGATGATATTTATCGCATCGGTACACTTTCCAGTATTCTGCAATTACTCAAGCTGCCGGATGGTACTGTGAAAGTGCTGGTAGAGGGCACTACACGCGCCAATATTCTCAATTTTCTTGGGGCGCGGGATTACTTTGCCGCGCAAATTGCGGTAATGAATTCCCCTGTACTTGAAGAGCGTGAATCTGAAGTATTATCACGTTCGTTACTCAATCAGTTTGATCAATATGTAAAGCTTAATAACAAAATTCCGCCCGAAATTTTGTCCTCCTTGTCCAGCATTGATGATGCCGGCCGGCTTGCTGATACTATTGCCGCACATATGTCCCTGAAAATTTCAGAAAAACAAAATATTCTGGAGTTGGTGGATATCCGCACTCGCATGGAACGCCTAATGGCAGTTATGGAATCCGAGATTGATCTGTTACAGGTTGAGAAGCGCGTGCGTGGCCGTGTCAAGCGCCAGATGGAAAAAAATCAGCGGGAATATTATCTCAACGAACAGATGAAGGCTATTCAGAAAGAATTAGGCGAAATGGATGATGTGCCGAATGAACTCGAAGAGCTGACAACAAAAATTGAAAAGGCTGGCATGTCCAAAGAAGCCCGCACCAAAGTGCGTGCTGAATTAAACAAGCTGAAGATGATGTCGCCGATGTCGGCTGAAGCGACCGTGGTGCGTAACTATATTGACTGGATGGTTAATGTTCCCTGGAAGAAACGCACCAAGCTCAAGCATGATCTGGCACTGGCCGAACAGGTGCTTGAAGAAGATCATTATGGCTTGGAAAAAGTTAAAGAACGCATTCTTGAATACCTTGCCGTGCAACAGCGGGTAACTAAATCCAAAGGCCCAGTGTTGTGCCTGGTAGGGCCGCCGGGTGTAGGTAAAACTTCGCTGGGGCGTTCTATTGCACGCGCCACGAACCGTAAGTTCGTGCGCATGTCATTAGGGGGTGTGCGTGATGAAGCCGAAATTCGTGGGCATCGACGCACCTATATTGGTTCATTACCAGGAAGAATAGTACAGAATCTTGCCAAGATTGAGACACGCAATCCGCTTTTCCTGCTGGATGAAATTGACAAGATGTCAATGGATTTCCGGGGAGATCCGGCATCAGCATTGCTGGAAGTGCTTGACCCTGAACAGAATCATACATTCAACGATCATTATCTTGAAGTGGATTATGATTTGTCGGAAATCATGTTTATTGCAACCGCCAACAGTCTGAATATTCCCGGGCCGTTGCTGGATCGCATGGAAGTCATTCGTATTCCAGGTTACACCGAAGATGAGAAACTTAATATTGCCATGCGTTATCTGGTGCCAAAGCAAATTCAAGCCAATGGCCTTCAGGAAGAGGAAATTATGCTTACTGAGTCGGCCGTGCGCGACATTATCCGTTATTACACCCGTGAAGCGGGTGTGCGCAGTCTTGAACGGGATCTGGCTAAGATTTGCCGTAAGGTCGTAAAGGAAGTATTGCTCAAACCTACTGATAAGAAAGTGACGGTTACACAGCGGAATCTTGAGAAATATCTGGGCGTACATCGCTTCCGTTATGGGCGTGCCGAAGATCATGATCAGGTAGGGCAGGTCACTGGCTTGGCATGGACCGAAGTGGGCGGTGATCTGCTTACCATTGAAGCGGCCGTGGTGCCAGGAAAGGGTAAGCTCACTATTACTGGGCAGCTGGGTGAGGTCATGCAGGAGTCGGTTCAGGCAGCCATGACCGTGGTGCGCAGCCGTGCCGGGGTATTAGGTATTGAGCAGGAGTTTTATCAAAAACATGACATTCATATTCATGTACCCGAAGGCGCGATTCCCAAAGATGGCCCAAGTGCAGGGGTAGGCATGTGCACTGCATTAGTCTCGGCACTTACCAATATCCCGGTGCGAGCCAATGTCGCAATGACGGGTGAAATAACCTTGCGTGGTGAAGTATTGCCAATTGGTGGTTTAAAGGAAAAACTGCTGGCTGCACATCGTGGTGGCATTACTGTAGTGTTAATTCCAGAAGAAAATATGCGTGATCTTGCTGATATTCCCAAGAATATCAAACAGCATCTTGATATACGTTCTGTGAAGTGGATTGATGAAGTATTACAGTTGGCATTACAGCGTATGCCTGAACCCTTGGTGACGACGCCAGTCGCGGTTAAGGAAGCTACTTCCGATACTACCAAAGCTGCTAAAGATAACCTGTTATTGCCACACTAGAATTTTTAGTGTTTTTTATTACCGTGCGGGCTGAATGTGAAACACCATTTAGCCCGTTTTTTATGGCATTTGCTGTAAATGATACATATTTCAAAATGACGATTCCGTGAATTATCCTGCAGAAAGCAAGTCTTCTCTTGACATGCATTCGATGCTGTTGGTATAAAGTCTGTCACAGTTTTACATTACTGTGTGGGATTGGGCTATTGGGTAATAATTCGATTGGCACAAAGCGCCGTGATTTTTCGCTTGTCGTGCGCTTGGCGGAGGCAGAATTGCCACGCAGATCTTATTCAGTCACCCGCATACATTACCTCATTAGATAATCCTTATAGGGATTTATAAAATAGTTGGGTTCATGATAGGGTGTGGGGCTTGGTGTTCTATCATTTCTTTGTAAATTATTAATATGGAGTACAAGATGAATAAATCAGAATTGGTCGACGCGATTGCCGATTCCGCAGATCTTTCCAAAGGGGCTGCAGGAAAAGCATTAGATGCTACGATCAGCGCTATCAGTAAAGCTTTGAAGAAAGGGGATAGTGTAAGCTTAGTCGGGTTTGGTACCTTTACGGTGCGTAAGCGAGCTGCCCGCGCGGGCCGGAATCCACAGACAGGTGAAGCGCTTAAAATCAAAGCTGCGAAGGTTCCGGCATTTAAGGCTGGTAAAACACTGAAAGATGCCGTAAAATAATCGACTTTCTCAGGGTGCTTAGCTCAGCTGGTAGAGCGTCGCCCTTACAAGGCGAATGTCGGGGGTTCGATCCCCTCAGCACCCACCAGAAAGCCCGGGGAGTGGTAGTTCAGTTGGTTAGAATACCTGCCTGTCACGCAGGGGGTCGCGGGTTCGAGTCCCGTCCACTCCGCCATTGTTTAAGTAAAGAGTGCCGCAAGCGCTAACCAAGTTGCAGGGCTCTATAATGTAGAGCGAGCCCAGGCCTCTAGATGTACGCATATGACATGTCTCCACTGCTCTAAAGTGTAGAGGCATAAGTGCTTGCAGTAATAGTTATTGATCCTTTGGTCAATGTACGTTTCACCATCCCACTCTTAAGAACTTCAGCCACTATGTTTCAACTCATTCGAGATCGTGCTCAAGGCTGGTTTGCATGGGCCGTTGTTTTATTACTTATCATTCCCTTTGCATTATGGGGTATCGGCGAATATTTTTCGGGTGATGCCAAAACATATGTAGCTAAGGTCAATGGCATTGCCATTACCGAGAATGACTTTCAAAATGCCTATGAGCGCCAGCGTGCTCGCCTGGAGGAAATGCTGGGTGGTAAAATTGATCCTGCCTTAATTGATGACAAACGCTTCAAGCAGGAAGTTCTAAATTCAGTTATTGAAGAGGAAGTTCTGGCACAGGCGGCCACCGATGCAGGGTTTCGGGTGAGCGACGTACAGTTAAAAACAGAAATTGAAAAAGTGGAAAACTTCCAGACTAATGGCAAGTTTGATCCTGAATTATATAACCAGTTTTTGCGTAGCCAGGGGGATAAGCCGGGAATATTTGAAGACCGCTTGCGTCGCAGTATCTTGGTTAATCAATTACGTAACAGTATCATTGGCACAGCGTTAGTTACTTCGCGTGAAGTTGATGACGCTTTGTTGTTGAGTGAACAGCAGCGCGATGTAAGCTATTTAAAGTTGCTCGCGGCATCGTTTATGGATACGGCTGTGGTCAATGACACAGAAATACGCCAATACTATGAGAAAAATAAAAATTTATTTAAAGTTCCAGAGCAGGTCAATATTGATTATATAGAATTTTCTGCGCAGTCCATTGCCCAGAAAATTCCTGTGGATGAATCTGCCCTACATAGCCTGTATGCCGATCAGTCTGCCAGTATGGCGAAAGATGAGCAGCGGCGCGCTAGTCATATATTGATACAGGTCGACAGATCAGCCAATGATGCAGCAGTTGCGACAGCTCGCGCCAAAGCGGATAAATTGTTGGCGCGCGTGCGGGCTGGCGAGCCTTTTGAGCCGTTGGCCAAGCAAAACTCTGAAGATTCCGGCTCTGCGATAGTCGGGGGTGATTTAGGTTTTTTTGGGCGCGGTGTTATGGATAAGGCTTTTGAACTGGCAGCTTTCAGCTTGGCAAAAGGTCAGGTGAGTGACATTGTCAGAAGTGACTTTGGTTTTCATATCATCAAGTTGGTGGATATCAAGGCGAGTCGTCCCGCCTCTTTTGAAGAAATGCGCGACAAGCTGGAAGCGGATTATCGCCGTCGTAAGGGGGAAGAGCAGTATTTTGAGCAGGTCGAGTTGATTACTAACGCCGCTTATGAACATCCTGATACTTTAAGTGACGCTGCCAAAGTAGCTAACCTGATAATACAGTCCAGTGGCTTGTTCACCGCAGAAGGAGGTGTGGGGGTGGCTACTCATGCTAAAGTACGCGCAGCCGCCTTCAGTGAAGATGTATTGCGTGGCAACAATAGCGAACCGATTGAAATTAGCCCAAATACGATTGTAGTGTTACGTGTTAAAGAACATAAGCCTGCTGCCACACAGCCCATTGAAGCAGTACGCGAATCGATTGTCACGCGCCTGCATGCAGAAAAAGCCCATGGCAAGGCAAAAGCTGCGGGAGAAGCCTTGCTGGCGTCTCTTAAAAAAGGGGTAGATGCGACTGCCCTTGCAAAAGAAAATCATGGGGAATGGAGCCGGCTGGGGTTTGTGAAACGCGACAATCAGTCACCCGATGCGCCCGTCATCAGTGCCGCCTTTAAGATCTCCAAACCTGCTGCAAATAATGCCTCTTATTGGGCAGGGGATGTGGGGGGTGAATACACGGTAGTAATATTACATGGTGTGCGCGAAGGAACTGCAGCCAATGCCGACAATGTCATGCGTGAAAATCTCAAGCAGGCGGCATTACGCGCAAATGCAGAAAACGAGTTCAAGGCGTTTGTCGAAGAACTCAAGAAAAATGCGCAGGTTGAGCGTAAGGTTGAAAGTCTTTAAGTAACGTGGCCATTGGGGTGCCCACATTGAACAAGTTTTCCCTATAGTGACACTATAGTGTCGCCGTGCCCGCAATACATTATGGGTACATCGCAGACACCAATGTGCCCGTCATTTCGACCACCGAGAGAATCTAGAATTTCTCGGCAACTGCTCCTGCGTTACTCTGCCTTGCGCCGTCCATGGCAATCGCATGTAGTCGTCCCGTTGGCCGAAATGATAATACTATAGGGCCTCCCCTTATTTTAGATGCCGCCCATAGCAACGGTATTGTAGCCGCCATCTACATACACGATCTCTCCGGTAATGGCTGACGCCAGGTCAGAGCACAAGAACGCAGCAACATTACCAACTTCCTCTGTAGTGATGTTGCGGCGGAGTGGCGAGATTTTTTCTACGTGATCCAGAAGTTTGCGGAAATCGCTGATACCAGCGGCTGCCAAGGTCTTGATGGGCCCCGCAGAGATGGCATTAACGCGGATGTTATCAGGGCCTAAGGTGCTGGCCATATAGCGTACGTTAGCTTCCAGGCTGGCTTTGGCTAATCCCATGACGTTGTAGTTAGGCATGGTGCGCTCGGCACCCAGGTAACTGAGGCTGAGCAGCGCGCCGTTGCGACCTTCCATCATATTACGTCCGGCTTTGGCCAATGCTGCAAAACTATAAGAGCTGATGTCATGTGCTACACGGAATCCTTCTCGTGTAACACTGTCAAGATAGGAGCCCTCCAGTTGTTCCCGTGGCGCATATGCTACCGAGTGGACAATGATGTCCAGGTGATCCCAGAAATCGTCCAGATGCTGAAATGCAGCATCGATCTGCTCGTCGCTGGCGACATCGCATGCCATGGTGATTTCTGAGCCGCATTCAGCAGCCATGTTTTCCACCCGTTCTTTAAGTTTTTCATTTTGATAAGTGAATGCTAATTCTGCCCCTTCCCGTTGCATGGCCTTGGCAATACCCCAAGCGATAGAACGGGTACTGGCCAGTCCGACGATAAGAGCGCGTTTGCCCTGCAAAAAGCCCATGATGATCTCCTGTTGTTATCTCTCTAAAGTTGCCATAATACTGTGCAGTCGCCGTTTTTAGGATGATACATCTGAATAGCCTGAGAGGCTAGTTTTTTGAAGTGAGACATGAAACCAAAAAAATGATTTAACCAGTTGAAGTGTAATATTATATAAAGAAGTATCCGCCTCCGTAGTGCAAGCGGTTTACAGGCATAACCTTTCATTGGGAATACCATTAAATGATTATCAAGCGTTTGTTAGCGATTCTTGCACACTCATGGGCATCCGTCGTGCAGGGATGCGCGAGTGACGCCAGAGGCAGGATGTCGAAAGCTGTCTACCCGGCGTATGTTCTGGGTTTGTTAGTGACATTGAGTATGCCAGCCCCCAGCATTGCCGCTCCAGCCATGGCGTTGGGATATGCACCTAAATATCCTGCCGGGTTCACGCACTTTGATTATGTGAATCCCACTGCACCCAAGGGCGGGGAATTGGTATTGTCCGGGTTTGGTAATTACGATGGGTTAAATCCTTTTCTACTAAAAGGCATTGCCGCCGCCGGTGTTACCGATTTGGTGTTTGAAACATTGATGGAACAGAGCCTGGATGAACCGTTTACCCTTTACGCACATCTGGCAGAAGACATACAGCTTGCGCAGGATAAATTGTCAGTCACATTTCGTCTGAATAGCAAGGCGCGTTTTTCTGATGGTACCTCCGTGACAGCGCAGGATGTAAAATTTTCTTTCGATATGCTTAAAAGTGAGCAGGCGCATCCCCTGTATCGCTTTATGTGGAATGATATTAAACGTGCAACGGTCGTTGATGCACGCACAATACGTTTTGAATTTGCCAAGGTTAATCCAGAATTGCATTTGATTACCGCGCAAATACCTATTTTTGCAAAAAAATGGGTGGGTAATAAAGCGTTCGATAAAGTTGTCACCGAATTACCACTGGGTAGTGGGCCGTATGTGGTAGATAAATATGATTTAGGAAAAAATATTATCTATAAACGTAACCCGACTTATTGGGGCCGTGACTTGGGCACGCGGCGGGGCATGTTCAATTTTGATAGTATTACAATTAAATATTATACGGATGAGACGGTGCAGCTTGAGGCTTTCAAGGCAGGGGAATTTGACTTTATTCATGTATTAAACTCTAAGCAGTGGGCACGCGACTACGTGGGCCAACACTTTGATAATGGATCGATAAATCGTAAAGAACTGGCGCACCGTAATAATGCAGGCATGCAAGGTTTTGTATTTAATGCGCGTCGCGCTTTATTCAAGGATAAACGGGTGCGCAAAGCAATCGCCTTGGCATTTGATTTTGAATGGTCAAACCAGAATCTTTTTTACAATCAATATAAACGCAACAACAGCTATTTCAGTAACAGCGAGTTGGCTTCTTCAGGATTACCAAAAGGAGATGAGTTGGCACTGCTGGAGCCGCTTCGCGCCAAATTGCCGCCTGAAGTTTTTACCACAGAGTGGCAACCACCAACATCTTCGGGTCCAGGAGGGTTACGTAACAACTTACGAACAGCGAAAGAGTTACTCACCAGCGCGGGTTGGAAGCTGCAAAACGGTGTATTGAAAAATGCGCAAGGTGAAAGCATGGAATTTGAAATTCTCTTGGCGCAGAAAGCATTTGGGCGGATTGTCGAACCTTATGCACAGAATCTTGCAAAAGTAGGGATTAAGGTCAGCTACCGCACGGTGGATGTGGCGCTGTATCAACGGCGTATTGATACACGTGATTTTGATATGGTTGTTAATTCATTCGGTCAATCCCAGTCACCGGGTAATGAACAAACCAATTACTGGCATTCATCGGCAGCAGATCAGGAAGGATCTAATAATATAGCTGGCATCAAAGATCAGGTAGTTGATGCGCTGGTGGAAAAAGTAGTGTATGCGCCGAGCCGTGCTCAGTTGGTGGCCGCTACCCGGGCGCTGGATAGAGTATTATTACATGGCGAATACCTGGTGCCTAACTGGTACACCCCCGTTCATCGAGTTGCTTACCGCAAGAACCTTGTATATCCCGATAAGCTGCCACTGTATTATGGTGTGGATGCATGGATGATACGCACCTGGTGGAAAAAACCTTAGACATGAGTAGGGTTTAAAATCATGGCCGCTTATATCCTTAAACGCCTGCTGCTAATGATTCCCACGCTGTTTGGCGTGATGCTGGTGACATTTGCCATTATTCAGTTTGTTCCCGGTGGCCCCGTCGAGCAATTGATTAGTAAAATGCAAAACCACAGTGCGAGTGGCGAAGGCGGGGGAGGTGGCGTGCCAATATACCGGGGCAATGCGGGCCTGGATGCCGAGCGCCTTGAAAAACTCAAAGCGCTGTATGGCTTTGACAAGCCGCTGCATGAGCGGTTTGTTGACATGGTGGTGAATTACGCCACATTTAATCTTGGTGACAGTTACTTTCATCACAAATCAGTAATGGATCTGGTTATTTCCAAATTACCGGTATCGATTAGCTTAGGTTTGTGGACATTCTTCATTGTCTATTTAACGTCAATTCCGTTGGGAATTGCTAAAGCAATGCGAGATGGCTCGCGCTTTGATATTGCAAGCACCACAATTATTCTAATTGGTTATGCGATTCCCGGTTTTGTTTTGGGCATCACGCTGCTGGTATTGTTTGGTGGTGGTAGCTTCTGGAGTGTGTTCCCATTGCGAGGTCTGGTGTCTGACGATTGGGATACGCTGTCATGGTATGGCAAGATCACTGATTATTTATGGCATATGACATTACCCATCATCGCCTCGGTGGTAGGTGGTTTTGCGATCACAACCATGCTGACAAAAAACAGTTTTATTGAAGAAATCCGCAAACAGTATGTATTAACCGCGCGCGCTAAAGGTTTGGAGGAAGGCACAGTCCTATACAAGCACGTATTCCGTAATGCCATGATACCCCTTGTGACAGGATTTCCTGCAGCATTTATGGGCGCATTTTTCGCCAGCAGTTTGTTAATCGAGACAATTTTTTCACTCGATGGCTTGGGGTTATTGTCTTATGAGTCGGTAGTCAAACGTGATTACCCAGTGGTGTTAGGCACGCTATATTTATTTACCTTACTCGGGTTGGTGGCCAAACTTTTGTCTGACCTGTGTTATGTCCTGGTAGACCCACGTATTCAGTTTGAATCTGTTTCTTCATGAGCGAGAGTGTCAGTAAACACGGCTCCGCAGCCATTAGTGTGCCATTATCCAACGTACCACCCCTTTCGCCCAGGCAGCGCGCCTGGTTACGTTTTAAGACTAATCGGCGTGGCTACGTGAGTCTGTGGGTTTTCATGATTTTATTTATATTGAGCTTATGTGCGGAAATCCTGAGTAATGACAAACCCATTCTGGTTTATTACCAGGACTCTTTTTATTTTCCGATAATCAAGAGTTATCCCGAAACAGCGTTTGGGGGTGATTTTGAAACTGAAGCGGATTATAACGATGCTTATCTTAAGGATCGTCTGACGCAATCAGGCAATTGGGTATGGTACGCACCCAACCGTTACAGCTATGACACCATAAATTTTGCCACTGAGCACCCGAATCCCGCACCGCCCTCGGCGCAAAATTTTCTGGGCACGGATGATCGGGGGCGCGATGTGCTGGCGCGATTAATTTACGGGTTTCGTTTGTCAGTATTATTTGCGCTGGCGCTCACGGTAGTGGCGACCGCCATTGGCATTATTGCGGGTGCATTACAAGGTTACCTGGGAGGGCGCTTTGACCTATTTTCGCAGCGGGTAATTGAAGTATGGGGCTCCATGCCCGAGCTCTATCTGTTGATTATTTTTTCCTCCATTTTTCAACCAAGCGTTTTATTGCTGATTATTTTGCTGGCTCTGTTTGGTTGGATGGGACTGGCAGACTATGTGCGCGCGGAATTTTTACGTGGACGCAACATGGATTACGTGAAAGCAGCGCGTGCACTGGGTGTATCGAATCGTGCCATCATGCTGCGCCATTTATTGCCGAATAGCATGGTGTCTGTTATTACGTTTCTGCCGTTTCGTATCAGCGGCTCTATTCTGGCCCTGACGAGTCTCGACTTCCTTGGTCTGGGTGTGCCCCCCACCACACCCAGCCTGGGTGAATTATTGGCGCAGGGTAAAGATAATATTGACGCCTGGTGGTTGTCTATGACCACGTTTGGTGTTCTGGTCAGCACCTTGGTACTGTTGATATTTATTGGTGAAGCAGTGCGTGAAGCACTTGATACACGGCGCGGCTGATGCGCCCCTACAAAAAAGAATGATGTCCATGTCTGAGCAAACATCTATGCGCCCATTGCTATCGGTTGAACATCTATCAGTACAGTTTGGCCATACCAATACCGCCAGCGAAGTAGTACACGATATCAGTTTTCAGATAGGTGCCGGAGAGAAGCTTGCACTGGTAGGAGAATCGGGTTCCGGAAAATCGGTTACCGCATTATCAATACTGCATTTGCATGACCGTCATCATGTTTCATATCCCAGTGGCGCAATTTATTTTCAGGGCAGGGATCTGCTCAAGTGTGATCAACGCACCCTGCGTGGTATACGCGGCAAAGATATCGCCATGATATTTCAGGAGCCGATGACAGCACTTAATCCGGTCTACACCATTGGTCAGCAACTGATTGAGCCTTTGATGGTTCACGAAGGCATGAGCAAAGCGGTGGCGCGTCAGCGCATGCTGGAACTGCTGGATCGCACCGGTATACCCGAGCCGCATAAGCGTTTTGATGCTTACCCACACATGCTATCGGGTGGGCAGCGGCAACGCGTGATGATTGCCATGGCGCTGGCATGCAGCCCCAAACTATTGATTGCCGACGAGCCCACCACTGCACTGGATGTTACAATTCAATTGCAGATTCTCAATCTGCTCGAGGATCTGCAACGTGACTTTTCGATGGCCGTGCTAATGATTACCCATGATTTGAATATGGTGCGGCGCTTTGCGGACCGTATCTGTGTAATGCAACATGGTCATCTTGTAGAGCAGGCCACGGTGAATGACTTATTTGCCGCGCCACAGCATCCCTACACGCGTTTTTTATTAGACAGCGAACCGACAAGACTCCTGGCCGACGAAACGGCCGCCAGCATGGCGACACGTCCTGTATTGATGCAAGCCGATAAATTGAAATGCGCTTTTCCCATTAAAGCCGGATTTTTTCGCCACACGATTGGCGAGATCAAAGCTGTGGACAATGTCGACATTACCTTGCGGCAAGGTGAAACACTGGGCATTGTCGGTGAATCCGGTTCAGGAAAATCTACTTTGGGTATGTGCCTGCTACGTTTACAGAATTGCGCAGGTGAAATTATATTTGATGGACAGCGTCTGGATACGGTGAGCGCACGCCAGTTACGTTTACTGCGCCGGAATTTTCAGGTGGTATTTCAGGATCCTTACTCATCCCTTTCGCCGCGTATGACGATTGAGCAGATTATTGGTGAAGGGTTGAAAATCCACTTCCCTGCACTGACAAAAACGCAGCATCGTGACCGGATTGTGAGGGTGTTGGGGGAGGTAGGCTTATCAGATGACATGCTGTCGCGCTATCCGCATGAGTTTTCAGGCGGCCAGCGCCAACGCATCGCCATTGCGCGTGTAGTGGTGCTGGAGCCAAAACTGATTTTACTGGATGAACCCACCAGCGCACTTGATGTGTCTGTACAGAAACAGGTACTGGAATTATTAAGAGGATTCCAGGTAACTCATGGGCTGAGTTATTTATTTATTACCCATGATCTCAAGGTGATTCGTGCCATGGCTCACCGTGTATTGGTAATGCGAGGCGGAAGTGTGGTGGAATCGGGCGACACTGAGCAGTTGTTTACTGCGCCGCGCCATGAATACACCAAGACGTTACTGCATGCTTCATTGTTTAAGTTGCCGGTAGGAAACGTCGATTAATGCAGTGTTTTTTAGGCGTTTCTAAAGATTCACATTTCGTCATTTCAAGGCCAGGAATACTTTAGAAGGTAATTTCAGCCTCCATAAACGTGACCGCACTCCCTGATAAAAACACACGGTCATCTTTTACCTCGCAAGTGATGTTGCCACCACGCTTGGAAACTTGTTTGGCACTCAGGGTGTTCTTGCCAAGTTTATTGGCCCAGTACGGAGCAAGCTCGCAATGAGCGGAGCCAGTGACGGGGTCTTCGGGGATGCCATACTTGGGTGCAAAGCAGCGGCTAACAAAATCAACATCGGTACCGGGCGCAGTGATTATGACACCGCGCAAATCAAGTTGGCTTAGCAAAGCGTGGTTGGGCGTGATGGCTCGAATGGTTGCTTCACTGTCGAACACGGCCAAGTAATCATCAGCGGCTAACACCTCAATAGGGCGCTGACCGAGCCCTTGAGCCAAGGTTTCGGAGAGATCACAGAGTTTCGGGGGACATGCTGGGAAGTTCATTTCCAACAGTGTTCCCTTCTTTTCTACGAACAGTTCGCCACTACGTGTTTCAAAGGTGATGACCTGCTTGGAGTAGCCAATAATCTCAAAAATAACATGAGCAGTTGCCAAGGTTGCGTGGCCGCAAAGATCAACTTCCTTGGTCGGGGTAAACCACCGCAGCTTGAAGCCTTTCTCCGATGAAACGAAGAATGCTGTTTCTGAGAGGTTGTTTTCCTCGGCAATTGCTTGGAGAAGCGAATCATCAGGCCACGATGACAATGGAACCACTGCGGCAGGGTTGCCGCCGAAGACCTTGTCAGTGAAGGCATCTACTTGGTATTGCTTGAGCTTCAATGCGTTCTCCAGAAA
>JBKJTS010000032.1:0-31766 GCA_046590885.1 Gammaproteobacteria bacterium
ATCAATCACTGTCATCTCGCTTTATATAACCCAACCAAAGCATGTCATTTCGCCACGCCTGCGCAAGCGCGGCGAAATGACATATTAATTAAAAGTTAGTGGGTCTCTTTTCTCAAAGAAATCGCGCGCCTGTTGCGCGTCAATGTGTATCTGTTGTTTCAGGTCATCCAGCGATGCAAAACGCTGTTCGTCACGCAGCCGGTGCAAGAAGTCCACTTGCACATACCGACCATAGATATCCTGCGTAAAATCGAACAAATGTACTTCAAGTACCACGGCGGTGCCCCCTACGGTAGGCCGAGTACCCACATTCGCAATGCCCGCCAATGGCTCACCGTCGAACCCAAACATTTCTACTGCAAATACACCCTGCACGGGTGTGGCACGGCGATGCACATAAATATTTGCGGTAGGAAAACCAATCGAGCGGCCACGCTGCGCACCGCGGGCCACGCGCCCGCTCATACGATACGGCCGGCCCAACAATTTTTCTGCGGTACCAAGATCGCCTTCTGCCAACGCTGCACGAATACGGGTACTACTGACGCGTGCACCCTCAATGCTGAAG
The DNA here is from genome assembly GCA_046590885.1 of Gammaproteobacteria bacterium. Lineage (GTDB taxonomy): Bacteria > Pseudomonadota > Gammaproteobacteria > Ga007554. The sequence goes on from JBKJTS010000032.1 coordinate 569, forward strand.
GTGTGCCGGTTCACCACCTGGAAGCCAAACTCCAAACCCGCCGCCTTGAGCATGGCAAAATCACCTTGGCGCTGCTTGCCAAAACGAAAGTCATCCCCTACCACCAGATAGCGCACATCCAGTCCATCGACCAGTACGGTACGAATAAACTCCTGTGCGCTAGTGTCCGCCAGTGCCGCATTAAAGTGCAGGCACAACACCTTGTCAACTGAGTAGCGGCGCAACACCTGCACTTTTTCTCTAAAGCGCGTCAAGCGTGGCGGCACACCCCCACGCGCACCGGGCAGGACGCCCAAGTGCGGTGAGTGCAGGGATGCACAGGAACCGCCAAAATATTCCTGCGGATAGGGTTCAAAGGTGATCACCACCGCTGGCAGATGCAGCTCAGCAGCTTTTTCTGCCAACTGCCCCAATACCGCCTGATGGCCAAGATGCACGCCATCAAAATTACCAATAGTCGCCACACAACCACGCGGCCGATCAAGACTATGCGAGTGGAGATTCACCAGGCTGCGTATCAGTTCCATAGAGTCACTTACAAAAAATGAATTATACCATTCATTTAGCTTTGGACCGGAAATGGTGATAACGCACCCCAGTGATCCACAGGCAGGCAAAATAACTCACTGAGCCTGCTACCACCCATAACATCAAATGCATCACGCGCTCCATGGCACGCCACTGCCCCCAGCTCATCCAGTCACCCACACCCCACCACAACAGCGCGCCCATCATCGTATTAGCGAATACCACTTGCACCATCAAACGCACCCAGCCGGGCTCAGGCGTGTAGACACCCGCGCGACGTAAGGCACGATACAGCAGTGCGGCATTTAAAAATGCTACCAATGATGACGACAGCGCCAGGCCCGCGTGGGCCAGCGGGAATACCAGCGCCAGCTTGACGACCATGCCAATACCGAGGGCGAGCAGGCCAATCCGCACCGGCGTACGCGTGTCCTGACGCGCAAAAAATCCTGGCGCCAGCACCTTGATTAACATAAACGCGAGCAGACCTAAGCCATAGGCCATCAAGCTGCGCGACGACATTTCCACATCATGTGCAGTAAATTTGCCATACTGGAACATCGTCACCAGCAAGGGCCCAGCCAGTATCAGCAAGCCCACTGTAGCGGGCATACCCACCAGCATCACCCAGCGCAGCCCCCAGTCCAGAGTATGCGAAAACGCCAGCGGTGATGCCTGTGCATGTTTTTGCGACAGGCTAGGCAAGATCACCGTCGCCAGCGCTACCCCAAACACCCCCAGCGGAAACTCCACCAGACGGTCCGAGTAATACAGCCATGACACACTGCCAGTCACCAGAAACGAGGCTATCAGCGTATCAATCAACAGACTCACCTGCGCTACCGACGAACCAAACAAACTGGGCAACATCAACTTGAGAATACGCTGCACTCCCTCCTGTGCCCACCCCCAGCGCGGCCGCGGCAGCAGGCGCAGACGGTGCAAAAATGGCACTTGAAACAGCAACTGCACTACCCCGGCGATGAACACTCCCCATGCCAGCGCTACCACCGGATCATCCATCAGCGGTGCCAGCCACAATGCCGTAGCGATCATCGCCAGATTCAGAAACACTGGCGTCAATGCCGGTACACTGAACCGCCCATAGGTGTTGAGAATGCCCCCCGCAAACGCAGTGAGCGAGATAAAAAATATGTAGGGGAAGGTAATGCGCAGCATTTCCACAGTTAGATTATATTTGTGTGGCTCATCCAGAAATCCTGGCGCAAACACCATGATCAAAAAAGGGGCGGTGATAATTCCTACCAACGTAATCAGAAACAGCAAACCTCCCAGCGTCCCCGCTACATCATCGGCAAGTTTTTTTACTTCGTCATGCTGACGCTGGGTTTTATATTCGGTCAACACCGGCACGAAGGCTTGTGAAAACGAACCTTCGGCAAACAGACGGCGCAGGAAATTGGGAATGCGAAAAGCCACAAAAAAGGCGTCGGTGGCCGCTCCGGCACCGAACACGCGCGCAATTACCATGTCCCGCACGAAACCCAGCACACGCGAAATCATGGTCATGCCACTGACCGTGGCGGTAGACCTTAACAAACCCATAGTGTCTTACCCATTACTCGCTGCAATATTACAACGCGCATCATACCTTGTGCGCCGTCTGCCTGACAGCAATAAAATAGTAATGGCAACTGATATAACAGGGGGATAATCAATAGCATACGCTTTTTAATAACTCGTCGTATTGACGGAATAGCAGGAAATATGGATAATACGAGGTTTACTACGCCAAAAATGGTCTGCTCATAAAGAGACGCTCGTGTGCATGCCACACAGCGGCTATCAAATTTTCAGGAGTTACAACGTTGGCCAACACTGCACAAGCTAAAAAACGCGTCCGTCAAGCAGACGCACATCGTGAACAGAACACCGGCATGCGCTCTTCTGTGCGCACTGCGATCAAAAAGGTCGTCGCCACCATAGAAGCAGGTGATAAAACCGCAGCACAAACCGCCTACGCCAACGCTGTACCTGTTATTGACAGAATGGCGCGCAAAGGTTTGATTGACAAGAATAAGGCCGCCCGCCACAAAAGCCGCCTGAATCAGCACATCAAAGCCTTGCAGGCCTGAAACCCGACAGGCTACCCGATTGCGGGTGGCTTGGTTTTAACAAAGGCTAGCAGTCAGTCGACTGCATGCCGAACACCTTGCCTCTACTGTCGGTCCGCACTCGCACCCGACAGTAGCAAGACTTGGGCGGCGCTACTCAGCCAGAACCTTCCATCACACTTCGTCAAAATAGACAGCAAGGTCTCATGCTGGCTTTCGCCAAAAATTTCGCTGCGTAAGCTGCTGTTGTCGATCTGCCCATTTTGACTGCATAACGCAGTTAACCAGATCAGTTTTTTAGGTATTCGTCGAACTCGTGGCTCATATCAAGGGTGCCTCTATAAATTCGATTAAGACGCGAGGGGCAAGGCGGAAATGGGCGAAAAAGCGGGGTGTACACGGAGTACATGAGCATTTCGAGCCCATTTCCAACGCCGCCATCGTGGCTTCAGCGGATTGATAAAGGTGCCTTCAACTCAACACCAGATTATCGCGGTGCATCAGTTCGGTTTCATCTACATAGCCCAGTAACTCTTCGATTTTGTCGCTCGGCTGGCGCATGATTTTACGCGACTCGGCGGCACTGTAATTCACTAGTCCGCGTGCGATTTCCGTGCCGTCTTCACTGATACACGCTACCAGTTCGCCCCGCCCAAATTCGCCTTCGACTGCAATCACACCCACCGGCAGCAAGCTACACCCAGCTTCGCGCAGCACGCGCGCTGCTCCGGCATCCAAAATTACGCGCCCCCGCACCTGCAGCTGACCCGCCAACCATTGCTTGCGTGCTGCCATGGTTTCCTGCCCTGGCAGTAGCATAGTACCAACGCGCTCCCCGGCCAAAATACGCTGCAATATCGCATCTTCACGGCCATAAGCGATCAATGTGGCCGCACCGGACGCGGCTGCGCGGGCGGCGGCGCGCACTTTGGTGAGCATGCCGCCGCGGCCCAGACTGCCCACGCCCCCAGCACCGGCCATGCGCTCCAATGCCGGGTTGCCAGCCTGCGCCTCGTGAATCAACTGGGCATCAGGATTCTGGCGCGGATCCTGATCGTACATGCCGGGCTGATCGGTGAGCAACACCAGCAGGTCAGCCTCGATCAGATTTGTCACCAAGGCGGCCAGCGTATCGTTATCACCAAAGCGGATTTCTTCCACCGCCACGGTGTCGTTTTCGTTAATCACCGGTACAACGCCCAGCGCCAGCAAGGTGCGTAATGTGCTGCGCGCATTAAGATAACGCTGTCGATCGGCGAGATCATCGTGAGTAAGCAGAATTTGCGCGGTGCGTATATTGTGTTTCTGAAAAGAGGTTTCATAGGTCTGCACCAGACCCATCTGCCCGACTGCGGCGGCCGCCTGAAGTTCATGTAAGGCATGCGGGCGACGCTCCCAGCCAAGGCGTTTCATGCCTTCGGCAACAGCGCCAGAAGACACCAATACGACCTCGACGCCCACCTGACGCAAGGCAGCAATTTGTACCGCCCATGCACCTATCAAGGTTTCATCAAGGCCACGGCCATTGTTAGTAAGCAGCGAGCTGCCCACTTTGATGACCCAGCGTTTTGCGGTGTGTTGTCGATTGTTCATGATGCATCAGCCCAACTGAAAACGGCCAGATTTCTCGGTAATTGCTCCATACCTTGTTCTACTTCCTGAATCGCGACAGCTCAGCGGTGTGCTCTTGCATTGCTCTACTTTCTACAATCCATGGGCGGTCGCATGCAGTCATCCCTGCGGTCGAATGGCCGTAAAGAGACCCACCAAGGAAATTATTTAACGGTAATGGTAATCACTTTTGAAATCACTGCTGGATGGTGCGGGACATGGTTGCCGTCGCCCAACAGTAATTGCAGAGTATGCTTGCCTGGGGTAAGCGTTAGTGTGGCTTCGGTTTGTCCACCTCCAAAGTGCATATGATTAGCGTCTTTGGGAATGGGTTGATTCAGAACAGGCAACTCGGCGTCAACCAACAGGTGATGGTGGCCAGTGTTAGGTATTTGCGTACCAGCTTTGGCCACATCCATGCCCTTGATGCCAAATTTTATGACCACCGGATTAGTGACTTCTTCACCGTCTTTGGGGGCCACAATAAACACTTCAGCATTATCCGGAGAAGGGCTTCTGTCTCCGGCATGGGCCATCAGCGGCAATACGACAACCAACATGGCAACTAGCGATCTTGATATAAAGTTCATAATGACTCCTTCAGTGAAAATTCCAAACAACGCGATGATAGTTTCTGTATAACTAACCCGGCACAGGTCGTACTTTGCTGGCGGCGAGTTTGGCACGACTGCGCGCTTCGTCGGTGGTGATGCCATTAGCCAGCGCTACACCCATGCGCCGTCGCGCAAATGACTCGGGCTTGCCAAACAAACGTAGGTCCGTCTGCGGCACGCGCAGGGCCTCGTCTACACCCTCGAAGACGATCCCCGTCGCTTCAAGCTCTCCATAAATCACGGCACTGGCACCTGCATCACCACCCGGGCGCATCTGCGTCGTCACCCCCAAACCCAAAATCGCCCGCGCATGTAACTCAAACTCGTTCTGTACCTGACTGATCATCGTCACCATGCCGGTGTCATGCGGACGTGGGCTGACTTCACTGAACCAGACGTGGTCGCCTTTGACAAATAATTCAACACCAAATATACCACGTCCACCGAGATTATCTGTCACCGCTCTGGCAATCTGCTGTGCGCGCTGTAATGCCGGCGCGCTCATTGATTGCGGCTGCCAGCTTTCGACATAATCACCCTGCACCTGTACATGACCGATGGGTTCACAGAAACTCGTTTCAATATCTCCCGCTGCACCCCGCGCGCGCACTGTCAGTAGGGTGATCTCAAAATCAAACTGGATCATCTCTTCAACAATTACCCGACCATGCTTCACACGTCCGCCGCTCATGGCGTAATCCCAGGCTTTTTCCACATCTTCCGGCTCGGGCACGGTGGACTGGCCTTTCCCTGACGACGACATCACGGGTTTGATGATACAGGGATAACCGACACCACCATCTATAGCCATTTTCAATTCATTGAGACTGTCGGCAAACGCATAGCGGGAGGTCGGCAATTCCAGAGTTTCAGCGGCCAGGCGTCGAATTCCTTCGCGATTCATGGTGAGTTGCGCGGCACGGGCCGTGGGAATAACTTCGGCCAGACTTTCACGCTCGATCTGCAGCAACATATCGGTGGCAATTGCTTCGATTTCCGGCACGATAATGTGCGGTCGCTCCTGCTGCACCAGGGCGCGCAATGCCGTGCCATCAGCCATGTTAATAACATGCGCACGATGCGCGACCTGATGCCCGGGAGCATTGGGATAACGATCCACCGCAATCACTTCTACACCCAGACGTTGCAAGGCAATAATGACCTCCTTGCCCAGCTCACCACTACCCAGCAACATCACACGCAGAGCACTGGGACTTAATGGGGTGCCGATTTTCATGGACTCAATTTAGGAGAAGATGGCTGAGACGGCTCTGCGAGCAACGCGTCGAGCTCACCTCGCCGGTTTAACTCATTAAGATCATCAAACCCACCAATGTGCCGGTCATTGATAAAAATCTGGGGCACGCTACGCTGCCCGAAAGTGCGTTGAACCATATGCTGACGTGCTTCGCTGTCAAATCCAACGTTATATTCCACATAGGGGGCGCCCTTATGTCTGAGCAGCGACTTGGCCCGTACACAATAGGGACAAATCGACGTGGAGTAGATCTCTATGTGCGCATGTACCTTATTTTGGTTGGAATTTTGCATTGACTGTTGGCTATAGGCGTAAGTAGGCAAGGAAGAACAGTATACCAAAATAGCAGGATTAAAAAATGCATTCGCCGCACAGTCAAGGGATAAAATCCAGGGAAATAGCTATTCAAGGTGCCAGATATATATCTTAGCATACTGCAAGTTATTGACTCTGTGCTCATATAGGAGTATTGATAGGGTAGCCGGCCGAAAGGCGCCCGCAAAGGGACCTAGTTATTTTTAACACGCAGGTATGAAACCCCCAACATCATCAAAGAGGCAAACTATGACCAGCATAATAAAATCAATTGCGATTCCAGTTATCACTGTTCTGGTTGCTATAGCTATCATTCTTACCCTGATCGCAGCAACAACTTCAACGGCTTTAGCGGCAGGGGGTAAAGAAATAACGCTCAATCTGGGTGGAAAATTTTGTGAATTTTATCCAGAAGATATCACCGCTGCGTTGCAGAAATTGCCTGGAGTAAAATCTGTAGATGCAGTTGAACGACGCAAGTTTGTCATTGTGAAATACGAAGACGGCAAAGTGACTCCCCAACAAATGGTAACCGCAATTGGTGGCGTCAAGGAAGAAGGCAAATGGCATTGTGAAGCAACAGTAAAATAAACCACTCTTTAGGTATTTTCGTTGCCAAACGCAGCATCTAAACTATGGGATGTGGCGTTCCATGCATACCTGCCAAAGTATTAATGTGCGATACGCATGCCGGGCAGCAGCATTAACTGCGAGTCAACGTATTTTGAACGGGCTTCCGGTAAAATCTCGGCAATAATTCCTTCTGTCAGACCCGTAATTTCCCACGCCACCGGGTCAATACTTTCAAACAATCTTTTGCGCAAACCATCTGGTTCCACTTGATTTGCAATAATGCCTGCCAGATGAACAATCGCCGTTTCGAGAGAAAAATTTTCAGCGGCGCCCGGGGTATGATGAAACTCGGTTATTTCCTGCATACTGTCTGGCAACCGCCATAAACGCATTAATTCACAACCTACTTTGCCATGGTCAAAACCAAACACTTCATGTTCGGCATGATAAGGAGACAAACTCGCATCGCGCGCCCGAAATAATGCCACGCGCATTAATTCTGGAATTTTTATACATAATACCAATTGACCCACATCGTGTAACAATCCAGCTACAAACAGGCGTTCCGCATGCAGAACCCGACAATGTGATGCGAGAATCTTCGCAACCGCCGCTGTTGCAACACTATGTCGCCAAAAACTGTCCATATCCATCAAGGTACTGGGCACATTTGTGAATGTACGTATCGCCGATGTTGCCAACACCAGATCGCGTAAATCACGCACGCCAATCACCGTAATAGCACGAGAGATGGTGTCAATGCGGGATACATTATTATAAAATGCGCTGTTAACGATTTTCAGCAAACGGGCCACCAAACCCGCATCCTGACCAATCATCTTGCCGATATCCAGTGCAGAATAACGTGGATTCTCAGCCATTTCATTGACGCGAACACATATTTCGGGTAGCGACACCAACGAAGAAACACCTTTTACTATATCATACGGGTTTAACATTATCGTGTCCTTCTTCAATATATTATTAAAATAATCAATTACTTATAAAGTATTAACAGCGTTGGCTGATTACAATGGTGTCATTTTTCTATTATTGTCGAGCAGGTAATCAATACGAGCAAAAACCATGCCTGTCTATAACAGTATCGTCTCAGATTAGGCATTAATTACCCCATGTCAGAGCCCACTTTCTTTTTGCGCGTTGCTATCCCATCGCCCCTGGATAGTAATTTTGATTACCTCGCTCCTCCCGGATGTAATCGTGCGTCGCTCGCACCGGGAATGCGTGTGCGTGTGCCTTTTGGTAAAACCAAAATCATTGGGATATTAGTGGAAGTTGTTACACACAGCGCCGTGGAAAGCGGACGCCTCAAAAACGCGCTGGAAATACTGGATGACGAATCGCTGTTATCTGCTGAACTCTTGCAACTGGCGCATTGGGCCAGCGGCTATTATCACTATCCCTTGGGCATGGTATTTACTAGCATGTTACCCACGCTGTTGCGTAGTGGTAAAGCACCACGGATGAGCGGCCTGCCCGGCGAAATTCTGCGACGCTGGCGCCTGACTGAGCAAGGCACCACTACCTCCCTGAATAGCTTGACTCGCGCCCCGCGTCAAGCTGCCGTAATGGGCTTGCTGCACGCTCATCCTAAAGGATTAAGCAGCACGCAATTTATGGAACAGCCGGGGGACTGGCAAGGCGCATTGCGGGCGCTCATAAATAAGGGATGGGTGCAGATTGAGGAAACCGTGGACACAACAGCATACACGGGACATACACATAAGCCCGATGCGGCTTCATGCGAACAGCGGCTTATGCTCAACCCACCTCAACAGGAAGCTGTCACCGCAGCAGGTAATGCACTGGGAAATTTTCAGGCTTTTTTACTGGATGGCGTAACGGGGAGCGGCAAAACTGAAGTCTATTTACAAATCATTGAACAAACGCTCGCGCGCGGACTGCAGGCCTTGGTATTGGTGCCAGAAATTGGCCTTACCCCACAACTCATCGAACGCTTTCAGCGGCGCTTTAATCTGCCGCTGGCGGTACTGCATTCGGGAATGTCGGATCGGGAGCGCCTATCCAGCTGGATGATGGCGCGCAGCGGTCAGACGCCTATCATCATCGGCACACGTTCAGCAGTGTTCACATCTATGCAATGTCTGGGCGTGATCATTATTGATGAAGAGCACGATACGTCATTCAAACAGCAAGACGGGTTTCGCTATTCCGCACGCGACGTGGCGGTGATGCGTGCGCATCAGGCCAATGTGCCGGTGATACTGGGTTCGGCGACACCTTCTCTGGAAAGCCTGCATAATGTAAACAGTGGCCGTTATCATTCATTGAAACTTCCTGAACGCGCCGGCACTGCCATGGGCCCTTCGATTGAGACACTGGATGTACGTCACCAGCCCATGGATGATAATCTCTCGCAACCTTTGCTAACGCTTATAGCGCGGCATCTGGCACAGAACAATCAAGTGCTACTATTTCTCAATCGACGTGGCTATGCACCAACGTTACTGTGCCATGACTGCGGGTGGGTGGCTGAATGCCGACGTTGCGATGCACACTTGACACTACACCAGGGCCTATATGAGAGGGGGCGCCTTTTACAGTGCCATCACTGTGGTACACAGCGTTTGCTCGACAAGCATTGCCCCGCCTGCAAGAGCACTGATCTGCGTGGGTTGGGGTATGGCACCGAACGTATTGAACACGCGCTTAAAAACAGATTTCCTGAGACACTCATTACGCGCATCGACCGCGACAGCACGCGCCTAAAAGGTGCGTTGAAAACCTTGCTGGAAGGTGTGCATAGCGGCGCAAGTCAGATTTTGCTCGGCACACAAATGCTCGCTAAAGGACATCATTTTCCTGATGTCACTCTGGTCGGCATTCTTGACACTGACCAGGGTCTATTCAGCGCTGACTTCCGTGCCAGTGAACGCATGGCCCAACTCATATTGCAAGTGGCCGGGCGCGCGGGACGTGCAGAAAAACCCGGACAAGTGGTGCTGCAAACCCACCACCCTGACCATCCGTTGTTACAACTTTTATTGACACAGGGATATCACCGCTTTGTAGAGGCAGCGCTGGCAGAACGTCGCGAGGTGGGACTGCCTCCTTACAGCACTCTGGCGCTGTTGCGCGCCGAGGCCAGCCACCGTGATCACCCGCAACAATTTCTCAACCAGGCACGCGATAGTGCCCAGGCGCTCAATGTGGCCGGTGTGGAATTATTGGGGCCGGTGCCGGCACCGATGGAAAAGCGCGCCGGGCATTATCGGGCGCATTTACTTATACAGGCTACGCGCCGCAGCGATTTACATCAACTACTCAATGCATGGCTACCCAGCCTGAAAAAAATACCTGGGCAACGCAAGGTACGGTGGGCGCTGGATGTAGATCCCACGGAAATGGTATAGAGCTTTTTTAGTTTATTCCATATTTAAAACCGGACTCGATGACTGCTTCGGGATCGGCAAACCAATGAAACCATGCCCATTTTTACTGTGGCACGCCATACATTCATTGCGCAGATTTTCGAACATTACCAAAAACTTACTCCAGTCACGTAATTTCACTATCTGAAATACATGCGGATAACTTTTTTTTAAAAATTCATTTGCCGTTTCAGCCAATTCAGGACGGGTTATTTTCAGTTTATCAATCAGCTCTTCCATTTCTTCGGCCTGGTAATTCGCAAACTCCCACTGGCCGAGCTTGGCGGCCCAATAAAGATTTTTGTAACGCTCACCCATTTCGATCATGATATTGCCAGTGGCAGGCATCACCTCAATCAGTTTCTCCACCTTTTTCACAGTGGACACGTTCTTGCGCCAATCCTGTGCAGTAGCGGCTGCAGGGATCCCCGTGGCTACACACAATAACACCGCATAGCAGCAGTATTTGAGCATCATAACCCTCTCCTTGCTTCAACCTGAAAAATATAATAAAAAAAGGGGCGCGCAACGGCGCCCCAAGGGGGAGGGATATACAACCGAATATCTTCATTTGTAATAAAGCAGACAGTCTTAAAATGAATATTTAACCCCTGCCTGCACTAACCGCGGGCTGCCTGGCAAAATACCGCGCGAACGATCCACCATGTAATCCTTATCAGTCAGATTCTTCACCGTCAAGAATACCGTGCTATTGATTGGCTTCACATGATAATTCAACGCCGCGTTCCAGAGCGTGTAGCCAGAAATCAAGCCACGCTGTCCGTTGGCTGTGGGCGTAACGGTGTTTAGGTCGTCACTGAACTGCTCGCCCACATAGACTGCCTCCAGGCGTGCATCGAATCCTGTGGGGTGGTTATAGCCCAGCGTCGCGGTCAGCAGGTTTTCGGGAGCATACGGCAGACGATTACCTGTCACGCTCGTGGTAGAAAATCCACTCACACCACTTCGGCGTGTACCTGTATATTTAGCTGTGGGTAAGTATGTGTAGGCCGCCTGCAGAAATACGTTATGTGACATGCTCATCAGCTCACTTCCATTGACACGAAACGCGAGTTCCGCGCCCTGATGCAGTGTTTCACCGCCATTTGTAAGGCTGGCACCCGTGCCACCCGCAACACTGGCCGGAACCACCTGATTATCAAAATCCAACCGGAACACTGTCGCGTCCACATTGATGCCCGCATAAGGCTTGCTGCGTACACCCAGCTCAAAGTTCACACTTTTTTCTGCGTCGATGTCCACGGTCGCTCCCGTGGTATTGTTGATGATGTCTTCAGTGCGGGGTGGGGCAAAACCGCGATGCACACCGGCAAAAACTGTGAGGTTCCTGGACGGGTTATAGGTGGCTCCGATACCGGGAATCACCTCGGTGAGATCAGTTTTGCCGCTCACGCCCGCACCACTTTTGGCAAGCTTATTGGTGCGTTCAAACTTGATGGATTCCACACGCACACCCGGCGTCAATGTCCAATTGTCAAAAAGAAAGCGGTTTTGCACAAAAAGTGCGTAAGCCTGGTTCTTGCGAATGTTGTCTTCTACCACTGTGCCAGTGCGCGCCGTGGGTGTGGTGCCGTTCCTCTGGATACGATCCTGTGTCTCATAATGGGCACGAACCCCCATGTCAGCCTCACTTTTTACCCCCAATAAAGCGTGGTTGACGCGCAGGCGCGGTTCCACGCCCCAGGTATAATACTCTCGCAACCGGCCCTCGTTGCCGCAGGTGGTATTTAGATTTGCCATACCGCCGCAGGCCGGATCGCTGCTATCGTTTGGCCGTTGACTGGAGTTGCTCGACTGCCGCCACCAGTCACGCTGAAAAATTGAACCGTAGAAATTTGTGGCCAACACCGCATCTTCACTGAACACAAACTCATGAGTGGCGGAAACACCATAGCGATCGGCGTACATGAAGTCATTTTTAAAAGCATTCTGCCGGGGATTCGCCGCATATTCTGCCTCGGTCAGACCGGAATAGGTGACATTCGATTCTTCACCGAAATAGTTGGCGCGCAGCGTCAGCGCCTGCTGGGCACTCAGAGCCAATACTGCCTTGATATTGAGATCGTCGACCTGCGCATGGGTGTTATCACGCGCACCATCGCCCTGCTTGCGCACATAGTCAAACAACAGACCCTTGTTTCCCCAGGTGCCACCATAATTAAAGCGGCCATTAAAGTAATCCCGATTCCCCCCAATCAGGGTAATGGCGCCACCTGGGTGGGCAGGCGGCACCGGAGTTATGTAATTAATCACGCCACCGATAGTCTGCGGGCCATACACGATCTGCCCTGAGCCCTTGAGCACTTCTATGCGTTCGAAACGATCCACCGGCGGGTGATAATAAGTTTCATTTGCCCCATAAGGAGCATATGCCAGGGGAATGCCGTCTTCCAGCAATAACACTTTGGCAGAACGCGTGGGATTCAGGCCGCGAATGCCAATGTTGGGCCGCAGGCCAAACCCTTCCTCGTCGCGTGTTATAACGCCCGGCACTTTGCGCAGAGCCTCATTGGTAGTGAAAACCCGGCTGTTTTCCAGCGTCTTAGTATCAATAATATCAGCCGAACCCGGAATGCGTTCCAGCGCTTCTGGCGTGCCGATAATCTCAACCGTGCGCACCTCTTGGGCGATGACAACTGTGGTGGGGCAAGCCAAGGCCATTAATACTGCGACTCTTAAAAGGTGAGCGTGTTGTTGTGACATACTTTTATTCCCCTATCTTAATGTAAATAATAATGATAATGTAAATGATAACTATTACTAAATAAACTCCATAAAAACACTCAGAGATTTATACTCTCCCCCATCATTGCAAGCGATACGCCATAGGAAGTGTAAATGTAGCTTGGTGTTGAAAGGCTAAGTTTGGTTCGGTTTTCAACAATGTAGCGGCACGCAATACTTGAAGGGCATCCTGATCGAGTACTTCATGCCCCGAGCTCTCCTGAATTTCGGCGTGCAGCAGGCGCCCATCGCCTCCAAGAACCACACGTATAAGCACCTTGCCCTCCCAGCCGTTACGCCGGGCGAGATACGGATAGCGTTTCAACGCTTCCATGCGGCGCCACAGCAGATCACTAAGCTCGCCTGTGTTGACAGTGCGCACTGCAGGGTTCAGCGGCGCACTCGCCACCACCGGCCCCGCAATAGTTGCGGGCGCCAACACTTCTTCCGCAGCGGGGGCGCTGGCAATCACGGCGTCAGGCACCTCGTGCTTAACAGCAGCAGAGGCCACTACGGGTTCACTGGTCACTGTACTGGCTTGGGGCGTCGGCAATGGCGCCGCTTCTGACACGAGGCTCGATACAGCGGCGGCGGATTCAGCAGGTGCCGCTATCGGGCTGGTGCGCGGCGTCTGCACAGGCTGCGCCGGGGATAATTTTGCTGCCGAAGCCGGGGGTGTAGGCCGTGCGGATGCAGAAACCAGCGCCACATCCCAGCGAAAGGGCGCTTCAATAACAGGGGGTGGCGAAGGTAAGGCGAAGACGGTGATCAACCAGACCACCACGCCACCCAGCAGGCCATGCAGGGCCAGCGATGTCGCCCAGCTCCCCGCGTGCCTGTGCGGCAACTCCTGCACATCAATGTGTGCACGGCGCTCGTGCGTTCCTGCATATCGCCAGCCATCCAGCAGCACCGTACTCATACGCGCTCCACTTCCAGGCTTACCTGTGTAAATCCCAACCCCTTCACGGCATCCATCAACTGCACAAAACGCTCCAGTACGGTCGCACGGTCTGCTCGCACCACTACCGGCGTCTGTCTGGCATAAGCACCTAGCGCAGCAGGCAACGCGTCCACGGCAACCGTCTGTTGATTTACATACACACTGCCGTCAGGCTTTAAGGTGATCACCAATGGCTTCTCAATAGTCTCTGCAGCGTGTTTGGCCTTGGCCAGGTCAATAGGAATCTGGCCCGTGGAAATAAAGGTGGCTGTAGTCAGCACAATCACCAGCAGCACCAGCATCACATCAACCAGTGGGATAACATTGATCTGATCAATTTCACGCTCCACGCTCGACTCCTGGTATGGAGGAAGCAGAGCTGCGCCGGGAGTCGCCCCCGAGCACCTCGTAACGGGTAATCAGCTCTTTCACCTGACGACGCAGAACATTATTCATGGCCACACAAGGGATGGCCACAATTAGCCCCATGGCGGTAGCCTTGAGAGCCAGACTCAGCCCTACCATAATGGACCGCACGTCCATGGTGCCTTGGGCACCCAAAGTATGAAATGTCACCATGATGCCGAACACCGTGCCTAGCAATCCAATATAAGGCGCATTGGCGGCAATCGTGCCAATGATGGTAAGCCGGCGCGTCAACTCGGTTTCCAGGGCTAGGGCGCTAGGGAAGGGAGTAACATCAATACGCCGGTACAAAGACCAGCGCTCTACCGCCACCGCTACCGCCCATATACTGAGCAACAGCAAAAAACCTATGACGCCGTAATCAACCACATCAGTCAATATAGACATAAAATTCCTACCCAACAACTAGTAATGAGAATTATTATCATTTGTGGTGTGCTTGTCAAGCTTTACTACTGAAAATGACTTTATTTGAACTAAAAAATTGGTATGTATTCCTCAACCACTCGAATCTTAGAAAAGTATTGACAATCATTCTCATTTAGGTTTATAAATGAGGTGTAGATTAACAAACAAGGTGATTGATATGTATGTCTGCCTGTGCCATGCCGTAACAGAAAGCAACATCCACCACGCCGTATTGCGAGGGGCCTGTAGCTTGCGTGATCTGCGTAACGAACTGAAAGTAGCTACTCAATGTGGTCGCTGTGCTACTTGCGCCAAAACCTGCCTCAATCAGGCCCTAGCCGTCAGCTCAAGTGACAGCGCGGTCACTTCCGGCATCCTGCCTCCCACACAGTGCATGGACGCAAAAGTGTCGCCAGAAGTAGGTTACCGGAAGTCACCGACACTTGCGGCGGGGAGGGATGCAAAAGTGCCGCGAGCGCAGAATGCGCGGGAGCAGGCACATCCCTGTGTGACGGTAGATCAGGGAATCGCCGCCTAGTTTCTCTTTCTTGTTTGTCCTGCCTGCTTGCTGTTATGCTAGAAGACACTTTAAAAGCAAGAGGATCTGGCTATGCAAGGCGACAAGAAAGTTATCGAATATCTCAATCAACAGCTTACCTACGAACTCACCGCCATCAACCAGTATTTCATGCATGCAAAAATGCAGCAAAACTGGGGTTTCAAGAAGCTCGCAGAGAAAATCCGCGCAGAAAGTATCGAGGAAATGAAACACGCCGAACATCTGATGGATCGCATCTTGTTTCTCGAAGGCATCCCCAATCTTCAGGATTTGAATAAGCTAAATATCGGCGAAAACGTCGAGGAGCAATTTAAGCTGGATCTGGCGCTGGAAATGCGAGCCGTGCCACCATTGCGCGAGGCCCTGCAATACTGCCGCAACCAGGGTGATGATGTTTCCAAAGCGCTTTTCCAGAAACTGCTTGAAGATACTGAAGAGCACATTGACTGGATAGAGACCCAACTGGAATTGATCCAGAAAATCAGCATCCACAACTATTTACAATCTCATATCTAAATCTCGTTGGATGCTCACCCAATATCTTGCTGGAAGCCCTACCATAGTGGAAGGGCGGGATGGATTCTGTTACGCACCCCCATCCATCACATCCCGTCCACTACTTGCTTTATAACTAAGAAACTACGGATACCTAACCTGCACTTCATTTGTACTTCAACTGTCAAGGGTTAATGTGAATCCCGGAAAGTCTCTCACACTTGTTCGAGATAAAGATTTCTCCAATTCAGAGGTATACATGCAGTATATGAGCATATTGAGGGCACTTTTAACCCCGCGATGCGCTCTTCGGCGAGATATGAATAGGGGCTAACCTCAGAGGCTCTTTAACTCCGCCTCAGTCAACGGCCGACTCTGCCCCTTGGGCAGCATCCCCAGCGCCACCGTGCCGATCGCCACGCGTATCAGTCGCAGCACGTCGGCATTCAGCACCGCGAGCATGCGGCGAATCTGGCGATTTATGCCCTGATGCAACACTATTTCCAGCCAGCAATTCTTTTGTCCACTGCGTAGTACCCGAACTTGTGCGGCACGCGCCAATATTCCATCATCAAGCACCACACCGCGCTGTAACTGTGCCACATCATCCTCGTTGAACAAGCGGCTGACCTGCACATGATAGGTTTTAGAGAGATGACTGGTGGGATCAAGAATGCGTTGCGCCCACGCCGTATCATTGGTAAAAAAGATCAAACCTTCGCTGGCTTTATCCAAACGACCCACCGGTGCCAGCCAGGCACGCTGGTCATCTTCGCTCAGGCACGCATACACCGTAGTGCGGCCTTGTTCATCGCTGGCCGTGGTCACCAGGCCACGAGGTTTGTTTACGGCAATATAACGTTTGGGAATTTCACTGAGCAGGATATTATCCAAGGCAATGCGATCCTGCACTATGTTAATGCGGGCCTCGGGATTACGCAGCACCTGCCCATTCACACTCACCCGCCCCGCCCCAATCAAAACGGCAGCTGTAGTGCGGGAGGCAATGCCCATTTTGGATAATACCCGTGCAAGACCAAGGCTCACGCTACTACGCGCGGTGGTCGGCTCCATTATGGGCAGACGTTTTGTGTTATGACGCGGCATGGCTGACTAACGGCAACGACTGGCGATAGCGATTAGCCACGCTCGTGCAATTCATGCTCCAAGGCAGCCACATGCTTCTTAATAAGCGTATGAAAGCGCGCGGTGTTACCCACATCTTCATAGATGAGGTCGCCGCGATCATCTTCCGCAATCACACGCGTGCCCTGCACGTAAGGCATGGCCACCTCCAACTCATCCAGCGCC
The DNA here is from genome assembly GCA_046590885.1 of Gammaproteobacteria bacterium. Classification (GTDB taxonomy): domain Bacteria; phylum Pseudomonadota; class Gammaproteobacteria; family Ga007554. Next base: position 17,843 of record JBKJTS010000032.1, read on the forward strand.
GCCGACAACAAATCACTAATAATGTTAGTTTCCGTAACGGCAGGATACATCTCCCCTAAAGCAGCAATGCGCGCCGCATCGGGGAGGGAAAGCCTGATAGGAAATTCGCGTACCGCCAAGCGACTCTCCATCGCGCTTTCCCATTCCTGCACAAGATCTTTAACTTTCATCAGCTTAGCCTCGACATTCACAACCGTCAGTGTACCACCTCTTTTAGTTATAACATAAAACATAAAAATCAATAATTTGGAATTCAAAGCCAAGGCCACTTTTCCTTTTATTGTTCCCGTAACCACCGCAATCAGCTGCCTGGAGACACCTACTTCTGGTAAAATCCCCGCATGGACGTTTCTTACATTCTCGATGATCTCAATGACGCTCAGCGCGACGCTGTCAGCGCCCCACCCGGTCACCTGCTGGTGTTGGCGGGTGCTGGCAGCGGCAAAACCCGCGTGCTGGTGCATCGCATTGCCTGGCTGGTGGGCGTGGAAGGGGTGTCTCCTCACAGCATCCTGGCCGTCACCTTCACCAACAAAGCGGCGGCTGAAATGCGTGGCCGCATTGCACAGCTACTCAGCACACCCACCCGAAATATGTGGGTCGGCACGTTCCACAGCCTGGCGCATCGTTTGTTGCGTGCCCATTGGCGCGAGGCCGAGTTACCGCAAGCCTTTCAGATTCTCGATTCCGACGACCAATACCGCGTCATCCGCCGCATACTGAAAGCGCTGGCGCTGGACGAAGCACACTGGCCACCGCGCCAGGCGCAAAGCTTTATCAATGCCCGCAAAGATGAGGGCATGCGCGCCTTGGGTGGAACGCCGCAGCAGGTGCAGGATAACAGCGACCCTTATACACGGCAGATGATGCGTATTTATCAAACTTATGAAGATACCTGCCAGCGCAGCGGCATGGTGGATTTTGCCGAGTTGCTGTTGCGCGCGCAAGAATTGTGGCAGAAAAATCCCGACATGCTCGCACATTACCGGCAACGCTTCGGCCATGTGCTGGTAGACGAATTTCAAGACACCAATGCCATTCAATATTCCTGGATACGCCTGCTGGCGGGAGATTCCGGAAAGTTATTCATTGTTGGCGATGATGATCAGTCTATTTATGGCTGGCGCGGTGCGCGCGTCGAAAATATCCGGAAAATCGAGCAAGCCTTCACCGGCATGCGGGTGTTGCGCATGGAACAGAATTACCGCTCCACCAGTACCATTCTGAATGCCGCGAATGCGTTAATTGCCAATAACCAAGGACGCCTCGGAAAAAACTTGTGGACGGCAGGCGAGCAAGGCGAGCCGATTGTGGCATACACTGCATTTAACGATCTTGACGAGGCACGCTTCATCGTCGAACGCATCAAGCAATGGGTAGAACAAGGTAATTTACGCCGCGACGCCGCAATATTGTATCGTTCCAACGCCCAGTCACGGGTGCTGGAAGATGCCTTGCTAAATGCCAATATGCCGTACCGCATCTATGGCGGCCTGCGCTTTTTTGAGCGCGCCGAAATCAAGGACGCGTTAGCCTATCTGCGCCTGATTGAAAATCGTGACGACGATGCTTCTTTTGAGCGGGTAGTGAATACACCGACGCGTGGCATCGGCGAACGTAGCCTGGATATGGTGCGCGGTCATGCTCGCCAGCATAACGTATCACTCTGGCAGGCGACAACCGCCATTACGGGTAACCGCCCGCTTGCTGCATTCATCGAGCTTATCGAAAAACTGGCCAGCGAAGTAGCGACGTTTAATCTTGCCGAGCAAGTGGACGCCATGCTCACGCAGAGCAAGTTACTTGAGCATTACCGCAAAGAAAAAGGTGATAAAGGCCAGACACGTATTGAAAACCTCGAAGAACTGGTGAGCGCGGCACGCCAGTTCGAATATTCCATTTTGGAATCCGGTAGCGCCGAATTGGCAGAAGGCATGAGCCCACTGCAAGCATTTCTTTCACATGCCGCGCTGGAAGCCGGTGAAGGTCAAGGTAATGAATGGGACGACTGTGTCCAGCTCATGACCTTGCACACCGCTAAAGGTCTGGAATTTCCACTGGTATTTTTGTGCGGCATGGAAGAAGGCTTGTTCCCTCACAAAATGTCCATTCAGGAACCCGAGCGTCTCGAAGAAGAACGCCGTCTTTGCTATGTGGGTATTACCCGCGCCCGGCAACAGCTATTCATCACGTGTGCTGAGCGGCGTAGACTGTATGGCACAGAAACCTTTGAGAAACCTTCACGCTTCATCAATGAAATACCCTCTGAACTGATTCGCGAAGTGCGGCCACGCGCTTCTGTCGTACGCCCCATGGTTACCGCGCCTAATCACTTTATTGATGACTACCCGAACGATATCGGGGATGACGTCATTGTCCGCCCCCGTTTGGGACAGCGCGTACGCCACGGCAAGTTTGGTGATGGCGTAATATTAAGTTACGAAGGCGACGGTGATCGTGCTCGCGTGCAAGTAAATTTCAAAATCAGTGGCAGCAAGTGGCTGGTAATAGCCTATGCCAATTTACAGATAGTGTAGTTCAGGTTTTATCGGGATACTGCACACCTCATGATTCCACTTCACGACGACAATCCCACGCGGATTAATCCCGTCATTACCATAATATTAATTGCGACTTGCATAGTGATATTTCTGTGGCAGCAAATCCTGCATCCTGATGCTCAACAACAACTGGTGTATAGCCTTGGTGTAATACCGGCAACCCTCCTGGGTGGGCAAGTATTACCGCCTGATCTGGCTTGGATACCCGCCTGGACTACATTATTTACATCGATGTTTTTGCATAGTGGCTGGATGCATCTGATCGGCAATATGCTGTACCTATGGATATTCGGCAACAACATAGAAGACGTGATGGGCCATAAACGCTTTATCGTATTCTACCTCACCTGTGGACTCGGGGCGGCATTGGCGCAAGCCTTGCCGGACGCTGGCTCCACCATCCCTATGATCGGCGCCAGCGGGGCAATCTCCGGCGTCTTGGGTGCTTATCTGCTGCTGTATCCACGCGCACGCGTTCTGGTATTGATACCCCTCGGGGTTTTGACGCGGATAATTTACCTGCCGGCAATAGCAGTATTAGGCTTCTGGTTTGTGTTGCAGATTTTCAATTCACTAATAACGGTCAGCGATCAAGGGGGAGTAGCATGGGGTGCACATATTGGCGGGTTCGTGACGGGAATGGCATTGATCCCTTTTTTTAAACATCATGATGTGCAATTCTTTAATTCTGGGCCTCGTCCGGATCAGCTCGATTAAGAAGTCTGTGCAGCAGGCGGTTGACTTGATGTTGATCCACCGTTCCCGAAAAACACAAAAATGTTTCTGGGGTTACCCGCGATTTTCGTGGCTGCATTTTCCAGGGGACATATGTCTAACATCAATCCGCGCAAACTATGAAACTACATGACCCTCTCGCAAACCCGTCACATAACCCGGCGTATGAATGACGGACACAGGGTGACCCACATGGTACCCCTGCACAAAGTCCACCCCATAGTGTTTCAACAAATCCAGCGTCTGTTGATTTTCTACAAACTCGGCAATTGTAATCTTGCCCAGCGCATGAGCCACCTGATTCATGGACTGCACCATAGCCTGATCGACCAAACCATCCATCAAGCCCTGCACAAATGAGCCATCAATTTTGAGCTTATCAACGGGCAAATGCTTTAAATAAATAAACGAACTAAATCCCGCGCCAAAATCATCCAGTGCAAAATGACAACCGAGGTCTTTTAATGCACTAATAAAATTTATTGCCGCTGAAAGATTGGCAATGGCAGCGGTTTCGGTAATCTCAAAAGTCACTCGCGCCGGATTTAATGCCGTGTCACGCAACAGATCTCTGATCAATGGCAAGAGTGTGACATCTTCAAAGGCACGGCCCGACAAGTTAATAGAAAAGCCAATCCTATGATCCATGGCATGCAGCCGCGCCAGCTCCACTATCGCTTTCGATACCACCCAGCGATCAACGCTGTGAATCAAACCAAAACGCTCCGCCGCAGGTAGAAATCCTCCCGGCAAAATAACATGCCCATCATCACAGTGCATGCGCACCAGGACTTCATAATCATGTGATTGGCCATCTGCCAGCGACATGATGGGTTGATACATCAAATGAAAGCGGTCTTGCTCCAGGGTTTGCCGCACCCGCGCGGCCCACCCCATATCGGCCGCCATATCGGCTTTACTGCAGCCCAGGGGGTCATGCAGATAAGCCTGGTTACGCCCGCGTGATTTGGCAACATTGGCGGCCATATCGGCCTGTGCCAGACATTCATCTGCCGTAAGGATATGATTATCTATCATGGCTATGCCCAGGCTAGCGGTGACATTATAAGCAGTACCAGCATTAAAAAATTTATATGCCTCCAATAATGAGCGCAGATACTCTGCAACACGTAGCGTATTGTCGATATCGACGTTATACAACAGCACGGTAAATTCATCACCACCAAAACGTGCGAACAAATCGCCTTCACGTAAATGGGATTGTAGCAAGCGTGAAACTTCGATTAACAGCCTGTCACCTGCCGCATGGCCTAGCGTGTCATTGATATATTTGAATTGATCCAGATCAATATAAAACAAGGCGCAACTTGCACCGCTACGTGCCACGCGCGCTACCAGCCGCTCCAGCTCCTGTTGGAAATAACGACGGTTAAATAAGCCTGTAAGGGAATCATGCTGGGCTTGATAAGCAAGTTGGCGCTCAAAAACTTTTTGTTTGGTAATATCGCGGGCCGTGCCGCTGATGCGCACTACCTTGCCATCACCATCAAAATAAGGTTTGGCATTAAAGCTTAAATTATGCGCTTTACCATTACGGTCAACATGTACTGTTTCATAATTTACCTGTTCCTTCCCATGAAGTATCTCCGCAAACGCTGTGGCATCTTGCGTTATATATTGGGGAGATTGCACCTCACGTATTGCGCAGCCGATCATTTCATCGGGATCGTAGCCATAAATGATCCGCGACGCCTTGTTAAGATATATCCAACGCCCCTGCATATCCGCGCTCCACACCAAATCGTGAGCGGTTTCCACCAGATCACGATAGCGGGCTTCGGCATTTTTCAATTTCTCGGTGGCAATCTTGCGTTCGGATATATCTGACACCAGGCAGGTATACATACATATGGCATTCAAGCGCATCATGCTCACTCGCACCGACATGGGGATGACACAACCATTGCAATGAATACCGTCCACCTCTTGCTCGCCACGTATCACACGGGGCACGCCCTCATCGGTAATAAGGGAAGGAAGGAAGCGTCTTAACGGCTGGCCACACGCTTCATGAACCGTATACCCAAACAGTATTTCGGCGGCGGGATTAAACGTATCAATACATCCCTGCTCATCCACTACAATAATGCCTTCTGCTGCAGTATCAATAATGGCACTTACTTGTAGATTCTGGTCGCTTAAATGCTGGCAAACCCGGTTCAGAGCCTGTCGCAGATAACTCACTTCATCCAGCTCGTGCAGGCTTGATTGAGTCAACCCCGACAGGCTGAGCGTATCCAGCTCAGTACGTGTATGAGGGGAATTAGATAATGCTGCGGTTACAGAATCCCTGCCGCGTAATGCACTGCGTATCACCAGAACTACTAAAGCCAGTGTCAACAATCCCGGCACTGCCCACATCAGCACGGACTCAGGCACCATAACTACTCTCCCTAACACTAGTTAGAAGTTAGCTCGACAAGTTTACCCAGCTAACTTATTATATTGACAGAAATATATCCGTCATGCCACAAGGGAGACATGCTTAAATTTTGGCATGAATATTGCTTAATGTATTTCAAGCAAACTCCAGTGATAACTTGTATTTTTTAGTCATAGGTTACGGACGTTGATCACATACAGGGGTATTTTAGGTTCCCCGCCCAGTATAGAGTGGACACCACAGATTGTAACAACCAACTCAGCTTAAAATAAAAAAGCTATGTCCTGCAGATCTTCTGCAGTTGCGCGCTATCAAGGGTATACGCGCGTGCAAAACCACCGATATACCGTGCCTCTATGGGTTGCAGGCGAAATAATGTGAAATCCTTGAACCCAAAAAGCAATTCAGATGCTGGCAGGCGGTGAATATAAATTGCCCGTGCTGCGGAAAATTCTTCATCGTCATGACTTAATGCTATTACCTTACCTTGAATGCTGACGCGTGCCAGGGTTTGCGGATCACCCTCACCATTGTCAGGCTGGGTAATTACCAACGACGTGCGCGCATCATGCAACAAATTACGGGTATGCGCGGAGAGACGGCTGAGGTGCAACAAGAAACCGCCAAAATCAGGCTCAGGAACATAAGCCACCATTGATGCTAACGGCCCATCTTCAGCAAGTGTAGCCAACGCTGCCCAGCGTTGGCTACTTATCAGGCGCATCAAATAATCTTTTTCTTCATCAGGGAATGTCATGGCGCCACAATAAATGTCACGTGGTCTACGCCAGTATTACCATTCGCCGGATCATACGCATATATCGTCGCCTGATACGTGCCCGCTTGCTTCACATCCCACGTAGCTGCAAACTGGCTAATGGCGCCGGCATATTCCATAGGCAACTCACCCAAGGCTTCACCATTACGCTTCAATAATGCTTTGACTTCGTACTTGCTCGGATCCCATTGCCCACCTGGCTCCAGTGTGCAACCACACATCATGGTAACGTTGGCGCGGAGCTTCATGGTTTGCGCCGCGCCTGTGATCTTGATATGCGTCGGAGGATCCACGATATCCACTACAAATCCAGGCATTTGCAACAAGAAACCATCGCCTGCATTGATATGCTTTCCGGGTACAACCCATTGGGTGGCAGAAACCTTATTGGCGGATTGGCGTTGCACAAGTGGGCCATAGGCAGATACTTCTATCAACCGTGGCTCGGTAATTTCAAGGGTAGTCACAAACTTTGCGGCACTGTCAGTAGACAGGCTATCGCCGCGTTTTTTGTCCATGACCATAATTCGCCTGGTATCACCCGTATCTCCCTTGGTGACACCTTTAGCCAATAATTCACCACTATCAATATCACGGATGGTAATAAGTGTGCCGCCCATCGAAGCACCAACAAATTTGCCATCTTTACTGAGAACCCGCACGACGATTTCTGTAGGCGCCGCATGAACAGCTGTAGCCATTGATATAGCAAGCGCCAGCCCTGCCATAGGAGCCGAAGGATTTTTCATGGTTGATCCTGAATGTTGGGGGAAGACGATGACCAGCGATCGTCTGACACTGAAATATATCTTAATTCAGGGCAGAATCCAGTGCTTTTTAGATTAACAGGCTTTTAAACAGTCAGCCGCACACTGTGGGGCAACTCTAACTCCAGAGATATGGGCAGATGATCAGAGATGGCATGATTAAGCACTTTTACATTGCTGATCTTGAGCGAAGGAGTTACCAAAATATGGTCAATATTGCGGAATGGCCGCCAACTGGGAAACGTATGTAAAGTTTCCAGAGGCTCGCACAAATGGGTGCTCTTAAGGAGAAAATCCATTTCTTTGCTCTGTGGCTGACAATTCAGATCGCCCATTAACACAACATGCTCATAATCGTTAACAATTTCGCTAATGAATGCAAGCTGCTGCATTCGTGCACGCTTACTCAGGGCCAAATGTGCCAGCAATACCACTAACGGATGCTCACTTGTTCCATAACGGGTCATCATCAAACCTCGCCCGGGAATTAGCCCAGGTAGTTTGTGTTCAACAATTTCCTGCGGCTGAATTTTACTTAACAAGCCATTACTATGCTGAGCAAACTTTCCCAGATTACGATTGATTTGGTGATACCAGAAAGGAAAGCGTCCCCGCCTTGCCAGGTATTCTATCTGATTAATGAAATAGCTCCGCAAACTACCTGCATCGACTTCCTGCAAAGCCACTACATCATAATCACTGACGACATGGGCAATCCGGTCTAAATTGTCAAAACTGCGAGTATGTGGCAAAATATTTTTCCAGCCTTGAGTCACATAATGGTGGGCTCGAGTGGAAGCGATCCCAGCCTGAATATTATAACTTAACAGACGCAAATGGGTTCTGCGTGAGCCGAAATCATTTACACAGGAGGAAACCAGATAATCCGATGGCGCGTTTTGGGGGAAAACAATGGGTGCGCTCATAATTGAAAAATCATATTCCCGAGTTTTTCAGTCAACTTAAGATTTTCTCTATAATCAACCGGACAGTCAATAATGCTGACTGTGTTATCTGCCAGCGCCGTTTTCAAAATAGGCAACAAATCCTCAGACCGTTCTACACGATAACCTTTGGCCCCAAACGAATCGGCGTATTTAACAAAATCTGGATTGGTAAACCTAACATTAGTTTGCCGTCCATAGATATTCATTTGCTTCCATTCGATCAGGCCATAACTGCAGTCATTCCAGATCAGGATCACAATCGGCACATGCATGCGCATGGCCGTTTCAATCTCCTGCGAATTCATTAAAAAACCTGCATCGCCGGTCACTGCCACAACCTTGCGTTGTGGATATGCGAGACGTGCAGCAATGGCGCCCGGGACTGCAATGCCCATACTGGCAAATCCATTAGAGATAATACATGTATTAGGATATTCACAGCGAAACATACGCGCCATCCACATTTTGTGCGCCCCTACATCACAGATCACAATATCTTCCAGACCCATGGCTGTGCGTAAATCCCAGATAATTTTTTGCGGCTTGATGGGGAAGCTCTGATCTGCCCGGTGCAGATTCATTTCATCGATCAAGGCGTCGCGCAGCGGACGCAAACGATGGCCTTGATGGGGAGTAGCGAGCTCTGCAATGCGATCCAGCGTGTAACGAATATCGCCCAGTACGCCCACTTCAACAACATAGTGCGCATCCACTTCTGCGGGCGACATGTCGATGTGAATAATTTTACGATCGCGGGTGGGATGCCATAAATAAGGATGGTATTCGACAAGATCATACCCTACGCAAATAATCACGTCGGCCTGATCAAAACCAAAATTGGCGTAATCATGCGCTTGCAATCCAGCACTGCCCAGCGCCATCGGGTGCTTAAAGGGAATCACGCCTTTAGCCATGAAGGTGTTGGTCAGCGGAATATTCAGGCGTTGCGCAAACGCCGCCAGTTGGTGCCAGGCTTGCGCACGAATCACCCCATTACCTGCCAGAATAATCGGATTACGCGCGCCGGAAATAATCTCGGCAGCACGCAATACCCGCTCAGAAGAAGGTTCGGGCGGCGTGGGTTGCTGAGCACGCAACGGCAAATCATCAATCGGCATTTCTGCCAGATTTTCGGGGAATTCAATAAATGCAGCGCCGGTTTTTTCCATCTGCGCCTGTTTGAATGCTTTGCGCACTACCTCAGGAATAGTGTTGGGTGTCAGCAAACGCGTAGAGTATTTAGTGATGGGTTCAAAAATATTTTGCAGGTCTAACACCTGATGCGACTCTTTGTGCAAGCGATTGGTACCTGCCTGACCGGCAATTGCTACCACGGGCGCATGATCCATATTGGCATCGGCAACACCCGTGATCAGGTTAGTGGCGCCCGGCCCGAGTGTCGACAGGCACACCCCCGCGCGCCGCGTTAAGCGTCCATACACATCCGCCATAAAAGCAGCCCCTTGTTCATGGCGGGTTGTCACAAACTTGATAGGGGAGTCCAGCAACGCATCCATGACTGCCAGATTTTCTTCACCAGGAATGCCGAAAATGTATTCCACTCCTTCATTTTCCAGACACTTTACAAAAAGTTCCGCCGCTTTCATATCCTGACCTTGGATTGCATTATTGATTATTCTTGAAAATTGAACCTTCTACTAAAAAAATAACGGCATAGCGCTCAATTTCTTGACCGCAATGCACGATAAATTCACGAAATTCACGCCAAAAATTCGTTAGGGTTTACTCGCCAGGAAATCCACAACCTGCAAAAGCCGTTCATTTGTGCCGCCCGCCATTTGTCCATCTACCCGGTATTTACCATTCACCACCATGGAAGGCGTGGAATTAATGCCATAGCGTTTAGTCAACTCACGGGCGCGGCGCACCTTGCTTTCCACGGCAAAGGAATTGAATACCTTTTTGAAATCTGCAGTGCTTACACCCTGCTCTGCAAATACCGCCATGACTGCCCCCTCATCATTCATCTTGCGCTTTTGCGCATGAATAGCATTAAACAGCGGATTGTGGACTTTTTCCAGCACGCCTAATGCTTCAGCAGCATAGTACGCTTTGGCCAGCACCGCCCATTCTTCGCGGAAAATCACTGGTAATCGCACAAATTTGACATTTTCAGCCTTGTTTTTCAACCATCGCTCGATATAGGGTTCAAAGCGATGACAATGCGAGCAAGCATAGGAAAACAACTCCAGCACCTCAATTTTTTCCCCACTTACTGTCGGCTGTGCGGGTGTAATCACCTGATAATGCACGCCCTCCTCAAAGGTGGGCGAAAAAAGCGCTGCGGCGGCTGAAAATGGCAGCAGTACCATAAGAAAGACTATATTTAACACATACTTCATATACTTATTCCCTCTACACTGACTAAAAACCTATCTTAGACTATGCAACTTATCACACTAACGCAATAGGCTAGAGCTCAATATATTTGCTATGCTATGGACAATTTAAGCCAAGGAGTGTTGCCGTGACAAAAAAAGAAATTAATCTGACACAGTTTCTCAGCCACCACCACCTCTGTGCATCGCTCACGGTTAACGAAGTAGAAGCACTGCTTAAGTATCTTGAATTTGTGGAATATAAGAAAGATGGCATCATTGCAAACATCGGCGATGTAGGCGAAGCCCTGTATTTTGTAGTGAAGGGTGAAGTGGCCTTAATACATGACGACGGGAATCAGGTTATTGAAGTCGGGCGCATGAAAGAAGGCGACTTAATGGGTGAAATGTCGTTTTTTGACCGCAAACCGCGCATGTTGCGCGTGGTCGCCACCACTGACGAAACCCAGCTTTTGAAATTGTCGCGGACCATGTATCAGCGCCTGCGTGTAGAACGCCCTTATGTGGCAGTGAATCTGCTGGAACATGCTATTATTAGCCTCGACCACCTGGTACGCCACGTCAGCGAAGCAGAAGCCAGCTTGACGCGCTATATTTTTGGCCCAGGCAAGCGTTAATTTCACACTGTCTTTAGTACCACCCGTGCGTTTCATCAAATTTAGAGTGTCATTTCGACCGAAGGGAGAAATCTATACAGGCTCGACGCGGGCAAGATTTCTCGGCAACAGTCAATTGAACCACTCATCAGCCCTTTCTGGTACCCCATGCTCAACCCCATTTATCGACGTGCCACTTTTACCTTGGGCGCACCTACGGTTGCCCATTTACCGCCCGACAGCGGCTATGAGGCAGCCTTTGCCGGACGTTCAAATGCCGGAAAATCAAGTGCTATCAATAGTATAACTGGACAAAAAGCCTTGGCGCGGGTCAGTAAAACCCCCGGTCGCACCCAACATATCAATTTTTTTGAGCTGGATCCCGAACGACGCCTGGTCGACCTGCCGGGGTATGGCTATGCCAAAGTGGCGCACAGCGTTAAAGAACAATGGCAGGGCGCGCTGGAAGAATACCTCAACACCCGCCAATCGCTGCAAGGGCTGGTGATTGTCATGGACATTCGGCACCCACTCACCCCGTTTGACCAACAGATGCTGGACAGCTGCCAGCATGCCCGCCTGGCCACGCATATTTTGCTGACCAAAGCTGACAAACTTAGCAAAGGAGCGGCAGGCGCCACTTTGCAACAGGTGCGGCGGGCGCTGACTGCACGCTACCAGACAGGCGATGAGCCTTTGCTCCCCCATTTACCTACAGTACAGCTTTTCTCTGCCCTGCGCGGCATCGGCATTGAAGATGTTCACCAGAAATTAAATGAATGGTTAAAGCTGAAAACGGTGACTAGACCAACATTATGAAACAACAATTGATAAAACCATAAAAAAAGCCCGGCGCCAAAAAGGGGGAAGGCGCCGGGACATAAAAGCACCCGGCTTGGGGAAACCGGGTGGTAACAGATTCTGTCCTGGGAGGGGTAGGACAGAACAGCGCGAAAATCTCGCAGCTTGTAACTCAGACGCTGGGGTTTACGTAAAGTTCACCGCACACTTTAAAATTTTTAGTGAATGGCCTAGTCCATGCGGATTCTTCAATGGCACGATTAAACTCATATATTCAAATAGTTGAGATTGCATAAAAAAAATCCCGGCGCATCAGGGGAGAAGGCCGGGACAAATTAGTACCAGGCTTGGGGAAACCGGGCACATGGGGGTTTCCGTCCCGGGAGGGGGTGGGACGGATAAGCGTGAAAAATCACACTCTATATAATTAATGGGGGCACTGGCCATCAAATTCAAGGGGTAAATGCAAGAAAGCTCCACCAGTTTACTACGATTGCAGTCCTATCCCACTTATGTATAAACTCCATTAATGCGCTTCGTCCCAATTATCGCCGATGCCTATATCCACCACTAACGGTACGTCAAGATTCGCGGCACTGACCATACACTCTCGAATGCTTATTACTGCACGATCAAGCGCATCCTCGGCCACTTCAAACACCAGCTCATCATGCACCTGCATAATCATGCTCACGCTACCACAGCCACCTGAACCGATATCGCGCATGATCATATTATCCGTTTTGAGCATCGCGCGTTTTATGATGTCAGCCGCCGTGCCTTGCATGGGCGCGTTGATGGCGGCGCGCTCCGCATATTGCCTGCGCTGGCCATTGCGTGACTTGATATCCGGCAGATACAGGCGTCGGCCAAATAATGTTTCGACATAACCACGCTCTGCCGTTTGCGCACGCGTGGTATCCATAAAAATCTTTACGCCGCGGTAGCGGGCAAAATAACGGTTCATGTAATCCTGGGCACTGCCGCGATCAACATCGAGTTGTCGCGCCAGACCAAAAGCCGACATACCATAAATCAAACCAAAGTTGATGGCCTTGGCGCTGCGGCGTTGATCGCTGGTAACGTGTTCAACAGGCACGCCAAAAATTTCTGCGGCGGTAGCACGATGAATATCATCTCCACGCGCAAAGGCGCCTAACAGTCCAGCGTCTTGTGACAAGTGCGCCATGATGCGTAATTCAATTTGTGAATAATCAGCGGCGACAATTTTATATCCCGGTGGCGCTATAAAGGCCTGGCGTATGCGACGCCCTTCGGCGCTGCGAATCGGAATGTTCTGCAAATTTGGATTCGAGGAAGACAATCGTCCGGTGGCGGCTACTGCCTGATGGTACGAGGTGTGTACGCGACCGGTGCGGGGATCTATCTGCGCGGGCAATTTATCAGTATAGGTTGACTTAAGTTTACTGAGTGCACGCGATTCCAGAATCAACTTTGGCAAGGGGTGAGTGAACGCCAATTCCTGCAAGACAGATTCACCAGTGGAAGGTTGACCCGTGGGAGTTTTTTCGATGACAGGCAAACCCAGCTTGTCGAACAAAATCATCTGAACCTGCTTGGGTGAGTCAAGATTAAACGGCTGACCCGCAACCACATAAGCTTGTTCCTGGAGGCTCAATATTTTTCGTGCCAATTCATCGCTTTGGCGATGCAAAATCTGCGCGTCAACCAGCACGCCATTACGCTCGATGCGGGATAACACTGGCACCAGCGGCATTTCTATTTCATCAAACAGTTGCCGCAAACCTGGCTCAGCACTCAGACGGGGCCAAAAGAAGTGATGTAAACGCAGTGTAATATCAGCATCTTCGCAGGCATAGGGCGAGGCCTGTTCCAGTGCGATTTGATTAAAGGTGATCTGGCGCATACCCTTGCCAGCGATGTCTTCAAAATGCACGGTCTTGTAATCGAGGTGCGTCAACGCCAGAGTGTCCATGTCGTGACGCGAGCTGGT
>JBKJTS010000172.1:0-13654 GCA_046590885.1 Gammaproteobacteria bacterium
TGTTTGATGCTTACGAAAAAGAAACCGGCACCCACATTAAATTTTTAACCGGTAAAGAAGGCCCGCTGCTGGAGCGCCTTAAGGCTGAAGGTGCCAGAACGCCAGCAGATATCTTAATGACAGTTGACGCGGGTAATTTATGGCAGGCAGCACAGAGTGACTTGCTGGCAAAAGTCGATTCTAAAATTCTCAACGAAAACATCCCTGCTCACCTGCGTGATCCGGCGGGCCATTGGGTTGGCCTGTCAGTACGGGCACGCACTATTGTTTACAACACCAAAAAAGTGAAACCCGCAGATCTATCCAGCTATGAAGCGTTGGGTGATACCAAGTGGCGGGGGCGCTTATGCCTCAGAAGCTCGAAGAAAGTATATAACCAGTCGATGGTGGCGATGATGATTGCGCATAATGGCGAGACTCAAACTGAAGCAGTGGTAAAAGCGTGGGTAAAAAATCTGGCGACAAAACCTTTTTCTGATGACGAAAATCTGCTGGACGCAATGGCTGCGGGTCAGTGCGATGTGGGCATTGTAAACAGCTATTATTTCGGTCGTCTCAAGCGAAAAAACCCCGATTTACACTTAGGTATATTTTGGCCCAACCAGACCAATAATGGTCAACCAGGCAGCGGCGCGCATGTAAACATCTCTGGGGCCGGTGTGACAAAGCACGCCAAGCACCGGGACGCCGCCATAAAATTCCTGGAATGGATGTCATCCACCAAAGCGCAAAGCTTGTTCGCCGACGCTAATCTGGAATTCCCGGCCAACCCGAATGTGAAACCCCACACCCTTGCTGCTTCCTGGGGGGCATTCAAGCAGGACACCATCAATCTTGCCGAAGCAGGCAAACTGCAAACCAAGGCGGTCATGTTGATGGATCGAGCCGGCTATAAATGATAGGCCTTCATGATCACACCGCCCCCCATTGCTGAGCAGATTCGCACACCAACTGCTATTCTCAAGGAATCATGGGGGCGAGCACGGGAGCGATTTAACCATAATCATCACGGCGGCGCATGGCGGCTAATCAGTGTGTTGATTGCAGTGCTCACTATCCTGCCCCTGCTGACATTGCTGCCAGCTTGGCTCACTACCCAAGACGAGGTATGGCGGCATCTGGCCGATACACTGCTAATTGACTTGTTGCGCAACACTGCGGTACTTGCGCTGGGGGTCGGCCTGGGGGTTTTCGTGTTAGGCGTTGGGCTCGCGTGGCTGACGGCGATGTGCGAATTTCCCGGCCGCCGGATCTTTGACTGGGCGCTGATGTTACCCTTAGGCATTCCCACTTACGTGCTGGCCTTTGTCGCTATTGGCTTTCTCGATTTCAGCGGTCCAGTCCAAAGCGGCTTGCGCGCGCTGTTTGACATTGACACATTATGGTTCCCGCCGATCCGTTCTGAAGGCGGGGTGATCGCGGTGATGGTACTGGCGCTCTATCCATATGTATACATGCTGGCGCGCGCCGCTTTTCTCGGCCAGGGCCGCAACATACTGGAAAGCGGGCGCGTGCTGGGTCTTAATCCCTGGCAAATATTTTTTCGCATTTCTTTACCGATGGCGCGCCCGGCGATTGCCGCAGGCGTGGCACTGGCACTGATGGAAACCTTGGCGGACTTCGGTGCCGTTGCCATTTTTAATTATGACACATTTACTACCGCCCTTTATAAAGCCTGGTTTGACCTGTTTAACCTGGCTGCCGCCGCACAGCTTTCTACACTGCTATTGCTGTTTGTCGCTCTGGCGTTAGTGGGCGAGCGCCAAAGCCGGGGACGTGCACGCTATTACAACAGCGGCAAACGTGCCAGCGTGCACCGTTATCAGCTCACCGGCAAACATGCCTGGCTCGCCAGCGGCAGCGCTGCCCTGGTACTGGCGCTGGCATTTTTAATTCCCCTCGCACAATTGGTAGTATGGATCATCAGCACCGGGATGGCCGACCTTGATGCACGCTATCTGGAATTTGTCAGTCACACCCTGCTGCTGGGCGTCATGGGTGGATTACTCACCGTCGCCTGCGCGTTGCTGCTGGCGACTATCCACAAACAATGGCCGGACAATATAACGCGTTTGTCTACCCAGCTTGCTACACTCGGCTATGCCCTCCCCGGTGCGGTGTTGGCGGTGGGCATTATGCTGCTGTTCACTTCGATTGACGAGGGAATAGATACCATAACGGGGGGTAATACGGGCCTGCTGTTAAGCAGCAGTGTCATCGCACTGCTGTTCGCCTATCTGGTGCGTTTTCTGGCCGTGGCACATGGCCCGGTGGAAAGCGCACTGGAGCGCATCACGCCGTCTATCCAGCAGGCCGCACGCAGTTTGGGCGCGAGCCACCCCGAAGTGCTATGGCGCATTTACCTGCCCGTATTGCGGCCCGGCCTGCTCACTGCGGCGCTGCTGGTGTTCGTAGATATCATGAAAGAAATGCCTGCCACCCTGTTGTTGCGCCCATTTGACTGGGACACCCTGGCGATCCGCATTTTCGAAATGACCTCCGAAGGCGAATGGGAACGCGCTGCCTTACCTGCCCTCACCTTGGTGCTGGTGGGACTGATCCCCGTGATACTACTGGTAAAGCGGTCCGGGAAATAGTAAACTAAAACCCTAACTATACTCGTGCGGGAGAGATTCGGTGACTGCTTCTGCCACCGAACGCCGAAGGCGCAAACCGCCCGGAATCGCTCAGGCAAAAGGACCGCACGGAAAAGTTACTCTGGAGAGAGATTGGTGCGCCAAAAGAGTTTGGGCGCCCATCCGCCGAAGGGGCTAAGCTCTCAGGCATGCAAGACAGAGGGGCGGCGTATGCAGCATATTTTTACTATGCCGCATGCGCCGCCTTTTTTACGCTTATAACTTGGAGAATTATGTCTCGAACCCCCGTTTTCGATTCGGCCACGGTAGGCATGGTGTCTGAGCAACCTAACGTCAGCCGTATGCCACCGTGGATACGGCAAAAGTTGAACGACGGGAATCACGCGCATTATGCACTCACTGCCGATGCTGTGAGCAGCAATGGCCTGCACACCGTCTGCGAAGCAGCACGCTGCCCCAATCGCGGTGAATGCTGGAGTCGGGGCACTGCCACCTTCATGTTACTTGGCGATGTTTGCACACGCGCCTGTGGTTTTTGTGCCGTGAAAACCGGCCGTCCCGACAATTATGACAGAGACGAACCACGTCGCATTGCCGATGCTGTCATGAGTATGGGTCTGGACTATGTCGTCCTCACCTCGGTCAACCGGGACGACTTGCCCGACGGTGGCGCACAAGTCTTTGCCGACACCCTGCACGAGCTTCGCCGTCGTAAGCCCAGCATTGGCCTGGAGTTGCTTACACCGGATTTTCAGCAATGCCAGGATACCGCTATCAGCCTGATTCTCAACTCATCAACGCAATTGGTATGGGGACATAACGTAGAAACTGTACCACGCCTTTATCATACCGTACGTAAAGGCTCTAAATATCAACGCTCGCTGCAGCTGCTGGAAAAAGTAGCGCGACAATCCAGCGTTGGCGCGAGTCAATCAGCCGTACGTGGATGCACAAATGTCCCGAAAGCCAGTATGCCGGGAGCGGCCGGCATAGAAACAAAGTCATCGCTCATGCTAGGATTGGGCGAGAGCCGCGCTGAAGTGCTGGATGTGCTGCGGGACTTGCGTGCCGTCGGCGTGCAACGTGTCAGTCTGGGCCAATATCTACGACCCACTCGTCAACACTTGCCCGTGCAAGCGTATGTTACCCCGGAAGCATTTAACGACTACGAACAAGAAGCGCGGGGTCTGGGTTTTTCCTGGGTTAAAGCAGGTGCATTGGTGCGCTCCTCATACCATGCAGAAGAGCAGCAAACCACTGTAGCCAGAGTTTAAGAAAAATATCCCGATAATAATTTTTATATTCTAAAATAAACGGAAGAATCAAATGGGCAAAAGAACACCCCTGTATGATATGCATGTCGCAATGGATGGGAAGATCGTTGATTTTAGCGGTTGGGACATGCCCCTACATTACGGCTCGCAAATTGAAGAACACCACACTGTACGCCGGGGGGCGGGCATGTTTGATGTATCCCACATGACCATTGTGGATCTGGAAGGCGCACAGGTACGTAACTTTCTGCGTTATCTGCTGGCCAATAATGTTGACCGCTTGAACCAACCCGGCAAAGCACTCTATACCTGCATGTTGAATGAACGCGGTGGGGTTATTGATGACCTAATTGTTTACTTCATGCATGACGAATGGTTCCGTCTGGTGGTCAACGCCGCGACCCATGACAAAGATCTTGCATGGCTTGAACGGTATGCCGAAACGTTTCAGGTGCGCATTATCGAACGCCAAGACCTGGCAATGATCGCCGTGCAGGGTCCTCATGCACGCGATGCTGTTCACACCGTACTGGGCGCGGCGGTAAAAGAAGCTACATCGACTCTTGCACCGTTTAACGCTACAGAAATCGGCAATATTTTTATTGCGCGTACTGGTTACACCGGCGAAGACGGTTATGAAGTCATTTTAGTGGCTGATCAAGCCACCAATTTCTGGCAGGGTTTACATGCCGCTGGTGTAAAGCCCATCGGGCTGGGGGCACGCGACACTTTACGTTTGGAAGCGGGCATGAATTTATACGGCGCCGACATGGATGAAAATATTACGCCGCTGGAATGCGGGCTGGACTGGACTGTTGCCTGGGAACCGCGAGAACGTGATTTCATCGGTCGCACTGCACTTGAAACACAGCGCAGAAACGGTGTGACGCATAAGCTGGTCGGTTTGATACTGCAAAATAAAGGTGTGCTGCGCAATCACCAGCATGTCATTGTTGAAGGGCGGAGGTGCGGCGAAATCACCAGTGGCAGCTTTTCGCCCACCCTGGGCCACGCCATTGCGTTTGCGCGCGTGGCAACAGATGCCCTTAGTACCAACCTGGATCATGGCTGCGAAGTTGATATGCGTGGCCGGTTAGTAGCAGCCACTGTTGTAAAACCACCGTTCGTACGGCACGGAAAATCGTGCCTTGAGGCACCAGCTTCTGGTGCACAGAACTAAAAATTTAAAGAGGCCACCATTATGAGCACTGCATCCCTGCGCCCCGGCGTACCCACCCAATTAAAATACACCCGAACCCATGAATGGGCACAACTCATGGATGACGGTACGTTGCTCATCGGCATTACCGCACACGCCCAGGACCTGCTCGGGGACATGGTGTTTGTTGAGCTCCCTGCGATTGGCCGTCATATTGCCACTGCGCAGGAATGCGCTGTGGTCGAGTCGGTAAAAGCGGCTTCAGATATTTACAGTCCAGTGGCAGGTGAAGTCATCGCCGTCAATGAAGCACTTGCCAGCAACCCGGAACTGGTCAACAAGGATCCCTACGGCGAGGGCTGGATCATCCGTCTGAAGCCCGACAATAATGCCGAGCTGAACGGATTATTGACTGCGGCGGCCTATGCCGAATTAATTGCTACCGAAGCACATTAATAACCTCGCGCACAATAACAAAATAGTAATGAGATAACTTATGCCTTTTATCCCTCATACCGAAAATGATGTGCATGACATGCTGCACGCCATTGGCGTGTCAAACATTGACGATCTGTTTGATGAAATCCCCACCGATCTGCGCACTACGGGGGGCCTGGCAAAAATCCCGCCTGGCATTAGTGAAATGGAGATTGGTCGCCTGATGATGACCCGTGCCGAACAGGATGGCCGCCCGCAGTGTTTCATGGGCGCGGGCGCTTACGACCATCACATTCCAGCAGCGGTGTGGGAAATTGCCACGCGTGGCGAGTTTTACAGCTCCTACACACCCTATCAAGCCGAGGCCAGCCAAGGCACGTTGCAACTTCTTTATGAATACCAGACCATGATGTCAAGTCTCACGGGCATGGATGTATCCAATGCGTCGTTATATGATGGCGCGTCAGCCTTGGCAGAAGCGGTGTTGATGGCAGTACGTGCCAATCGCAGATCACACACTAAGCGTGTGCTGATGCCCAGCAGCGTGCATCCTGTTTATCGCAAGGTGGTTCACGCCATTGTAAAAAATCAGGGCATCGAACTCATCGAACTACCTTATTGTAGTGAGCGCGGACGCATTATTCCTCAATCACTCGAAAAATATGCGCATGATGACATCACTGCGCTGGTAATTCCGCAGCCTAACTTCTTTGGTGTTCTCGAAGAAGTGGATGTTCTCACTGATTGGGCCCATCAGCACAACGCACTGGTGATTGGCGTGGTTAACCCGGTCTCGCTGGCAGTGCTGACAGCGCCGGGCGAATGGGGCAGCGCCAATCCAGGGTCGGGTGCGGCTATCGTATGCGGTGAAGGACAACCCCTGGGCGCACCGCTATCTTCCGGAGGACCCTACTTTGGTTTTTTGTGCTGCAAACAGGAACATGTACGTCAGATGCCAGGACGCATTGTCGGTCGAACTGTTGATCTCGACGGCAAACCCGGTTTTACGCTGACATTACAGGCACGCGAACAGCATATTCGCCGCTCCAAAGCTACTTCTAATATCTGCACCAATCAGGGACTGGTGGTCACTGCGGCCACCATCCATATGTCACTGCTAGGACCAGACGGTGTAGAGCGGGTCGCAGCGCAATGTCATAACAATACATTGAGCCTGATAGATAAAGTAACAGCTATCCCCGGCGTCACCAAACTTTTTGACGGCCCACTGTTCCATGAAGCTGTGTTACAGTTACCGCTTCCGGCAGATGAAATTTTAGACAAAATGGCCGCGCTCGGGATAGTAGCTGGCTATAACCTGCACGACGACTATCCAGAACTGGGTCATGCAATATTAATATGCGTTACAGAAACTAAAACTACCGCAGATATTGAAAATTATGCCGCCCATTTGCGCGATATACTAACGGTCTAAAATACCGTTACTTTAACTACTCAGGAGAGTACTCATGGCAACCATTACACTGAAAGGCAATCCAATTCATACACAGGGCGAGGTACCCAAAATTGGCGCCCGCGCCCCCGACTTCAGGCTGGTTGATGGTGACTTGAACGAGAAAGCCCTTGGCGATTACAAAGGGAAAAAGAAATTGTTGAATATTGTACCTAGCCTGGACACACCCACCTGTGCCCTGTCCACCAAGAAATTCAACGATTTTGCCAAAACTCGCAGCGACACAGTCATTTTGATTATCTCCGCTGATCTCCCGTTTGCACAAAAACGTTTTTGCGGTAATGAAAATCTGCAAAACGTGATTCCTTTATCATTAATGCGTGGCCAGAACTTTGCCAAGGAATACGGCGTATTGATTCAAGATGGCCCTTTGGCTGGCATTACCGCCCGTGCCGTGGTGGTGATTGATGAAAACGACAAGGTGACCTACACCGAGCTGGTGCCGGAAATCGCCGACGAACCAGACTATGAGAAAGCTTTGGCTGCCTTGAAATAACAAAGCAGGCCGGGTGGGCTCGCCCACCCGGCTCATAGATCTGGGAGAGAATCACAGCGTGGATCAGGAAAAATTACACCCCATTAAAAATTTTCTTGCAGTGTCCGATATTATGGCTACTGCAGGGCAACCCACAGCGGATCAGTTTGCACTGATTGCTGCCACAGGATGTCAAGCCGTCATTAACCTGGCCGTGCCGGATTCTGCTGACATACTGGATAATGAAGCTCACATAGTGCAATCATTAAACATGCACTACACGCACATTCCCGTCTCGTGGGAAACACCCAGCCTCGCTGATGTTGAAAAATTCTTTGCGACGCTGGACAAATACCAGGGACAAAATATTTTTGTGCATTGCACGGCGAACAAACGCACCGCCGTGTTTGTGTTTCTGTATCGCGTTATAAAAATGCAGCAGCCATGTACAGAGGTGTTTCCAGATGTCATAAAAATCTGGGCACCCGACGCAAGATGGACAAGTTTTATTGAGCAGGCATTAGATCACTATAAATTTGGTAACCATTGATGTTAATTTTCGAGCTATCGCACACAAATCGTCGAAACCCATCGCAAGCACCGCTTCACAAAGTGGAGATAAAAGCGATCCCGGAAAAATTCCGGCGTAAAAAGCGCCCGCTGTTACCCGAGGTTTCTGAGTTACAAGTGGTGCGGCATTATACCCGCTTGTCGCAAAAGAATTTTTCCATTGACACGCAATTTTATCCACTGGGCTCATGTACCATGAAGTACAACCCGCGTGCATGTAATCGTTATGCGATGCTGCCGGGGTTTCTAGCGCGACATCCTTATGCACCAGACACGCTCAGCCAGGGATATTTAGCCTGCATGTATGACTTGCAGGAAATGCTCCTTGAAGTCACGGGCATGAAGGGGGTTTCACTTACCCCCATGGCGGGCGCACAAGGTGAGTTTGCGGGCGTGGCGATGATTCGGGCATACCATGAATCACGTAACGACGTGCAGCGTACTGAAATTCTAGTGCCTGACACCGCCCATGGCACCAATCCAGCCACCGCGGTGATGTGTGGCTACACGGTGCGCGAGATACCCACGGATAAACACGGCAATGTTGACCTGGCCGCGCTACGTGCAGCCGTTGGTTCGCAGACAGCGGGCATCATGCTCACCAATCCTTCCACATTAGGCGTATTTGAACAGAACATCAAAGAGATGGCAGGCATCGTACATGACGCGGGTGGCTTGCTCTATTACGACGGCGCAAATCTTAATGCCATCCTCGGCAAAGTGAAACCGGGTGATATGGGATTTGATGTCATCCATATGAATCTGCATAAAACATTTTCTACACCCCACGGCGGTGGGGGTCCCGGCGCCGGGCCCGTGGGCGTCAGCGAAAGACTGCTGCCGTTCCTGCCTATTCCTATCGTGGCAACAGATGGTAAAACTTACCGTTGGCTTACCGAAAAAGATTGTCCCCACTCCATAGGTCGACTCTCCGCTTTCATGGGTAACGCGGGCGTATTATTACGTGCGTATATTTACGCAAAATTACTGGGCCGTGAGGGCATGCAACGTGTCGCGGAGTTTGCCACATTGAATGCTAATTATTTGATGAAGCGTTTATCACAAAACGGTTTTGACTTGGCCTTCCCTAAACGCCGTGCCACTCATGAATTCATCGTTACCCTGAAACGTCAGGCCAAAGAGCCGGGCATTACGGCCATGGATCTAGCAAAACGCTTGCTTGACCTAGGCTATCATGCGCCTACCACATACTTTCCCCTACTTGTACCTGAGTGTTTGCTGATTGAACCTACTGAAACTGAAACCAAAGAAGCGCTAGATGGTTTCATTGCGGCCATGGTGCAAATTCTCCAAGAGGCCAATAGCGATCTGGCATTTGTAAAAACGGCTCCGCATACTCTACCAGTACGGCGACTTGATGATGTCAAAGCGGCGCGGGAGCTGGATTTGACATGGAAATCTGCGGCTAATTAGTCAAAATGACGGGGGGACATACCGGATTCACCCGTCTGTTCCACGCCATTGGTTATTCCCTCAAGGGTTTAAAAACGGCCTGCATTCAAGAAGCTGCGTTTCGCCAGGAACTTGCGTTATGCGTGATACTTATGCCACTCGGCGCATGGCTCGGCAATAACGGTTTAGAGCGTGTCTTACTAATTGGCAGTCTGATGCTGGTGCTGATTGTGGAGTTACTTAATTCGGCAATAGAAGCAGCAGTGGATCGGCATGGCATAGAACATCATGTCCTCTCAGGGCAAGCCAAAGACTTAGGATCAGCAGCAGTGATGATATCTATTCTGAACGTGATCGTGGTATGGGTGTTTATTCTGCTCAATTGAACATCAAGAAGTTGGCAAAAATTCAATGGGGAATGTTGTCACCGTAACGGCTACATCCTTGCTGCCAAAATCAAATAACAAAACCCGCGCTACAATTTTCTGTATCAACTCCGGCGCATTAATCTCGCTGGACACCACATCGCACGAAGTAACGCTGCCAGAAGGGTCTATGGTAATTTTCAACACCACTTTACCTTGTAGCGTGGGATCCTGACGTAAAGCGCGGTTATACAGCGAATACAGTGCGCTCTTGTTTTTATCAAACACCCATTGAATTTCTGCATCAGTACGTGATGCCTTCTGACCTGGCGCTTTGACTGCCTTAGCTGGCTTCCCCGCAGCTTCGGAGCCAGCTGCCAGTGCCGGTGGGGCGTTAACACGGGTGGTAGTACGATCAGATAAACCCCCTCCACTGTTGACGCCTTTGCTGAGATTTGCAGTATTGATCCCAATACTTGCCCCCTTGGTCGCGGCCACACCGGAGGTGATCATGGCACGTTGTACAACCGTTTCCTGTGTACCAGGACCCGAGCCGGTAAGCTTTTCATTGCCAATCGTAGCCGACACGACAGGTTTTTCACGTATCGCCGCCAAATCGTCGCTTAAGGCCAGCAATCCGGTAGATGCGGCTTTCTTTCTTGCCACAGCAATTTCGGCTTCACGTCTTTCACGTTCCAAACGCGCTATCGTCTCGGGGTTCAGCTTAATCTCAACTATCGGTTCTGGCTGCGGCGTTATTTTCAACTCAGTTTTAGGTAGCGGTGCTGGTACCTCTTTAACCGGCATTGCCTTTTTCACAATGGGCGCTTCCACCTGCGGTTGATTAGACCGGCGTGGTGGGGCTACTAATGGGGGAGGTTGCTGCAGTTTTTTATGTTCAAGAACCATTTTAGCTATACGCTCGGGAACGGGTTGATCCCTGGCTCGCTCGATCTTGGGCACACTAATCAACGGCAGAATAATCGAAAGCAAAAAAAATAAAATAATTACCGTGGTCATAATACGGCGGAAACGGCGCTCGTCATGCGGGTCATCGGTCCACGGCAAATTGGGCGAATGGTGATAGGTTATAGCCGTCACTTCTTCTGTCCCACTAATGGCACTGAAGGCACTGAGTCTCGCGACTTTTGCACCACTGCCAAAGAGATGTTGCTATAATTGGCGCGGGTACAGGTCACCATGATCTTTCTTAGCAACCGATAAGGAATTGCCTTATCCCCCATAATCGTGATATCCCCGTCAACCTTTCCTTCCTGTCGAAGCGACTGTCCTTCTTCGTCTAATTTGGTTTTTAGTGCTGCGATCACCTCCGTCTGGGTTTCCATAGCTTCTTGCACAGAAGAAACTTTGATTCCCTGCACAATAATATCTTTATCACTCACCATCACAAGCACATTCATACGCGGCAGCTTTTCTGAAATGGATTCAGGCAGCTTCACCACCTTGGTATTTGGCAGGATTTCAATTTCTGAGGAACTGACAACAAGAAAAAAAACCATGATCGTGAAAATGTCGACGAGCGCAATCAAGTTAAGCCCGCCCTGCCCCTTGGCGCGCGAGTGATTACGCTGCATACGTTTTGCGCGCCGGGACATTTTCATTAAAACATCCTGCCCATATTATTTCTTGATTTCATCAAGAGGTGCATCCCCAATAGAGATATCGGGAAAAAGTTCAGTGGAGCTACCATTTTCATCACGAATCGAAGTGTTTTCTCTTAGTGCGTCCATCACCTGCACCAAGACCTCATAAGAAATATCATCTTCAAGTAAAACGGATGCATCACGTTTTTTGGGGAACTGGAACTTTAATTCCTGTAACTCGCGCTCTAAACCACGCACATTATATGCGGTCTTCAGGTTCGGCAGTTTTTTGTAAAAATTTCCGTTTCTGTCAGCAATTTCAATGGAATTTTTGCGAACAATCACCTCTAAGGCTAACTCTTCATTTTTAGACGATTTAATTTTTTTAGGTGGCTCCGCAGTAGCGGGGGGCATTTTTAACTCAAGCACGGTGACGCGGGAAAAAACTGCAGTGACCAACAAAAAGCACACCAGAATCATCATCATGTTGATCATGGCAGTAAGATCTAGCTCTTCCGCATTGTGCGGCCTCCGTGAGGTACGACGTTTCATGAGCGCAGCCTTACTTTTCTGAGTGGTCTTTAATAATATTTAATGCTTTTACCGATGCCATTTCCAGGCTATCTACAATTTCGACCGTCTTGGCTTGTAAAACGCTATAAATCAACAGCAAAGGAATAGCTACCACTAAGCCAAATGCTGTGGAGTTCATACCAATAGAAATACTTGCAGAAAGTAATGCGGCTTTCTCAGTGGCATTTGCATTAGTAACGGCGGTAAATGCCTCAATCAGGCCGACAACCGTTCCCAGCAATCCCATCAGTGTAGCCACATTAGCAAACGTGGAAAGATAGTGGGTACGCTTTTCCAGACGCGGGATAGTTTCCAGCAATCCTTCTTCCATCGCAGTTTCAACATCATCATGTTTCTGGGCAGTACCCGCCCGTGATAACCCATAGGAGAGGATATTACAAATCACCGCATCTGAATTTGCCATTATCTCCAGAGCTTTCTTATATTCACGACTCTTTAACAAGGGTAATAACTTATCCCACATCTGCCGGTTTTTGGTTTTAGTGGTAGTAAGGTAAATATAACGCTCTGTAGCAATGCCCATACCCAAAGCAAACAGTCCTAAAATAGGATACATAAAAATACCACCATCCTGGAAAAATTTAATCAAATAATTAATACTGCTCATTCTTTTCTCCTGCGTGACATTGCATCATTCTCTCTAATCGGCATTTGACTTAAAAACTTAAAGGATAACGGGATCTCTCTCCATTAAATAGAATTACTCTCCAGGCTTGGATAAGTTTTCCAATTGAAACAGCTCATGATATTTTATTTCTTTCATTAAAGACTCTCTAGTAACAGGTAACAGTGCATCACTTAGATAAGGCATGAGAGAATGACTGGACAAGGCAGGTAGTGCAGGTTTTTTCCAAGGGACAATGTACAATGCCTTTGGCATATCGCTATCACCAATAATACGCGTCCCTTCAGATTCAATCTGTTCTTCCGCCATCACCCCTGCTGAACCACTCCAGCCAATAACACCAAACATTATACCCAGAGCAATAATATTGGTACTCCTGGGAATTATCATGGCTTGATCTCAACGACTTTTTGGCTAGTTTTTTTACGCTTTTCTAAATCAGCAATCCATAAATTTACTTGTTTGTCTGCACCGAATACCATGTCTTGGTATTTTTTATAATTTTCCAGGGCCAAAGGGAGATTACCTAAGTAGAGATCATAAAGAATGGCAAGATTGAGTTGTGCAGGTTGATAACCCGCATCAATATTCAATGCTTTTTCATACATCTTGTGTGCATCCACGAAACGCCCAACATTACGATAAAAAACGCCCATATGATTGTGTGCCTCCGTGCTTTCAGGATGAAGCTCGATTACTTTCAACAGAGTCCGTTGCTGAAGTTCCTTTTCTTCCGGCCTATCACCTGTAAAGGTAAAGCCATCAGATATTTCGAATTTCCCATATCGGGCGGGGAGCAACCGGCCTAACTCCGTAAAACTGAGCCTGACTGAAGTATCATAAACTCCCTGCGTAGCTCTCTGGGCATTTAACTCATGATATTGAATCGCTTTTTCTTCAAAAGGAAAAACCTGTTCTTCAAGCAATAAATTATATTGATCAAGTTCACCCTGGCTTAATTCTGAAGGACGCTGTGAATTCATGAGCGCACGCCCAAATTCGCTATATAGAATGGCGCTTTGATAAGTAGCCGCAGTCGCAATTTCTGCCACACCGTACTCTATTG
>JBKJTS010000187.1:0-22442 GCA_046590885.1 Gammaproteobacteria bacterium
TCAGTGACTTGATCTTCAGGGTACATGTACGGCGCGAGAGGCAATAAACGCAGGATTTCCTGCTCCAGGGCTTCAACATTTGTGCCATGGCGCGCGGAAATCGGGATGATCTGCACAAAGTCCATATAGCCGGACACTTTTTGGAAATGTGGCAACAGGGTTTCTTTGTCGGTGACTTTATCCACTTTATTCACCACTAGAATCACCGGAACATTTTCTTTTTTCAGCCGCTCCAGCACGTCTTGATCTTCAGGAGTCCAGCGTAAACCTTCGACCACAAACAGGGCAACATCAACATCCTTGATGGATGAGGCAGCAACGCGATTCATGTAACGATTCATGGCGCGTTTGCCGCCACGATGCAAACCCGGTGTATCGACATAAATCACTTGCGCCACAGGAGTGGTTTTAATCCCCAGAATGCGGTGCCGGGTAGTTTGCGGTCGTCGCGAGGTAATACTGATTTTTTGCCCGAGAATATGATTCAGCAGGGTTGATTTACCAACATTGGGACGACCGATAATGGCGGCATAGCCGCAGCGGCTGGAAATATTATCAAGCTGTTCGGTGTTTTCCATTTTACTTTATTCAGAACCTAATAGTTGCAGGGCCTGTTGCGCTGCAGTTTGCTCTGCCACACGGCGGCTGTTTCCTTCGCCCTGACAGGGTGAGATACCTTCGACAACACACTCAACCTTAAAAATCTGGAGATGGGCATTACCTTCAATAGCAGTTACAGTGTAAGACGGCAAGGGACGTTTTTGCGCTTGTAGATATTCCTGCAAACGGGTTTTTGGATCTTTGGGATGAGTTTCGGGCGAGATGGTTGCAAGACGTTCCTGATACAGTGTTTGCACTAATCCTCGGCAAGCATCAAATCCTTTATCAAGATAAGCAGCGCCAATCACAGCTTCCAAGGTGCCCGCAAGAATCGACTCGCGACGAAATCCACCGCTTTTTAATTCACCGGAACCCAGTCGCAAAAAATCACCCAGATTATACGCGGTGGCCAATACTGCCAGGGCACTGCCATTAACTAGGTTGGCGCGCGCCCGACTTAACTCGCCTTCACTGGCCTGGGGGAAGCGTCGATAGAGTTCATCAGCGATCAGAAAATTCAGGATTGCGTCGCCGAGAAATTCCAGCCGTTCATTATTATAGCTGCCGACACTGCGATGGGTAAGCGCGCACTCCAACAAGTCGGGATTCGAAAAATAATAATCCAGCTTGCGACTTAACACTTCCAGTGGAACATTGCCAAAGCCCGTCCCCGAACTTATCAAGGAACGGTTACCTCAACGCGGTTATCTTTGAAATCACCAATGATATCAATATTACCAAACAACGGCACCCGTGCCTCATAGGCGATCTCTATAATTATTTTATTACCTTCTTTGGTAATTGTAATATCATCTTTGGTAACGCGATGAATCTCATTGATGCTGAAGCGCTTCAAAATTGTATCTTCGATTTCTGCAGTACTTCTGCTGGCCGTTTCCGGTTCACTCTGAATAGTTTTCAGAATAGATGTCACAGAATAATATTCAATATACATGGGGATCAGCTTTACGCCAATGGCGGTAAAAAAAGCAATCATGCCAATAATTAATATAAAACCAATGGCTGTCATGCCTTGTTGCTGTTGTTTCATGAATCGGTCCTCCGTCAATTATCCACTACAGGGTTATTGAACCTGTGACCCAATACGACTCCACCCCACGCCACCATTTGCTGAATCCCAATTCATCCAGATCAGGAATGCTTTACCCACCAGATTTTGTTCGGGAACAAAGCCCCAAAAGCGACTGTCATTACTATTGTCACGATTGTCGCCCATGACAAAGTAATGTCCCGCTGGCACCTGCACTTCCCCTTCTATAGAAGGCTGATTGGGTACAATGAGAATGTCATGCGTGGCATCACCCAAGCGCTCCAAACGCAACTCCGCACCCGACATGGAAAGTCCAGCGCCGACACCGGTATAACTGTTCCTGAATTCCTGCGCAACCGGCTGTCCATTAACATATACTTGCTTCTGCATATAGCCGATACGATCTCCCGGCAAACCCACTACGCGTTTAATATAATCCACCGATGGATCCTTAGGGTAGCGAAACACCACCACATCACCCCGTTGCGGCGCCCCCATTTCGACAATCTTTTTATTGACCACGGGCAGGCGAATACCGTAGGTATATTTGTTTACCAATATAAAATCACCCACTAACAAGGTCGGCATCATGGAACCTGACGGGATGCGAAATGGTTCCATTAAAAATGAGCGTAATATCAGGACAATCAGGATGATCGGAAAAAAAGAACGCGCGTATTCTACTAATAGCGGCTCTTTAGCGATATTTTTAATTGTTTCGCCATGCAGCTTGCCCTCCGAGGATTTCACGACGTCTTCCAGTCCAGACTCGGTAGAAAGGCGCTTAAGTACACCCTTATCCAACGGCGTGCCTGCTGTTGCAAAATAATTGGACAATGCCTTACGTCGCCGGGGGGCACCGGTAAACATATCTATAGCCCAAATAATACCTGTGGCTATTACTGCCCCGGTCATGATCGTTGGAAAATCAAAATTCATTACTTTTTACCTATATTTAACACGGCCAGAAACGCCTCTTGGGGTATTTCCACCGAACCGACCTGCTTCATACGTTTCTTGCCTTCTTTTTGCTTTTCCAGGAGTTTCTTCTTGCGTGATATATCGCCTCCATAGCATTTAGCCAGCACGTTTTTGCGCATTGCCTTAACGGTTTCACGGGCAATGACATGCGCGCCTACCGCCGCCTGAATCGCCACATCAAACATCTGACGGGGGATCACCTCTTTCATCTTCTCAACCAGGCCCCGGCCCCGATAATTACTCTGATCCCGGTGGACAATCGAAGACAGTGCATCGACTTTCTCCCCATTGATCAACACATCCAGTTTCACCAGATCAGCCACCTGGTGGCGGTCAAAAGTATAATCCAGTGATGCGTAGCCCCGACTTACGGATTTGAGGCGATCAAAGAAATCCATTACTACTTCGTTCATCGGCAACTCATAGGTCAACACCACCTGGTTGCCAAGATATTGCAACTTCTTTTGCGCGCCACGCTTTTCAATACACAGTGTAATCACGGCGCCCAGATATTGCTGCGGTACCAGAATATTGGCGAGAATGATCGGCTCACGCATTTCTGCAATCTGTCCTACATCCGGCAACTTGGAGGGGTTATCAACCTTCAATACTTCACCTTTCTTGGTAAGCACTTCATAAATCACGGTGGGGGCAGTTGTAATCAGATTCAGATTGTATTCACGCTCGAGGCGTTCCTGAACAATTTCCATGTGCAACATGC
This sequence comes from Gammaproteobacteria bacterium, assembly GCA_046590885.1. Taxonomy (GTDB): domain Bacteria; phylum Pseudomonadota; class Gammaproteobacteria; family Ga007554. Next base: position 3,354 of record JBKJTS010000187.1, read on the forward strand.
CCAGAAATCCACAGCGAAAACCCAACCCCAGCGCCATGGAATTTTCCGGCTCATAAAACAACGAAGCATCATTAAGCCGCAGCTTGGACAAAGCTTCACGAAACGCCTCATAATCTTCGGGTGAGATGGGGAATAATCCGGCAAACACGCGGGGCTGAATCGCTTTGAAACCGGGTAAGGCAGATTCTGCCGGACGTTCAGCATGCGTTAGAGTATCTCCAACCGGCGCGCCATTAATGTCTTTAATACCTGCCACAATAAACCCGACTTCCCCAGCATTGAGTCCTGCAGTCTCTGTACGTTTTGGGGTAAAAATACCTAATTTTTCAACAAGGTGGGCTTTCCCGGTAGACATGACTTTAATTTTTTGCTTGGGTGTCAGCCGACCATTTTTGACCCGCACCAACGACACCACACCCAGAAAATTATCAAACCAGGAGTCGATAATCAGTGCCTGCAAAGGAGCCTCAGGATCACCTTCTGGCGGGGGAATGCGGGCGACGATCACTTCAAGCAGCTCGGGCACACCTAAGCCAGTTTTAGCGCTTACCCGCGTAGCATCGGTTGCTTCGATACCGATAATTTCTTCAATTTCCTTAATAACACGCTCTGGCTCCGCCGAGGGCAGGTCGATTTTATTCAGGACCGGCACCACTTCCAGGCCTTGCTCCATGGCTGTGTAGCAATTAGCAACGCTTTGCGCTTCCACACCTTGAGCCGCGTCTACTACCAGCAGTGCGCCTTCGCACGCCGCCAGCGAGCGCGAGACCTCATAAGAAAAATCTACATGCCCCGGCGTATCAATAAAATTAAGCTGATAGATATTCCCGTCATGAGCTTTGTAATGCAGCGAAACACTCTGGGCTTTGATGGTGATGCCCCGTTCCCGCTCCAGATCCATGGAATCCAGAACCTGGGCGGACATTTCCCGCGCGCTCAAGCCCCCACAAGTCTGAATCAGGCGATCAGATAACGTGGATTTTCCGTGGTCAATGTGGGCGATAATCGAAAAATTGCGGATATGCTTCATGGTTGAGATCGATAAAAAACTGAATAAATCAGGAGGCTCCGCGTAATGAGGAGGCTAATTCCACGTTAACCCGTTATTTTATACTTTTTTTTCATCTACTTAAACCTTTAATTGACATTACAACCATTTTATTAACAGGGCTTTAGTGATTTTTTCGAGGAATTTAAAGAGCAAAAAAACAACACGGGGCGCATCAGCGCCCCGTGAATCTCACATAAAATAATAAGACTATTTTTTCGCGTCTGCGGGTATTTTTAGCGCCATCCATATGGGATCATCGCGACGCTGCACGAGCAGGGGAATCGCTTTTCCAGTGGGCAAGTCGGCAACCACACGTTTAAACTGCACCAGGTTTTCAAGCGTTATACCATTCAGACTCAACAGAATATCGCCACTCCGTACGCCTGCTTTCTGTGCCGGACCTTCCTTAATGCGCTGCACCACCACGCCTCCTTTACTACCATTTTCCAACTGCGCACGCTGCCCCTGACTCAACTCAATAACAGCGATGCCCAAACGCTTCTCCATGTCGGCATCGGGCACACCAGGCGCGGACGACACCTTGGCCTCCTCTTCTGCTGGCAACTCCCCTATACTGACCTTGAGAATTTTGGGCTTGCCCTGACGAATCACCTTCACTGCTACTTCTTTGCCAATGCGGGTGACCCCAACCAAAGGCGGCAGGCTTGAAGAATTGGCCACCTCCTTACCATCAAATTCGATAATCACATCACCCACTTCAAATCCGGCACGTTGTGCGGGACTGTTCGGCATAACGCGTGCAGCAGCGGCGCCGCCAGGGGTTTTCATGCCAAACGATTCAGCAAGGTCACGCGTAACATCCTGCACCAGCACACCGAGCCAACCCCGCGTCACATGACCGCGCGATTTCAGCTGATCTACCACATCCATGGCCAGATCAATGGGAATAGCAAACGACAGGCCCATATACCCTCCAGTGCGGCTGTAAATTTGTGCATTCACCCCTATAACTTCACCGTCGAGGTTAAATAATGGCCCACCCGAATTACCGGGATTGATGGCAACATCAGTCTGGATAAATGGCACATAATTTTCACTTGGCAAATTACGTCCCAGTGCGCTAACAATACCTGCGGTGACGGTGTGATCAAAATCAAACGGCGAGCCAATCGCCAATACCCACTCACCCACTTGCAATTCTCTGGAGCGCCCGATTTTTGCTACGGGTAAGTGATCAGCTTCAATCTTTAACAGTGCGACATCGCTGCGATTATCACTACCGATTAGCTTCGCCACCAACTCACGGCGATCACTCAGGCGCACCACAATCTCATCAGCCCCCTTGATAACATGATGGTTAGTTAATACATAACCATCGGAGGAAACTATAAAGCCAGAGCCTAATGATTTTTCGTCGAGATCTTCAGGTGGGTCATTATCGTCACCTTTCTCTCCACCCTTGTCATCAAAAAAACGTCGCAAAAAATCTTCTGGCATGCCTTCAGGACCCCGACCATGGGGATTTTTAGAAAAGCCGCGCTTCTGTACCTTTTGCGAAGAACTGATATTAACAACCGCAGGGCTGTTTTCATCCACTATCTTAGTAAAGTTAGGTAACTCACGCGCCTGCACTGAGGCCATCGAAAACCCCAGCACCAAGACAGGAATCAGCAAACCTTTTGCCCACATCACTACAGATTTGGCATCATTGTGTTTTATACCGTATATCATAATATCTCTCGGTGTTGTGATAGCTTGATTGGAAAACCTAATACTAACCTTCCACGGCGGTGTCCCGCATCTGTATTGGCCGTGCTGGTGCACGACGTCATCTCTCTCGAAACCTGTTCCATTGAAATTGCAAGCAGCGCTACGCCCAGGCTCAGTTCAGTGCTTCGGCGAACCTAGAGGGGTCGCGCCTCCCTGAAATGATTCACCAATCATGCGCACTGCGGCTACGGGGACTTCGCCCACTACGGTAATTTGGTGATCATTCACTTTTCTGGCAAAGGCATTGACTGCCCCCATGCGTGATACACCTGAAAAAGGTATTTTATCTTGCGGAATATCTTTTTCCATGAAGACAGATACTGATGCAAGTCCGTCTGTAAATACCATGTGATCTACCATGGCGCCGCTTTTTTTCATACGGCGATTGTGTTCAACCAAAACAAAACCATTCGGCATTTTACTGATCTTCCACCCCTCCTCCCCCGGCAGCACTGGGGGCAGGGTAACATGAGCTTCTTCTGTAGCAGGCGAGGTGCGCGTGGTGTTATCAGATGCAGCAGGCTCGTCAGTGGTACCAGATAATGGGGGCATATCCAACGCCATGAGTCGGTTTTTATCCAGAATGCCAAACGTAATAAAGATGATTTGCTCGAGGGGTGCGCCTTCTTCACTCAGCAATTCCGACTGCAACAATAAACCAGTCTGATGATCAAGGGACACCCGGTATCCATAACGATAAATATCTTTGGGGACAATGTGAATTACACGAGATCGACGGTTAGCCGTGCGCGTATCTCCACCTACTGAAAAAGTATAATATTTTTCAATTTGTGCAATTTGTTCGGGTGTTTTCGACTGGATGGATCGGGTTGACACCTGCTTGTCTACCCTGATTGGTTTTTTATTATCCGTGCTGATATGAGCCACCCCTTTGCGATCACGAATAATTTCCCGCACAGGGCCATTCAATGAAATAATTCGCTCCCGTTCACCTTGCTCATCAGCCACATGAATAATTTTCATGGTCATGACTTGCTCGCCACGTCGATACATAAACGTACCTTCATAACTGAGCGTTTGCCCCGCATGAGACATTTTATCAAACCACTGGCGAACCTCAGTGTTCACATCACCAGCCCATGCCGAAATGCTGGACATAGACATCAACAAGACTATTGCGTACGCAGAAAAATCAACGGGGACAGGAATTACAGGCCGCTTTACAGCAAAAATCATCACTTAGACATCCACCGGACACGCTTGCAATACAAGGAACGGTTGCCCAGTATGCCCAAGTGCGGTGAGCGGTCGTTTCATGCTTGTGTCAGTCTTAATTGCTTGCGACACCCACCATATTACTATGGACCTCATAGACTGCCGCACCGTACTTTCCCGCACCGTATTATTCTTGGGGGGCATAGCCTACAATCCGTACGTATGGCAGCATTTCCCCTTGCACCAACAGGGTGGCATTCGAATACTTGTTGTGATCTTCTAGATAGCCAGCGAGCCGGTGGTTAGCTAACGCTGGGTCTGTGATTTGAGCCGCGACAGGCGCGGAGATGTGAGGGGCGACGGGCACGCGTGCGACGTCCGGCTGAGGGCCCATCATTGAAGCGCTATTTTGCAACGGTGCCATCACCAGTTGTTGACCGGTGGGATTTACATTACTGGTCATATTAAAACTGACGATAGCCACCATCGCTACAGATGCGGCAATAGCCATACCTACGACGGGTTTGAAAAACGCAGCGGCCTTGGTTTTTGTGTGTCGGTAGGTATCAAGGGATATTGGCAAGGGGGCTTCGGTGGCAATGAGCTTTGATACGTGGGCAGCCAAATCATGTTTGATGCTATCAGGAAGGTTATTTCGACCGTTATTTCTAAGTGCGTCGCCAATCAGGTGATAGTGTGCCCAGCAATGCCGCAATGGTTGATCATGTGCCATCCGTGCGACCAGTTCATCTACCTCAGGCGGGCTTAGCTGGTGATCCATAAGCGCCGAGATTTTTTCATTTAACTTATCTGTCATACTCTTTACCTCATCCCTATCAATCGGGATCCGTTGATTCCAGCAAGGGCTTCAATTTAATATTGATAGCCTCTCGCGCCCGGAAAATTCGTGATCGGACGGTGCCTACTGGACATCCCATCACCTCGGCGATTTCTTCATAGCTCAGCCCTTCGAGTTCACGCAAAGTAATTGCAGTACGTAAATCTTCTGGTAAATGCTCAATCGCCTCAAAAACAGTTTTCTCAATTTCGTCACGCAGTAGCAAATGCTCGGGCGTGGCATTATCTCTAAGTTCTGTTTCACCCGCAAAAAGTTCCGCATCCGCTATTTCTATATCGGCACCCGGTGGCCGGCGGCCTTGGGCAATCAAATAATTTTTGGCGGTATTAATAGCGATGCGATATAACCAGGTATAAAACGCACTTTCGCCACGGAAACCTGGCAAAGCACGATAAGCCTTGATAAAAGCTTCTTGGGCTACATCAAAAACTTCACTGGAGTCACGAACATAGCGCGATATTAATTTGACAATTCTATGCTGGTATTTTAACACCAGAATATCAAATGCCTTTTTATCGCCCTTCTGAACAAGCTCAACCAGCCGCTTATCGGTGTTCTCTTCGCCCATTCGGGCTTATCCCCTTTTGCGAGAGTAAACTCCCCTCGCTTATATCCATAGACAGCGCAGCCATAATGGAGTTCGCCGAAACCCATGAAATATTATATTCTTGCATATAACCCATAAAACAGGATCTGATCACAGGCAAACCATGTCATTATCCTATCAGTCATACATTATTCACACACCGCACATTAGTTTATGCCTACAAAAAACGGATTATGGCCCTAAATCATGAACTTGCCAACCTTATTATGTTAAATCCCGAAAATCAGTCCTCTCCTGGCACTACATCATTTGATGTGATTGTTATTGGCGGCGGTGCGGCAGGGCTGAGCCTGGCCCTGCAGCTGGCGCCACAGGCGCGTATTTGCCTGATGACCAAAGGCCCACTCACCGAGGGTGCCACTCTGTATGCGCAAGGTGGCATCTCGGCAGTACTGGATAAAGGTGATTCCATTCAATCCCATATTGCCGATACCCTGGACGCTGGTGCCGGCCTGTGCGATGAAGAAGTGGTACGCTTCGTCGTCGAACACGGCCCTGAAGCTGTACAATGGTTGATTGATTGTGGGGTGCCCTTCACCCGCCAAACTGCCACTGGCGGCCACCCTGACTATCATCTAACCCGCGAAGGCGGACATAGCCATCGACGCGTCATTCATGCTGCAGATGCCACCGGTCGCGCAGTCGAAATTACCCTCGAACAGCAAGCACGACGACACAGCAACATCAGTCTGTTTGAGCATCATATCGCCATTGATCTAATTACCAGCCAAAAACTCGGTCTCGAGTCTGATAGAAACAAGGGCGATCGCTGCATGGGCGTGTATGCCTTTGATCGCCAAACCCATCGCGTGGAGGCGTTCAGTGCCCGCTTTGTGGTCTTGGCCACCGGCGGTGCGGGTAAAGTATACCTCTACACCAGCAACCCTGATGTCGCCACCGGCGATGGTATCGCCATGGCGTGGCGCGCTGGGTGCCGCGTGGCAAATATGGAGTTTGTGCAATTCCACCCCACGTGTTTATACCACCCCAAAGCCAAATCGTTTCTGGTCACCGAAGCGGTGCGCGGCGAAGGCGGCAAACTTTGGCTGCCTGATGGCAGTTCCTTCATGCACAAATTTGATACGCGCGGAGAACTCGCGCCGCGTGACATCGTAGCACGCGCCATTGACCACGAAATGAAGCGCACCGGCAGCGATTACGTGCTGCTCGATATCAGCCATAAATCCGCACACTTCATTGAACAGCATTTCCCCAATATTCAGGCTCGCTGCCTGGAACTGGGCTACGACATGACCAAGGAACCGATTCCTGTTGTGCCGGCGGCGCACTACACCTGCGGCGGCGTCATGACAGACAGGTATGGCCGGACTGATCTCGAAGGCCTGTACGCGGTTGGCGAAACTGCCTTTACCGGTCTGCATGGCGCCAACCGCATGGCCAGCAACTCATTGCTGGAATGCCTGGTATTCGGCAAAGCCGCTAGCGAACACATTCAACAGCGGTTGGCGCACACCCCCGCACCTCCTCCGCTGCCCGCGTGGGACGAAAGCCGCGTTACCGATTCCGACGAAGACGTGGTGGTTGCCCACAACTGGGACGAGGTGCGTCGCTTCATGTGGGACTACGTCGGTATTGTTCGCACCAACAAGCGCTTGGAACGCGCCAAAAGTCGCGTTGACTTACTGCTGCGTGAAATCAACGAATATTACGACCATTTTCGGGTCACTAACGATTTGATTGAATTGCGCAACCTGGCACTGGTGGCGGATCTCATCATCCGCTCCGCCATGCTACGCAAAGAAAGTCGCGGCCTGCATTACACGCTGAACTATCCCGTGCCAGATAACAGTAAAACTCCGGCAAATACGGTGTTGAGGCCGCCGAATTATAGGGGCGAAAACTGATACGCGCGGATTACAACTGAATAGTCTTAGCGGTAAGATTCTTGCCGGTCTTTTGGAAAGTAACGGTGATCTGCTGATTTTTGCTAATGCCTTTCAGCAGTTCAGCAGTGGTTACAAAAGTGATCGGGTGCTGGGTTTCAGCATCAATTAGGGTAAATGTGTGAGCGCTGGCGTTGATGTCCGTCACCACCCCGATATGGGTATTCGGGCCAGCCATACTGCACGACCAGACAGGGTTAGCGGCAAAGACAACGAGGAGGGACAACGCGGCGGTAATCAATTTTTTCATGGTGGCAATCCTTGTGGGTAGGAGCAAAAGATTAGCGTATACCTTATTCCAAGGAACATCAACCATACAATATGCGCCATTAACACGATAATTAAGAACCATCACCTTAGCACTAAAAATGGTCAGTAAAAAGTACCTCGTCCAGCGTCATTTGCCCACTGCGTGGGCGCGGTTCCTGCAACCTTTTTCCAACAGTAACCATCATGCAAATAGCATGATCTGCGGGCATGCGTATCAGTCTGGCAACCGCATCAAAATCAAAACCATCCATGGGACAGGAGTCATACCCCATGTCTTTGGCGACCAGCATGAGAGTCATGGCCGCGAGCGAACATGAGCGCATGCCTTCGTCGCGTTGCGCCTGTTCGTTGCCTGTGTAATATTCACGGATCCCTGTTGCCATGTGGTCCTGCACGTGTTGCGGTGCGTTACGCCAGTAACGCTGCGGGGCTTTGTCCCACGCCTTTAGGTCCATGCAGAACACCAGCAACAGAGAAGCATCAGTGACTTGCGCCTGATTCCACGATAACTTGCGAATCTCGGCACGCACCACTGGATTACGCACCGCTACAAATCGCCAGTGTTGAATATTAAATGCGGTGGGCGACAATAGGGTGTATTCCAGCAGATGCCGTATTTCATCTTCACTGATACGATGCTTCGCATCATACATCTTCACCGAGCGCCGCGTTTCTATAGCCTGTTTTACTTCCATCAGCCTTATCTCAATCTCTATCGCTTATGCGGTGTTGCTGCCGCCTGCAAGGCGCGCCGTATAATTTCTTCGCTCGTTAATCCGGTTGCATTAACTCCCTGTACCATGCGACTGGCCTCGGCAGACTTATAACCCAGGGAGATCAACGCACTGATGGCATCATTTGCCGGTGCATCTGTAATTGCGCCACCGATTGATCCGGCCATAGCAATGCCTGCGCCTGATATTGTTGCTGACCCTGCGCCTAATACTTTATCACGCATTTCTATAATCAGCCGTTCAGCGGTCTTTTTGCCTACGCCGGGCAAACGCGTCAAGGTGGTAATATCGCTATCGCGGATGCAACGCGCAAATGCATCTGCGGCCATGCCTGACAAAATAGTTAATGCCATCTTAGCACCAATGCCATTGACCTTAAGTAATTGCCGAAACAAAATGCGTTCACGCTCAGTAGCAAAGCCAAACAACAGGTGCGCATCTTCACGTACGGCCAAATGCGTATGTAACAGAATCTCGCTGCCTATGGGCGGCAACTCATAAAAGGTGGTCATGGGCGCTTCAATTTCATACCCTACCCCCTGAACGTCAAGCAATAAATACGGCGCCTGTTTCCAGATCAGTGTGCCATGCAAACGTCCAATCATTGCAAACGCCCCCTGCGCATACCCCGCGCTCGCATCGATGAGGCCGGAACTGATTTATTTATTTGCTGCAAGGTTTGCTGCGTGTGGCTATGGCATATCGCGCAGGCCAATGCATCTGCCGCATCTGCCTGTGGCACACCTTTTAATTTAAGCAACGCCACTACCATGTGTTGCACTTGCGCTTTGGCGGCATTACCCTTGCCGACAATAGCCTGTTTGATCTGTGTAGGGGTATATTCATATACGGGCAATGATTGCATCACGCTTGCACAAATTGCCGCGCCACGCGCCTGCCCCAGCTTAAGAGCAGAACTGACATTAATCTTCATAAATACCTGCTCTATTACCATCACTTGGGGTTTATGCAATTCAACAATGTCACGAACACCTTCATAAATGGTTTTGAGACGTTCTGGCAATCCGTCATTTTGCATACGCACACAACCACTGGTGACATAGCTTATCTGGCTGCCTTCCACATCAATGATGCCAAATCCCGTGATACGGGAACCAGGATCTATACCAAGAATCCGCAGCGTCATTTACATGGGGCGCATAATATGATCATGGATTTTATTAAATTTATTCCGTCTATTCCGGCGCGATTTCACTATTTTAACCTAAAAGTTTAATCTAAAGCGGCAAACAAAATCCCCGCATCACAAGAAGTAGGCGGCTGGCCTAAGATCACTAATATATTTACTGCTATTGCCGATAAACTGTAGAGATGGTGGTTTGAATAAATCGCGAATCTTGAGACGCCCGCATTGGTCAAATGTTGATCATATGTTGTCCACGCCAATTCAAAGAGTAACCATGCGTAAAACAATTTACAACATTATCTTCACCTTGGGACTGCTGGTCATTGCGTATGCTCCGGCAGTTCATGCCCGCAGTACATTTATCATCTTTCCAGAAGCGCGACTTAATTATCAAACAGCCCGTGCTACACATACTTTCGAACACAACACAATAGGCGCAAGCTTATTTTACGCCTATGAAGGTGACAAGATACAGGCACTCGCGGAAACGGTGGTTTATAACGATGACCAGGATATTGAACGTCTGCAAGCCGGATGGCGCCTGCAACCACAAACCACCGTTTGGCTGGGGCTGTATCATAGCCCAATCATTCCGTGGAATAACCTCTTTCACCATGGCGCTTACTTTCAGACCTCAATAACCCGTCCGGCCATTACCTTATTTGAGGGGGATGAAGGGGGTGCGCTGCAGACCCAACTGTTTGGGGGCCTGTTGGAAAGTGCTGTCCCCATTGGCGAAGGCGAAATTAATTATAGCCTGGCATTAGGCATAGGCACCACAGTAAATAGCCGCAGAGCACTTGATGCCATGGATTTTTCCAGAGATGCACCCAGTCACCGGCCAAATGTAAATATACGTGTCGCTTACCGAGCCGATGCAACTAATGAACATAATGAAACAGGTGTCGTGTTCAGCCAGAGCCGAATGTTTGCTGCAAAGTATCCCTCCGAGGACATTCAACAGCTCATTAGCGGGGCCTATCTTCATTTGGAATGGAGGTGTATGCGACTGCTTTCTGCAGCGTATTGGGTGCGCAATGTTATTAACATCGGGGGACAAGATATTGACGATACATTTGGTAACGGATATGCACAATTGGAATGCGAGGGAAAACCCGATTGGACCATTTTAGCCAGAACCGAAGGTAGCCGAGGCACGGGAAGTGATGCCTATTTATCAATGTTTCCTAATTTCGCCCATCATCGCCATCTGATTGGCGTCCGTTATGATTTTATGCACATGCAGGCCCTCAAGCTTGAAATCTCCGAGACCAAATACCAGGATGGTCAACAACGTGCCATCCGGTTGCAATGGAGCGGGGGGTTCTCTTTTCCATGAGACACACACGCTGGTTGATCGGGTTATGCTGCGCCGGATGGCTGACTGGGGCCATGGGCGATGGCTTAGGCTGCAACAAACAGGACATCGTGGTGGTGAGTGCGAACCAGTCACCCATTCAGGCGCTGGCCCCGGTCGAGGTGCGCAGATTATTTCTGGGATTCCCAGTGAATCACCGAGGCCAACGCATTCAGCCCTTGCTCAATTTTAGCGAGTCGTTGTTGTATGAAGTATTTCTGCAAAAGGTAATATTCATGTCGGCGTCCAGTTACGAGCGTCAAGTACTGGCCCGCACCTTCCAGCAGGGTAATGCACGACCCCTTGAGTTCACTGCGCAAGGGCCGCTGAATGACGCCTTGAAAAGCAGGCCTTCTGCGGTAACTTTCATGTGGGAAAAAGATGTAAAGAATAAACCGAACTTTAAAGTAGTATATGAACCATGCACACACCCGGTGGAATAAGCCGCATCTTTAAGGGGGTGACAGGCCGGGTGCTAATGGCTGTCCTGGCTGCCCACGCAGCTCTGATTCCCGTGCTGTTCGGCGGGGTTTTTTATATTGTGAGCGAGGGCTACAAGACTCAGTTCATCGACCAGGCACGCGCCACCTCCTATATGCTCGCCATTCTTGCAGGCAAAGAATCGCAACCTGCATCCCTGCAAGCGATGATAGATGAAATGCTGTGGACTAATGGCGTGGCATTCATGGACGTGGCCGATACAAAGGGCATAATCGCGGCAGGCTCCATGAACCCAAAACCCATGTTCCGCGAGGATTTCTACTTCGGCCAGAACCTCGATAGTATTTATTTCGTATCACTCCCGGCCCAGAGCAAAATGGGAGGTCGTAACCTGCTCAGGGTCGGTTTCGATGAAACCTCCACCCAGGAGCAGATTGACCGCGCTTTCGAACAAATCATCTATCTCGCGGTTGTGTATATTTCTTTTGTTGGGCTGCTGGTGTTTTTGGGTGGAAGGTCGATCATATTGATGAATCGGGAACTGGTCCTTCAAGCTGCCGCACTCGAACACCAAGCCACTCACGACGCCTTGACTAACTTGCCCAATCGGTTTTTGCTGCATGACCGTCTGCACCAGGCTATTCGCACCGCGGAACGCGATGGAGCGCCTATTTCCCTGCTGCTCCTGGACCTAAATCGCTTTAAGGAAATAAACGACACCCTCGGCCACCAGACCGGCGACGATATTTTGCGCCAGGTTTCCGCCCGCTTACAAGAGGTGGTAAGAAAGGCAGACACTGTGGCGCGGTTGGGAGGGGACGAGTTCTCCGTGGTGCTGCCCACAGCGACTATAACCGACGCCATCATGATTACAGAAAAGATCGTGCACGCACTCAAGCAATCCTTCAGGGTGGACGACCGCACTCTCGAAATCGGTGCCAGCATCGGCATTGCCCTTTTCCCTGAACATGGTGGTAATGTTATGAACCTGCTGCGTCGCGCGGACGTGGCTATGTACATTGCCAAACAGGAAGGCAAAGATTTCGTGGTTTATGATGCCAGCATGGACCAGCATGCTTTGGAGGAATTAACTTTAGCGAACGAATTGCGTCAAGGTATCGAGCGAGGCGAGTTCGAGGTCTATTATCAACCCAAAGTCGATCTGGGTCTCGATAAAATATGTGGGGTTGAGGCCTTGGTACGCTGGCACCACCCTCGCAGAGGACTGATTCAACCGGCACAATTCATGGACATCACCGAGCGGACCGGAATTATTCATACCCTGTCAATGCATGTTCTAGACCTGGCGGCACACCAATGCAAGAAGTGGCATGATGAAGGTTTGCTGCTCAACATCGCCGTAAACCTTTCGCCCATGGGTCTCATGGATACCCAACTGGCGGAAACGGTGCGCGGTATTCTGCATAGGGCCAGCTTGGATCCGGCATTTCTGATTCTGGAAATTACGGAAGGTCCGATCATGTCCAGTGAAAAACAGACTCATGAAATACTTACGCAACTGGCGGCGCTGGGCATTAGCATTTCTGTGGACGATTTTGGTACCGGTCACTCGACGCTGGGACGATTGAAAAAGCTCCCCGTCTCAGAGGTTAAGATCGACAAGTCATTTGTTTTCGAAATGTTGAATGACAGCAATAATGCCGCGATAGTACGCACCACCATCGATCTGGCGCAAAGCCTCGGCCTTAGGGTGGTAGCGGAAGGGGTAGAAACCCAACAGCAGTACCATGCCCTGCGCGCCCTCAAATGCGATATGGTCCAAGGATATTACATTAGCCGCCCTGTACCGGCAGACGGCCTCCGCGCCTTATGCCATGAGTATCGCCGAGAACGCGTATCGGGAAATATTAAGCATACTAAAAAGGGTAAGGAAAATCGTCCAGACGACTCTACAGAAACAGTAGTAAAATTACCCGTATAGCGTTTGCCGAGAAAATATTAAATAATTTTACCCGGTGCGAATAAACTCGCAGTAACAAAAGCGCCCACTGCTTTTCCGGAAATCAGTCTGCTCTAAAGCACCTCAAACATGCGCTGCAACGCCAGCCGGGCTTCTCCCGCCTCATGTTCGGGGACCCGGATGCGATTTACGACGTTGCCATCCACCAGATTTTCCAGTGTCCACACCAGGTGTTGTGGATCAACACGAAACATGGTCGAGCACATGCACACGGTGGGTGACATGAAATGCACGGACTTATTCTGATGCTTGTTACGTTCATGCAAGCGCTGCACCAGATTCAATTCGGTGCCTACCAGCCAGCGGGTACCGGGATCAGATTCGGTGACCGTATTAATGATATATTCCGTGGATCCCACGTAATCGGATTTTTCACATACCTCAAATGAACATTCAGGATGTGAGATCACCTTTACGATATCGTCCGGATAACGGGCACGAAATTGATCTATATATTGCGGCTTGAACATTTGATGCACGGAGCAAAAACCTTTCCATAAAATAATTTTCGCAGCACGAATCTGCTCTGGCGTGAGTCCGCCCAGCGATTTATTGAAATCCCACACTACCATGTCATCCAGAGGAATACCCATGCGGTAGCCGGTATTGCGGCCCAGGTGCTGATCGGGGAAAAATAATACTTTTTCGCGCCGTGCAAAAGACCATTCGAGTACATGACGCGCATTAGTCGATGTGCAGACAATGCCACCATGACGGCCACAAAATGCCTTTAAATCGGCGGCGGAATTGATGTAAGTAACCGGGGTAATCTGTTCGTCAGGGCTAATCACTTCGGCCAGTTCACGCCAAGCACGCTCGACCTTGGCAAGGTTTGCCATGTCAGCCATGGAACATCCCGCCGCCAGATCGGGCAGAATTGAAATCTGATCGGGGCGCGATAAAATATCCGCCACCTCTGCCATGAAATGCACGCCACAAAACACAATAAATTCAGCGTTCGAATTGGCGGCGAGGCGCGACAGTTTTAATGAGTCGCCAGTATAGTGCGCATGGCGATGCACTTCTTCGCGCTGATAATGGTGCCCGAGAATCACCAGCCGCTCACCTAATGCCGCTTTTGCGGCGCGAATGCGTGTATCGCACTCCTCATCGGAAAGTGTGGCAAACTGTTGCATTGCAAGTGCTGTGGCGGCCATAAACTTCACCTCGTTCGTGTTTTTTCGGACCCATTGAAGAGTGTCATTTCGAGATTAGCGAAAAATCCTGGAAAATCTCGCAAAGTTCTGACACAGATCTCTCACATTCGTTCGAGACTCGAGCCAAGAATTTATCGCTTGGCTTGAAATGTCAGATTAAATCAGCGACTCTTTAATTTGCCCAGGCTTAACCAGACGCCGTCGTACGCAAACGTATACCCAACTCACGCAAATGTTTGTCTGCCACCGGTGAGGGCGCTGATGTTAAGGGACATGCGGCGGATTGGGTTTTGGGGAAGGCCATGACGTCGCGTATCGACTGCGCACCGCTCATTAACATGATCAACCGATCCAACCCAAAAGCAATACCCCCATGCGGGGGACAGCCATAGGTTAACGCATCCAGCAGGAAACCAAATTTGTCCCGCGCCTCTTCTTCACCAATGCCTAAAATACGGAATACCCCCGACTGCATTTCGGAATGATGGATACGGATAGAACCGCCACCCGCTTCAGTGCCATTGAGCACCATGTCATAGGCGCGCGACAATGCCACACCAGGATTGGCCTCGAGTTCCCCAATATCACTTACTGTGGGGGCGGTAAATGGATGATGCAAGGCTAACCAGCGCTTTTCCTTTTCATCCCACTCAAACATCGGGAAATCCACTACCCACAAGGGCCGCCAGCCCGGCTCCACCAAGCCGCGATCATGCCCAACCTTGATGCGCAACGCGCCCAGTGCTTCGTTGACGATAGTAGTTTTATCCGCACCGAAAAAGATCAAGTCATTATTCTGTGCGTCAGTCCTTTCAAGCATCGCAGCAATTACATCATCAGGCATGAATTTCAAAATCGGCGACTGCAAGCCTTCACGGCCAGCGGCACGATTATTGACTTTTACATAAGCCAGACCCTTGGCACCGTAAATCGCTACAAACTGTGTGTAGTCATCAATTTCCTTGCGGCTCAGTGCGCAACCGCCAGGTATACGCAAAGCAGCAACGCGGCTTTTTGGGTCATTAGCTGCGCCTGAGAATACTTTGAAATCAACATCTTTCATTAAATCACCCAAATCCACCAACTCCAATGGAATACGCAGATCGGGTTTGTCGACACCAAATCTCGACATCGCTTCGGCATATGTCATGCGCGGTATCGGATTGGGCAAGGCCACTTCCAGGACCTCACCGAACAATTTGCGCAACATGGTTTCCATGAGCGCCATGATCTGATCCTCATTCATGAACGAGGTTTCGATATCCAGTTGCGTGAATTCCGGCTGACGGTCGGCACGCAAATCTTCATCGCGGAAACACCGCACAATCTGATAATAACGATCCAGCCCGCCCATCATCAACAATTGTTTAAACAACTGCGGTGACTGCGGCAGCGCAAAAAACTCGCCGGGATGGGTGCGGCTCGGCACCAGATAATCACGCGCGCCTTCTGGCGTGGACTTGGTGAGGATGGGCGTTTCAACATCCATGAAACCCTGCTCATCAAGAAAACGCCTCATGATGGATGCAACTTTGGCGCGCATACGCAAACGCTGCAACATTTGCGGACGACGCAAATCTATGTAGCGATAACGTAAACGAACTTCTTCGCTGACCTCCACATCATCTCCCACTGAAAAAGGCGGTGGCTCGGCCCGGTTTAAAATCTCCAGCGCCTGAGCAACGATTTCAACTTGTCCGGTAGGCATGTTGGCGTTTTCAGTGCCCGCAGGACGGCGGCGCACTGTGCCTTTAACCTGCAACACATATTCACTGCGCACGCGTTCGGCGCTGCTAAATGTATCGGCCATGGCGGGCTGGAAAGTTGCTCCTGCATTTCCAGCACTAGCGTCATCCCTTACGGTCGGATCGAACACTACTTGAACCAAACCTTCACGGTCACGCAAGTCAATAAAAATAACACCGCCGTGATCACGACGACGATGGGCCCAACCGCACAGTTCAACTTCCTGGCCTAATAATGATTCATTTAACTGCCCACAATAGTGGCTACGCATGATACTGTTCCTACCGATTGTAATTGTAATTTACATTTATATTTTGTTGCAGACTGTCATTTCGAATGTAGCGAGAAATCTGTATGTTGTTGAGCTGCCTCAATGGGCAAGATTTCTCGCTACGCTCGAAATGACACATTAGAGTCTTTTTCGCTGTTCTCATCTGGTTTTATTTACCAACAACAGAGGTGGTTATACTTTGTTCTTTCGGCATGACGATGCCATGGGACTTAGCCACACCTGACTTATCCCATCTTGGCACAACCGCACCCATCGAAATAATCATTTTCAAGCCATCATCCACGCTCATCTCCAGCTCCACCACTTCACGGCGTAACACCATGAGAAAAAACCCTGAGGTAGGGTTGGGTGTAGTAGGCACATAGACATTAATCACCTCTTCGCCAGTTTTGGACTGCGCCTCGCCCACGGCGGTGCCGGTTTGAAATGCCAGCGTCCATATACCTTTGCGCGGATATTCAATCAGCAACACTTTGCGAAACGATTGCCCACCGGAGGTCAGTACCGTTTCGGTAAGTTGTTTAACCGCTGAATAAATCGGGCGTACCAAAGGGATGCGCGCCAAGGCTTTTTCCCATAACGCTACCAAGCGTCGGCCAAAAAAATTGGCGACCACTACGCCAGTAATCAAGACAACTGTAACTGACAGTAACACGCCTAACCCAGGAATATGAAAACCCAGCACTACATCAGGATGATAGGCTGCCGGTAACACCAGCAGGGTTTGATCCATCATATCAACCAGGAGCTTAATCACCATTACGGTCACCCCCAAGGGCAACCAGATCAACAATCCGGCAATCAAATAACGGCGCATAACATTCCTTTCATCACTAACTTGTACCTATTCAGATGCCGTTGTTTTGGTACTTGGCGCAGCAGCAGGGGTCGTGGCGGCCTCTTTTTTCTCTTCTTTCTTTTCTTCCTTCTTCGCGCCTCCCTTAAAGTCAGTTTCGTACCAGCCACCACCCTTTAAACGAAATCCGGCAGCAGACACCAGTTTCTGCAATTGGGCCTTGGCACATACAGGACATTCCAGCAGCGGAGCGTCACTCATTTTCTGTATGGCTTCGAATGCGTGTCCACACGCCGCACATTGATATTCGTAAATAGGCATAACTACTAAAGCCTCCAAACTCTTTAATAAATCAACTAACAATCAATATATTAGGCGCTAATTACAGTGCCCAACTAACCTTTAATTATAACACTTTATCAACTGCAGCAGAGGATGCTTTGCCTAACAGCCAGAAAACAGCAGCGGGATTATTAGAAATTTAAGATTAATCAATAAATTATATATTTTTAAATCAAAATACGCATGTTTACGCCGTATGTTTACGTACCCAGCGCACCAGGCTACTTAAATCCATCGCCCCGGACTGCCGAGCGATTTCCTGGCCTTTTTTGAAGATGATCAAGGTAGGAATGCTCCTAATCCCAAATTCGCCGGCTATCCCTTGCTCAGTCTCGGTATTCAACTTGCCCAAACGTGCCTGCGGTTCCATCTGGGCAGCCGCCTGCTCAAAAATTGGCGCCATCATTTTGCACGGGCCACACCACGGCGCCCAGAAATCTACTACCACGGGCACATCACCCTTGGTGATGTGCCCGTGAAAATTAGCATGTGTTAACACCAGCACTTGTCTGGCAAATAAGAGCTGTTTGCACTTGCCACATTTTGCGCCTTCTTCTAAACGGGCACGCAGCAATCGATTGGTAGCATCACAGTGGGGACACACCAGATGCAGGGATTCGTTCGTCATAATATTTTAGGCCTGAATGATAGTATGTTTAATGTAAATTAGGGATCAACCGGTCTAAATCAAGGCTTGCGGAAGAGGGAACTGGCCTGATCATGCTGAAGAGAAGGCTAACTGATTCCCCGGGGCACTCTGTGATCCAGAATTTAATCCTTAATACCGTACCATATACGTCCTACAATTTCATGAAGCGCAATATTGGACAGCTCCAACGCGCGCGCGGTGGGAAGCCACGCATACCCGCTTTTTTCCAAGGGTGAGGGGGTAGCGAAGGCGGTGGGCGCGGGGGTCACTTTGAGGTTCGTTTTTGCAAAGACATCGACCGAGCGCGGCATGTGCCAGGCATGGGTGACGAGGTAAATATGCTGAACATTGGCGTGAGCCAGAAGCTCCTGACTAAACATGGCATTTTCGCGGGTGGTATTGCTTTTATCTTCGATCCATTGCGCGGTTATGTGAAAATCATTTTTCAATGCGTCCTTCATGAGTTGCGCTTCCGATGGGGTTTCGCTTAACGGTGCCCCGCCTGTGACCAGCACCGGTAATCGGGTGAGGCGGTGTAAATAGGCGCCGTAACGCACACGCTCCAAGGTGAGCTTCGATACGGTATCCACTCCGGAATATTCCGGGGCACTGGCTTTACGTCCACCACCCAGAATGACGATAGCAGCAGCGTCATTGCGCTGCAAGTCAGCAGTAGTTAATGCAGGATGGGGTTGTTGCAAAATATTCATGAACGCATATGCAACCCAAGGTGTGCTGACTAAATAGAAGGTGCTGAATGAAAACGCGATGAAGAATATGGCAGTTTTTCGCCATTTACTTAACAGTAAAATAAAACCGACTGCTACTACAACAAAATTAATGGCGGGG
>JBKJTS010000250.1:0-12852 GCA_046590885.1 Gammaproteobacteria bacterium
GCTACGATACTTCTGATAATTATCAGGAGGTAGCCAATGATCTTCTGGACCCATAAAAGTCTCAAAGAATGCCCATGTCTTACGCGTGATTTTCCGCAGAAAAATGATCTGCTCTGATGTCAGCTTCATTCCAGTCCGCTTGAGCGGCTGACTGAGCCACCATGCCAGCACCGGAGAACTTAACCACAATAAAAGTAGTGGTGCAGCAATTGCGAGCGCGGAGGGCTTGAAAATAATAAAATACAGTGCTGCAGAAACTGCCGTTAGGGGTCCAATCCACATCGCTTGCAAAGTGGCCACGAAATCCGTACGACTGTTACGCGCAACTTCTCCTGAAGGATTCCACTCCAATAACCGTTTACGCGTGAATAACATGCGCCATACGGCACGCGCAATCGCGCCCATACTGAAATATGCCTCATAAGGCAAAGATGCAAAAGTAAAAATCGCGTGGGCTAAGCGCTGAAGTGCGGTATTTAATACAACTGAAAAATGTTGCCTGACTAGAACTTC
Organism: Gammaproteobacteria bacterium; assembly: GCA_046590885.1. Taxonomy (GTDB): domain Bacteria; phylum Pseudomonadota; class Gammaproteobacteria; family Ga007554. The sequence goes on from JBKJTS010000250.1 coordinate 514, forward strand.
TCGTGGCTTCTGAAAAGTTTCAAGAACAGTGGTAATCATTACTGGAATGAAAACGATTCCCATCACTCCTAATGTCCAAAGCTCAGGAGATGAAAGAAGAACCCAGCCCATCACTAACAACAACATTATTGCTATTGGTACCAGACTACGACGCAGATTATCGAAAAGCTTCCACTGAGATAGCCACGACAACGGATTTTTCTGACCACGTGTAGCCGGATGAGGAACCCGAGGCAGGAGCCATCCCAGCAGTTGCCAATCACCTCTTATCCACCGATGACGACGACTTACATCCGTGCTGTAGTGCGCAGGATGATCTTCATATAAATGCACATCGCTTAAGAGACCCGCGCGCGCATAACATCCTTCCAATAAATCATGACTGAGAATTCGGTTTTCAGGAAATTGTCCATTTAATACTTTTACGAATGTATCTACTTCATAGATTCCCTTACCAATAAATGAACCTTCTCCAAAAACATCTTGGTAAACATCCGATATGACACGAGTATAAGGATCAATCCCAGCGTCAAAGCCGTGGAGTTGCGCATATCGGGAACGATTGGCACCTTTCAGGCTTGCACTAACACGTGGCTGAAGAATACCGTAACCTTCACAAATGCGCTGTTGCTTTGCGTCGTAACGGGCTCGATTGAGGGGATGGGCTATAGCACCAACCAACTCTCGCGCCACATCACGGGGAAGCTGGGTATCGGTGTCTAACGTAATGACATACTTCACCCCAATCAAGCGGGTGAAATCACCTACAATATGCGAAAACCGTTTCCGGGCATCTGTAGTTAATGCAACACTCAGCAAGGCATTTAAATCTGAAAGTTTGCCACGTTTCCGCTCATACCCCATCCACCTCTGCTCTTGGGGATTCCAGAGGCGTGGGCGATGAAAAAGGAAGAAAATATCATTACCTTGATTGCTGTATTTTTCATTTAATGCTGCAATGCGCGTCTGAGCAAACCTTATCAGAGGCTCATCTTCTTCCAGTGATTCTACCTCTTCATCTCGAAAATCTGTTAATAAGCCAAAATACAGATTGTCATCCCGATTCGCCAGAAAACGAACTTCCAAAGCTTCAGTCAGATCGTCAATACTCTGCATATCAGTGAGCATTGTGGGCACTACAACCAGGGTCCGCGACTGAGAAGGAATACCCTTCGAGAAATCCATACGTGGAAGAGAATGCGGTGGAACCAGTAAGGTAATAAACCAATTTACCAAAGCCAGGCCTAATTGACTGCTGGCCAATAAGGCGATGACACTGATCAGCACTAATACTTCATATGCCACCCCTTGGGTTTGCATCATTGCTAATAGGCTCATGCCAAAGAAGATTGTCAGTAGCGTAATGGCGCCCAGATACAACCCCAAAGAGAATTGCGAACCTATTCTCGCAAACGTTTCGGAAATTGAAAAACGTACTTTTGCACGCATTTGCAACGTGTGCAAACCACGATCTATTAAATAGTATCCTACATGTGCCGCACGTTCACCGCTATCTTGCTCTGCGGCCTGAGCCACTTCTGCCAGTTGGATGGCATTACGTGCCACTTCAGCTTCCGAAAAAGAACTCGCTTTTGCAATTCGTTCAATCACATGACGATAGCGATCACGTGTAGCAAAATCCATTGCACTATAAACACCTACTGGATCCTCGCGCAGGGTTCTTTCAACAACGCTCATGGACTCAACAAATTCACGCCAATCCCTACTACTTAGAAACCGCAAACTACCAATGCTGTTACTAATAGAAACCTGATCGGCAGCCTGCAGCTGATTGCCAGCCCGCACTCGCTGCTCTATAGATAACCCCAGCTCGGCAAGTGCCTGTTCAATCCAGATTAGCGGTAATGCTAACGCGAGACTTTGTCCGTGCAATCGACGAGTAATCTCACATACGAAAGGAGTGCTCAGGGGAGGACTAGATCGTGCCATATCGGCAATTACCAATACCAGGTTTTTTGGATCTTTCTCCGCAACCTCTGTCATCTTTTCAACCCATTCGGCAGCGAGATCACGATCCACTCTGCCCGCCGCTATTCGCACTGCTACACGTCGTAAATTCTCAATCAACGCCAGCCGTAACATAATAGGAATGGCCCACAATTCACCCAATTTAAGCACATTCACTGTCTGATAGGCAGCAACGAAACGACTCAAGCTTTCCGGATCAACCCGTCCATCACCATGCGATATAATTTCCAGCGCAATATCATATACCCGTGGCAACCCCGCAGAAGATCCACTTGATAAACGTGGCAGTTCTCGACTATATCCAGGGGGCAGATGGCGCTTAGCAGTACGAATTTGTTCTTCTATTAAATAAAAATTATCCAGCAGCCATTCACTGGCGGGAGTGATCTGCTGATTCGCTTTGACTGCGAGGGTAAGCCTGTCACAAGCGCTCACTAAAATCTCTTCATTTTCTGCTAAGCGCACCAAGAGCTGATCTTGCAATCGAATTTTGGCTAACTTATGGCTGTTCGCCAACCGCTTACCATGCTGCTCCAACTGATCGGCACTGAATAATTCAGAACGAAGGGGAGGTTCATCAAAAGATTGATTAATAGGAATGCCGCTATCACGCAAATGCATTCTCAATTGATGTAAATATCGCAAAAAACGAATATCGCTATTTTTCATTTATAAGCACATTTTATTTAAAAGTTTGTCTAATGCTAACTTAAGCAACGGTTTTATCGTAATTTCTAGTGTAAATTCTAATTATCTTTAAAAGAATTTTGCATACTATATCTGTCTATGGTGATCCTGTCACGCATTGCGGATAATATGTCAATCTCGTAGTCGGAGTTAACTATTATTACAAGCTTAATGGAAGAGGGTAATAGTTTGCTTAATTTTGTGGGGAAGTATTATTGGCGAAGAGCTGTATATGGAATGTATGCTAATTTTTCTCTGAGTATAAAACTTTCAATGAGTGTGGCCGGAGTGCACAGGTATGGCGATTTTTTCTTTACGAACATTTACAAGAGTGGATAGATAAATGGTTTGAATATATAAGTGGGTGGCTTATTAGAATATTTTCATTAAGGTGTATTCGCATCAATAAGTGCCTATATTTATTAACTCTAGATACCCCACAATGAAATTTTTTTATATATTGTATAAGGTTAGTTATATAAAGTTACAAATTGGCAATTTTTAACTTCCTTTGCATATTCTTATAATGAGATTTCACATTGTAAGATTAACAACGTTAACACTTACTGCCATATATACCCCGCCTTTTCAGGCGGGGATCTTTGCTTATGAATTTTCCTAAATTTAAGCAGCGCTGGGCTTATCCATTTCCCGAATTGCTCTGCGTCGGAATAAGCCAAACGCTGCGCTAATTAAAACCAGTACACCAACAATTAATTGACTTTCCGCTAAGCCAAAAACTCCGTTTCCGAAGAGCCCAGTGAAGAACACTTCGTTGTTGAAAAAATAAGATGATGCAACTAACCAAGCTCCTAAAATTACAAATAACCATTCTTTCCAGGCATTAGGGCTCATAATTGCTGCAATTGCTGCTACTTGAATAAGCAAACCCACTATTAAGGAGTTATTAAAAAGCGCATCATCCCCCAGCACTCTTGGAAGTATAAATGGGGAAATCATTAACCAAAATCCCAATACTAACTCTGTTACATCTTGCCATCTTTTTTTCATGATAGATCTCCTTAATAAAATTTAAATAACCTACTATATGTTCACATTATCTTTAAATTGCTGGTTTCTAATATTTTTAGATAATGTAATTTTTGTAAGGATTCGTTCTGGTCAAATTGGCCATTAATTTAATATTACTCTGTATTTTTTTACTATTCCGTGCGTTATCGAACACATAACTTTACACTGCGAACTGTACAAAATTTGTTAAATTATGAGGGGGGGGGGATTGAAGGAAAAATCATGCTAATTAAATAAGATACAGCATATATGAATAATACTAATGATGGAAATTTGTCAGAAAAGCCCTACGTAAGTTTATTTGAGAATGCTCACAATAAAGCGCAAGTTACTAATGAGGTACAGGTAAGTTCGTAGTATTCTTAAATATGCGGGGTAGTATTTAATCCTCCAAGCCTTGTTATACTGTTTCACTTATATTAATTGGGTTAATATTCCCATATCACACAGCAATCATTTTACAATTTTTTAAAATTCCATTTGTGGATTTTAACATCAGCATTAAGAATGTGGGCGGTGCTAAATTTAACTGTTACTAGTTATTAGCACAGCCCACTGTAGAGCTATTTTGAACTATGTTCCTGGCCGTGGCGAAATATTTCCCGTAGCATCAGAAACAACTACTTCAACGCGACGGTTCATTTGACGCCCTCCTGAATTGCCATTGTCAGCAATTGGAAATGATTCACCGTAACCTATCGCACTTACCCGCCCTGCTTCAACACCCATGTTAATTAACGCAGTACGTACTGCCTCCGCACGTTTGTCGGATAGCTGTTGATTATGTTCCTCACTTCCTTTGCTGTCTGTAAAGCCTTCAATCAGAACCTTACGTTCTGGATGTTGTTTAAGAAAATCAGCAAGCTTTTGTACATTGCGTGTTCCTCCGGATTTTAAGTGGGCTTTATTTGTATCAAACACCACATCACCCAAAGTAATTACCATCCCTCGGTCAGTTTTTTTTGCCTCCATAGCTTGCAACTGCATTTCTATGTCTTTCATCTCTGATTCTAATTTACGTGCGCGGTCTTCAGCCTCTTGAGTTTGCTGAAGTGCTGCTTGTGCCTTCAGTTCTGCCTCAGTTGCGGCCAGTTTTTCTGCCGCAGCTTCACGTTGCGCCGTTTCTGCAGCGTGCTTTGCTTCTTGAGAATCTCTTTGAGAAGCTTGAGCCAGGCGCTTGGCTTCTTCTGCTTCCTGTTTGGACATTACAGAGTCTTTTTGAGAAGCTTCAGCAAGGCGCTTGGCTTCTTCTGCGTCCCGTTGGGACATTGCAGAGTCTCTTTGGGAAGCTTCAGCAAGGCGCTTGGCCTCTTCTGCGTCCCGTTGGGACATTTTGGCACTCTGCTGGGCCAAATCTGCTTCGCGTGTCCGAGCATCAAGGCGGACTCGATCACGCTCAGTACTGGAAGTGGCTACTGCCTGCTCAGCAGCTTTCTGCTTTGCTGTTTCCTCGGCAATTGCAACCTGTTGTTTGGTTACATGAGCTAAATGATTGACCCGATCGGTATCTTCACGTTTATTCCATGCTTCGGTCGCTTTGTCTAAGGACTCGCTTGCTTGCTTTAATTCAAGAGGAGCCAACTGAGTCACTTCAGGACGTGCTTGCGCATTATTAAAATTATTCCGCGCTTCATCTAAGAGTGGATTATGGGGAGGAACAGAACTACATCCGGCTAATACAGAAAATATTAACGCAGCTATAGGTGTAAAATAATTATTATTCATGATCTTGTCCTCTATATTATGATTATTTGCTTTTACGGTTGAGTTCTTCGCGTAAAATGTGAATGTCATTCTGAATCACATCTGCGGCTTTCTGTGCCTTGGCTGACTGAGCTTTTTTCTCGGCTAGTCTAGCATCTGCTTGAGCTTGTTCGGCTAACAAACGAGCCTCTTCGTAGTCTTCTTTCTCTAAAGCCCGGCTGGCCCGATCCATTTTTTCTTGAGCTGCTTTCATTTCTACAGGAGCAAACTCATTTCCTCCTGAACTAATAGCACTGGCTATTGCAGACTTCGAAACTGCCATTTGCTCAGAGGGAGGGGGTATGCTCGCACATCCTGCTATGAGAATTGCTGCACAAGCTAGCATTCCGCCAGTTCGTGACCACTTATAAATGTTATTCATGATTTTCTCCTAACTATATTTAGATTTGAAGCTTTGATTTGAATCGACCTGATTATTTATAAACTTTATATTTGCATATACACTCAAAAAAGATGTTGGCATGCCCATTCATTTATGCAACTTTAGCTAATTAACCCCTCCTTAACTAATTATATATTAATTAGCTATTTTTGACGCTTTTCCCATTCATCAATCTGTTTTTCAGCGGCATCTTTGCTCAGCCCATAAGTTGCTTGGATCTTACCACTTAATTGATCCCGTTTACCGCCAATAACATCTAATTCATCATCTGTGAGCTTACCCCATTGTTCTTTAACATTGCCCTTCAATTGTTTCCAATTACCTTCAATACGATCCCAGTTCATTATTTAGTCTCCATACGTGTTAAAAAACTTAACCTGATATTTGGTAATTATTATTCTAGCGCTTCCCTAGCTGTATAAAAAGCATACTTTAAAGCAAGTGCAAATAAATTATAGCTTTTTTATGATACATAATTAAACTAACTTGCTATTAATGTCTGTCTGCCACCGCACAAACTATGGACCAAGAAGCTCGCTTACAGGTTTGAGTGATTCCACACGGTCACAAATTACTTTAATAATGGCGATCAACGGCGCGCCCAGAAGTAATCCCCAGATCCCCCAAAGCCAACCAAAAAATAATAAAGAAATAAATAGTACGGCGGCATTAACGCGGGACAGCCGACTCTGCAACCATGTCATGAATATTGAGCCAATTATAGTAGCTACCAAAAGCGATGCGCCTGCAATCATCAGCGCTTCCAGTAATGTTCCGAATTGAATGAATGCTGCTATACCACTTAAAATAGCAAACATTACCGGGCCCAGATAAGGGATAAAGTGAAGCACACCTCCAATCACACCCCATACTCCCGCTTGCTCCATACCCAGCGCTTCGAATGCCAGCCATGTACCAATTGCAACCAGAATATTTGATCCCATTATGGCGAATAAATAACGCTGAATCTGAATATCAACTTCCTGGAGAATTCGCACTGCATCCTTTTTATGAGATAGGGACGGTCCCACTAGTTGCACTAACTTCCGACGAAAATGTTCCCCCGAAGCCAGCAAGAAATAAGCAAGCAGCAATACAATGGGAGTTTGAGATATCACTAGAATGAGGGGGGCGGATTGAGCAAAAAGATAATCCCGCCACCAACTACCGGGTTCGCGTGCCTGAATTGAAACTGCAGGCAGAGAGGGCTTCGCAGAAGCATTCGCTCCCGTAGCATCGGCAGCAGCCTTCTGGAGTTCAGTAGCAGCTTCCTGAATTTTCTCGAATGCTGTAGGTCCGGAATCTCGTGCATCACTTACATGTTGCCGTACTTTACGCGCGGCTTCTGGAAGCTTTTCAATCATCTCTTCAGCATCATTCTTTAATGAAATTGCGAGCCAGGACGCTGCAGCAATTAAAATAATCAGCACAAGGGCCGCGCCAACTGCACGGGGAATATGATGGGCCTTAAGCCAGTCCACAATCGGATGTAAAGCATAGCTCGTAAGAATTCCAATCAAAAGAGGAATGAAAAAGGCACGACCAAAATAAAGTGCTGCTACGCTAGCTATGACAGCGAGAATTCCTACTCCCACTGTCATCATCACTGTGGGGGAGGTCGACAAAGGTACTGCGGGAGCTGGCTCAGGAGTGGAGTCTGCCACCCAGACCTCAGATTCAATGTCAGGGCTTTTGTCTGGCAGGCTCACAGTTGTACTCATGTTATAGCAGACGAGAACGGCACATTTAAATCAGGCTGCACATCGGGCAAAAGATCTGCCAGCTCATCGGCATGCTCTTCTTCCATAGCAAGAATTGACTCTAATAAACAACGTGTAGTTGGATCGTCATCACCCACGAACTGGATAAATTCCCGGTAGCTGTCAATAGCGATACGTTCAGCAATAAGATCTTCTCTAATCATATCAAGCAAAGTAGTACCTTCCACATATTCCGCATGACTGCGACTGGTCAGGCCTTCTGGGGAAAAATTCGGCTCCCCCCCCAACTGAACAATGCGCTCGGCGAGTTGATCGGCGTGTGCTTGCTCTTGATTTGAATGCAGCAGAAATTCATTGGCGATGCCTTTAGATTGCATGCCTCTTGCCATAAAGTGATGACGCCGATAGCGAAGAACACAAATAATTTCTGTTGCTAGAGAATCATTTAGTAATTTAAGGACCAACTGTCTATCTGCACTATAGCCAGCTGTAACAGCACCTTCCTCAATGTGCTCACGTGCGCGCTGACGTAAAGTTTTAACATCGGTAAGAAATTTTTCTTTTTCCATGCCACCCTCGACAACTATTATTGATGCTATGAATTAATCAATCTTCAACCATAAAACATTAGGCAATGGAATTTTTGATTATTTAATATGCATGTCGTTTTTGATAGACTTTACCCCATCCACGCGACGTGCAATTTCAACGGCTTTATTGATTCTTTCTTGGGAGCTCACAAACCCACTTAATTGCACAACACCCTTGAATGTCTCCACATTAATTTCACCAGATTTCAATCCTTGATCCTCAAGAATGGCGGCTTTAACTTTTGTGGTAATTACAGCATCATCAATAAACTCTCCGGCGCTTTCCTGTTTTTCAGCAGATGCACATCCCAGCATGAACATTACGCTGAGCGCAATAAAGAAAGTGGAAATACTTTTATATATGTTCATATTCATAGTCTCCAAATAATTAGCGGGATTTGTAATGGCATTTCAGTTGGGTAAAATTTTCCTATGGCCTAACAGACAGCCTCTATACTTTTAAAAATTATAAATACCTTTAAAAGAGTGAAAACCTAAATTAATAGAGCTTTTTTGATTCAGTTATTATTTATTAAGTTAACTATATTAAAGAATATAGATGGGTGCGATTCCTTTCTGTGCGTTCGCGCACAGAAAGGAATCCTACTTATCAAACTTGTTCTTCAAGTAGATAGCTTTTAACACGCGGTAAATCGTTGCGAATAACCGTATTAACTCATAAAGTGATCTTTAACAGGCCAATGATCATTAAATGATCATTGGCCTGTGGGGAAAAATGACTTCTATTGACAAAATTAAGGAATTTATCTGATAATTAAAAAAAGTTCAGTGCGTTGGCCTACATAAATAATGTCGGCTGAAGAGGGGGATTGTAGCCACAGTAACTCTTTTATATAAATATGGGTTTTTGTTTTGCTAACGGTTATACGAAATCAACCAAAATATGGATGTTATGAGCGATTTATCATAATACCTGGTTCATAATAATTTCACACATTATGAGGGAAAATGGATACTGTAAGTCGCGGATTCGTGACGTTTCACTCTACAGCTCCTTAAATTGTAGGGTCGTAAATTCTAACTAATGACCCGGAGAATAATTTGACTTCCCTGCACGATCCTCGACAAAACAATTTGCTTGCAGCATTGCCGACGATCGAATTTGAACGGCTGCTTCCCCATCTTGAAATCACCGCAATGTCTCGTGGCGAAATACTCTATGAGTCGGGTGATCAACTGCAACATGTATACTTTCCAACCACCTCCATTATCTCTCTGCATTATGTAACGGAGGATGGGTCTTCAGCCGAGATCGCGGGCGTGGGAAAGGAAGGAATGTTTGGGGTTTCACTCTTCATGGGCAGCAACACCACACCCAGAAGTGCTGCTATACAAACAGCGGGGCATGCTTACCGACTTAAAGCACGGATCTTGATGGAAGAGTTTAACCGAGCTCAAGGACGACGTGCAGGGGTGATGCAGCGCTTGCTGCTCCGTTATACACAAGCCCTGATCACGCAAATGTCACAAACTGCTGTATGTAATCGCCATCATTTACTGGATCAACAACTCTGTCGGTGGTTACTTACAACGCTTGATCGGTTGCCTTCGAACGAGCTCGTTATGACCCAAGAACTGGTAGCCAACATGCTTGGGGTTCGGCGTGAAGGAGTTACTGAAGCCGCTGGAAAGCTACAGAATGCCGGCATTATCAGTTATCGGCGCGGCCATATTACAGTGCTTGACCGACGTGGTTTAGAAGCTAATGCATGCGAATGCTATAAAGTAGTCAAGCAGGAATTTGATCGACTCTTATTGGATCTTCATATGCCACACCCCCCGCACCCTGCCCCTACCCCCCGCCCTCCTCTTGAAGCGCGAGAATAATCCTCACGAGCCGTGAAGTATGCACCATCACAACTTTCACATTTCTGCAGCCGACAAAGTAATATTTTATTCATCAGGCTCTTTGCTATTGATTAACAACCAATAGCAAAGTGAAAAATAGGGTAAATTCTGTAAGGGAAATCAACTCCATATTGGTATTGGTTATAATATTAATGTAAGGGTTGAGGGTTTGAAATTGAGGCTGTACTAACGCTACTTGTTCTAGGCGTCGGAGTTTGGGGCAATAGTGTAGCTAAAGTGCGTCCCATGGCTACAACTTTAAATACCTTCGCCAGGAATTGCTCTATTCTTACCATGGCTGTTTGAGCAGCCGGGGGCACTTTAGAAGAGGGAGCATTAATAGGTATGGCCCGAGGACGTCGTGTCAATAACCCAATAGCTACACCCACACCTGCATAGCTTATCAATGCTGTAGGAGAAACGAGTTTCTGCCTTACATTATGCTTCAGTAAGATAGTGCGTTCGCTCATATTAAGTCTACGTATATTAATTTTCCGTTCTAATAGTTCAATTTGCGCAGCAAGCTCAGATTTTCCCCCATTATTTCCATCATGTATTGCCATTGTTATTTCCTTTTATGGGTACCTCTGAATGCAAGCTACGAAGCGTGGCAGGCCAGCCCAGATGACGACTTTTACTTCGTATTGAATTATATAAAAAAGCCGCAAGGCCAAGGTTGGCTAAAACTCCTAGTAAAATAGCCAAGCTTGTCATGACGCCCAAGTAAATCAACCAAAGTATAACGGCACTGAGCAGGCCTAACCATGCACTAACTAAAAGAAGCGCGATAAGAACCCCGCTTATTACCATTGAGACTAAACTTTTACCCGCTTGCTGAGTCTCTAAAGCCACCAGCTGGAAGCGATCATGAACCAAGCCCTCAAACTCCTTCCATAACGCCTTAGCGTCCTTCAATAGGGAGGTTCCCTCACCTACAGGTTCCTGCGCAGGCGATATATCTGGAGCGGGATGTGGTGTCATGATTTACCTCAGCGAGAGCTAACTAAACGGCTAAGTAAAAACCCAACAGCTACAGCTATCCCAATAGATGTTAATGGATTCTCACGAACATAATCCCGCGATGCTTCAGTTGCACGTGCTTGCGCTGCTTTCAACTGTTCACCTTTAACACCCATTGTATCCGCTGCACTTGCTGCCGCACCGGCCAATTTATCCACTACGTTATGAGCCCCGGCAGCTACACGATCAACCGCAGGACGAGCTGCTTCTGATGCTTTATCGATAGCATGATGGGCCCCACTGGTAGCATTTTCGACCTTATTATTCACATTCTTTCCCATCGAACCAGGATTTGATGACAAATTGCTGTTACTTGTATCCATGATATTCTCCTTAAATTATTACCAACCAATAAATCAAATTAACTTACATCCTGCACACTATTTAATTAAAATTAATTAAAAAAGAAATAAATAATAATTAAAATAATTGCTGGCACTCCAAGAAGCCACCCTATCAAATATTTACCCATTGTGAAATCCTTTACTTAAAAGGGTTGCTCGGATGCATACGAAATCCGTCTGAAACAGAATGCGTATGCTTATAACTTTCCCGCCCTTGAAATCTATCAAGAGAAATGGATAAAGCTTGATCTAAGTGTAGTTATTGGGGGATGGAAAGTCAGTACGCTGACGCACATATAATATAAAAACTTATTTTTCTTAAATTAAAAGGACAATAGAGGAGGCGATTCGGGTTAAGCAATGTGATTCAACTATGAGACTGTCTGGCTTAGGGAATCGTTTCGAGAGCAAAGCCAGGACTTGGGGTATAAACTGGGTGGGGGAACACAGTTTTCCGCAAAAAATAAGAAGGGTAATCTATACTAAATGACAAATTTTACGGAAAAATGGGGCGTCCTCTCACTATTGAATTTGATTCGACCTAAGCCCGACAGGCTCCTAGCATCCCTCCAGGTGGCGGATACACCTCTATTTACAAATAAGGTAATAAAGCACATAACTACTGGCTTCAAAAGGAGCCTTTTAAAGGCCATTTTCAGTTTTATACGAATGTCAAAATTGTGGGAGCTTACACCAATGGCACAACATGCCCCAGTAATTCACGCACTTTCTCCATGCCCGTTTTCACAGTGGCGTCGATTTCTTCCATTTTAATAATGCTGCCTCCGCCCCGCCCCGCTGCCCAATTCACACTAACGGCACACGTAGCGTAACTTAAGCCCAGCTCACGTGCCAACGCGGCTTCAGGCATGCCAGTCATGCCGACCATAGCGCAACCATCCCGCTCCATACGGTCAATTTCAGCAGCAGTTTCGAGGCGC
>JBKJTS010000156.1:0-2689 GCA_046590885.1 Gammaproteobacteria bacterium
GCAACACACCAGCGGCATCATGGATGCAGGTGCTAGCGTCTGGTACAATCCCGGATCACCCCAGGTGCTAGGATTGGCCGCGCCCGTTCAGCGGTTGTTGGAGAGGCTTTGAATATACGTCATTAAATAAACTGTCATTTCACCCTGCGGTCGAAATGACAGCAGATTCCGCATCAAGAATCTTGACTACACACCGGAGAACACATTACATGGCACGCATGATTCATTGCAGCAAACTCAACAAAGATGCTGAAGCCCTCGACCTGCCGCCATATCCAGGCGTGCTGGGCAAAAAGATTTATGAAACCGTTTCCAAAGAAGCCTGGCAAATGTGGATTAAACACCAGACGATGCTAATTAACGAAAACCGCTTGGCATTGGCCGATCCCAAGGCGCGGCAATTTTTGCAGGCTGAACTCGAAAAATACTTTTTTGGCGAAGGTTCAGCAGTGCCATCAGGATATGTGGCGCCTAAGAGTTAGGGGCGCTGACACAAGCGATAGAAATAGAATCTGAATGGAGTAAACATGAGTCAGCATACCGATCATTACAATCGCTGTATCCAAATCAGCCGATCTGGGCGCGATTATGTACGGCGCGCATAAACGGGACATCAAATCAGTCAAGGATCCATTGAGATTGTCCGCCACCCAAGGTTTGATGACATTGGAAGAAGTGGATCGCTGGTTTGCCTATCACCACAACCGCTTAACGTAAAGCTTACAGGTAGTTTAAAACAGGCCTAGTCAAACCCCATATTTTACAATCATACAAGTCTTTGTAACCATTCACTTATCACGTGCCACGCTATTCATTTCGACGGATTTTTTAGAAATACCCTTCTCCTAAATGCTTATCTGCTTTTGTAAAACCTCGTGAAATTTGCTAAAATAAGGGTTTTTCGATGTGGCCGAAAAACAGTCCGCACTCATTAATCGGTTGTGGTTGGTTCCTGACAGCACGGGACTTTATTTTTTTAGAATACAAGGGTGATTTTTTTGCGGTATCAATGGATGACAGTAGGTATAGAGGTTACGAGACGCAAGAATGTTCCAGGTGACTGGTTAAGTCCGGCATGAGCTGGATCGACATTTCCATTTTCGTCATCATCAGCCTGTCAGTGCTGGTGGGTGTAGTGCGCGGGTTTATCCGTGAAGTATTGTCGTTGCTGGTGTGGGTGCTGGCCTTCTGGGTGGCGCTCGAATACACGCCTAAACTTGCCGATCTTTTTGCTGGTGTCATAACGGCCTCTTCACCCCGGTTGGTAATGTCGTTTGTGATTCTTTTTGTAGTGACCCTGATTCTGGGCGGGGTCATTGGTTACCTTATTAACAAGTTTGTACGCAAAACCAGTCTCAGCAGTCTCGATCGCTCCATCGGCATGTTTTTTGGACTGGCGCGTGGCGTAGTCATCATTGTAGTGCTGGTGATGATAATGAATGTGACGCCCCTTGTGCGCGCGCCGTGGTGGGAAGCCTCTATATTTGTCGAATATTTTCAAACACTGCTGGTATGGGTTGGCGACGTGTTGCCACGCGGTGTTGCCCGCAGTTTTATTGAAAGATTTCACAGTTAAACCATTTCGAATCATTCTGAATCATAACGGTAGGTAACTCTCATGTGTGCCATTATCGGTATCATCGCTACCAGCAGTGTTAATCAGTCTCTGTATGACGGGCTTACCGTGCTGCAACATCGCGGGCAAGACGCCGCGGGCATCGTTACGTGTGACGCCAATGGCAAGTTTTATCTGCGCAAAGATAACGGTCTGGTGCGAGACGTGTTTCGTTCTCGCCACATGATGAATTTGCGCGGTAACATGGGCATTGGCCATACGCGTTATCCAACCGCAGGGCGCTCTAACTCTGCCGAGGCACAACCTTTTTATGTCAACTCACCGTTTGGTATTGCGCTTGCGCATAATGGCAACCTGACCAATGCCCCACAGCTTAAGCAAGAGCTCTTTATTGAGGATCGCCGTCACATTAACACAGATTCTGACACTGAAATCCTGCTCAATATTTTTGCTCATGAATTACAGGCGCAAGGCCAGCTTAAAATAAGTGAGCGTGACATTTTCAATGCGGTGGCGGGGGTGCATCGCCGTTGTCGTGGCAGCTATGCCGTAGTGGTATTAATCGCAGGATATGGCATAGTCGGTTTTCGCGACCCTTATGGCATACGCCCGGTAGTATTTGGCAAGCGTAATACCGACACGGGGTCGGAATACATCATCGCCTCTGAAAGCGTCGCCCTCGATGCGCTGGGGTTTCAGCGTATTCGTGACATTAGCCCGGGTGAGGCCGTTACGGTGGATATGGAAGGCCGTTTGCATACGCAGCAGTGCGCAGATGCTCCGGTGTACGCGCCCTGTATTTTTGAATATGTATATTTGGCGCGCCCGGATTCAATTATCGATGATGTGTCAGTATATAAAGCGCGTCTGCGGATGGGCGACAAACTGGCTGACAAAATCCTGCGCGAATGGCCCGATCATGATATCGACGTGGTCATTCCAATCCCGGATACCAGCCGCACTGCCGCGTTGCAACTCGCCAATCGTCTTGATGTGAATTACCGTGAAGGGTTTATTAAAAACCGCTATATTGGCCGCACCTTCATCATGCCAGGACAGAAGCAACGCAAGAAATCCGTGCGCCAAAAACTTAATCCTATTGCGCTCGAGTTC
>JBKJTS010000126.1:0-3300 GCA_046590885.1 Gammaproteobacteria bacterium
CGATTTCTGGGATCAGCACAGCAAAGAATTAGCTTCATGGAAAGAAGAGGGTAGAACCTATTACCGTATCTCCGGGCCAGACATCGCCACCTGGTATCCCAACCAGTTAGTGCATGATAGCACCACAAATGGCTTTGAAGGCATTGTCCGCCGCCTCGAAAATGATACTGCCGTTGTGGAGCTGTGCATCAATTATCGTAATGCACATCATGCTGTGTGGGGCATTAATGCGCGTAATCGTGAACAGAATTTCGCGCTTAATTTGCTGATGGATCCCGCCATCGACTTTGTCAGCCTGCTGGGTAACGCCGGCACCGGCAAAACCTTGTTGACACTGGCGGCCGGCTTGGCGCAAGTATTAGACGATCGCCGTTACCAGGAAATTATCATGACCCGCGCCACAGTGCCGATGGGCGATGATATTGGCTTTCTCCCGGGCACTGAAGAAGAAAAAATGGCGCCGTGGATGGGGGCATTAATGGATAACCTGGAAGTGCTATCCACCGCTGAAGGTGGCGAATGGGGTCGTGCGGCGACCAATGATCTGCTGCGGCATCGTATCAAAATCCATTCGCTGAATTTCATGCGTGGCCGCACCTTCCTGAATAAATATGTCATCATTGACGAGGCGCAGAACCTTACCTCAAAGCAAATGAAAAGCCTGATCACTCGCGCCGGGCCCGGTACCAAAATCGTGTGTATGGGCAACGTCGCCCAGATTGATACACCGTATCTTACTGAAACTACGTCGGGTTTAACCTTCGTGGTCGACCGCTTCAAAGACTGGCCTCACAGCGGCCATATCACCCTGCGCAGTGGTGAACGCTCTCGTCTGGCAGATCACGCGTCGGAGATTTTGTAGCAGATCTTACGCATTTTATTGTCTGTATGTTGGCAAAATAATCGCCTACACGTAACGGCGGTAAATGCGATTCAACATTAATATTTACAATTAAATACAGATACTTAATGTGCTTCATCATCCCCCTATGACGTCATGATATGATAGCTATCAATCTTTCTCGGCAAATCAACTACGTATTTGAGAGTTCGGTATGACAAAGGTGGTGCTTGAGAGTAGTGATTCACATGGCAAGGGTGTGTTTGCTTGTGCTGCGATTGTCCAAGGCGAGTGCATCATGACATTTGCCGGTGCCTTGCTAAGTCGCGACCAGGTTGATTTTGATGACTATCATCTCCAGGTTGGTGAAGATTTATATTTGGGGCCTTCGCGCGGACTCGACGATTATGTGAATCATTCCTGTGACCCCAACAGTGGGTTCAGAAATGGCCTGGACCTTGTGGCATTGCGCGATATTTTGCCAAGTGAAGAGATTACCTGGGATTACAGCACCGCTATTGATGAATCTGATTTTGCCGGTTTCTCGTGCAGCTGCGGGGTGCCAATGTGCCGCGGCAAAGTGGAATCCTTTCGCCATTTACCTGCCGTTGTTCAGGAGCGTCTGCGGCCATGGCTACTGCCCTATTTACAGCACAAGTATTTTTCCAGCAGCAGCTAAAAGTTATGGTAGAGTGGGTTAGTAACCCGCTAGGCGTTGCGTAGCAACACGGCCCATTTCGGCATTTAACTTAAGTAAGTGCCATTCATATTAGAGTATGATTACCTTAAACCAATGAAAGGGGATACTATGTCGACCACGCAAGCCAGTAACGCGCTTACCCAGGATCGCCGTGCGCAGTCATTGAAGATGATTCAGCAGTTAGTGGGATTACGTACCGAAACATTGGTACTATTTTCCGAACTGGCCCGCAAAAAACCCTTTCAGCAGTCGCACGATGTGCCAGAACTGTTGCAAAAATTCTGTGCGTCATTAATTGATTATACCGCTGATGGCCATTTTCAACTGTATCGCCATATTGCTGAGCGCACCGAGCGCCGCCAAGCGGTGAAGCATATTGCCGATCAAATTTATCCACGCATTATGAATACTACAGAGACCATACTGGCATTTAATGGTAAGTATGATTCTTCAGAGCATGCTGGTGCCTTGCTGGCAGAACTTGATGATGATTTATCAATGTTGGGCGAGGGCTTGGCAGACCGCATCGAACTTGAAGATCGCCTAATCGGCGTACTGAATGAGCCGCGCCCCCCCCGGGGCTAGGAATTTACATAGGCAGGAGTTAATACTCGTGGGGCGGCGGAAGTTCTTGCGCATCCATGTGCGGCGGTTGTTGCGTGTAATGCGTCTGATGTGGCATGTCTTGATGGGAGTGGCAGTTACCTACACTGTGATGCTCCCGCTCAACAAAATGGGCTACCACCGCCACCAGCGGGTGCTGGTGCAATGGTGGGCACGCAAAGCCTGTCGCATCCTCCATTTAGAAATCAGCAGCGAAGGTTTGTGCAGTACCCAGCCCACCCTGTTTGTTGCCAATCATATTTCGTGGCTCGATATTCCCTGCCTGCTTTCTACACTTGACGCGGTATGCGTCGCCAAGCATGAAATAAAACATTGGCCATTAGTGGGGCGCATGGCGATACATGCTGGCACGGTGTTTATTCGACGCGGCGAGCACGCCGCGTCGGAGGTGGCCGAACAGATGGCGCACACGCTGGCAGATAACAAAAGTATTGTGCTATTCCCCGAAGGCACCTCTACCAGTGGTGAAACGGTGCGCACCCTTCATTCGCGCCTTTATCAGGCCGCTATCCACACTCATTCGCTGGTGCAGGCCGTAGCGCTTGCCTATCCTCATCCCTCAGGCGTGCATCCGGCCGCCCCTTATGTGGGTGATGTGACGTTATTCCAGCATCTGTGGCGGATTGCGGGGGAGCCGGCCATAGCAGTAAAACTCACTTTCTGCACCCCGTTACCCACCGTCACCAGCGGCCGGCGCACTTTGGCCGCGGATACGCATAGCCAAATCATGTTTGCTCTGAAAAAATCACGCCCCCCTGCATCGGAGAAATTGCGGCGGGGCGCGGCTTGATATTAGCTTTTCCTCAAAATACCTGCCCCTTCTGTCATTTCGCCGTTCTTGCACCTACGGCACTTGTGGATCCGTGCACATCGAACCGAAGGGAGAAATTTATACAGGCTTAACGCCGACAAGATTTCTCTTTTTGGTCGGAATGACAGTCTTTTACTGAAACGCACTACTAGGCTGATTCTCTGATGGAAATGGAGTTAGAGTTACGCCTTCCCCTGCAATTGCAGTAAAATCCCTTCATTTTCCAGCGTAGACGTATCCTGGGTGATGGCCTGGCCGTTGGCGAGGGTGCGCAGCAGGCGGCGCATGATTTTGCCGGAACGGGTCTTGGGTAGATTGTCTGCA
>JBKJTS010000129.1:0-6741 GCA_046590885.1 Gammaproteobacteria bacterium
GATATCGTAATGTGGGAATTCACCCATGCAGATCTTGGTTTTACTTACAGCAAACCCGCCATAGCATTGATGAATAATGGCCGCTGGGCTGCCATCTTTGGCAATGGCTATAACGACACAGGCAGTGGTGAAGCGAAGTTATTCATCTTGTATCTGGACGGTGGCCTGGATGGCGTATGGACTGCGGGCACCGATTACCTCACCATCACTACCGGCGTGGGTACCACTGCCGCTCGTAACGGGCTGGCCTCACCCAGCCTCATAGACCTGAATGGGGACAAGGTAGCAGACCGCATTTATGTCGGAGATTTATTTGGTAATGTGTGGGTATTCGATGTCAGCAGTAGTACCGATACTAGCTGGGCAGTGGCCTACAAGCAGGGTACTTCACCAAAACCCCTGTTTACCGCGTTGAATGCAGCGGGTGCCGTGCAGCCTATCACTTCCAAACCGGCAGTAGCAAAGCACGCCAGCATGGCGAATTCAGGTTCAAACACACCGAATCTTATGGTGTACTTTGGCACAGGTCAGTACATCGCCGTCGGGGATACCACCACCACCGCCACCCAAACCTTTTATGGCGTATGGGATAACGGCGCCAAGGCACTGCTACGCGCCAATCTAACACCACAGACGTTCGTCGCCGGAGCGGCTGCGGGCGACCGTGTGCTCACCAACACAGTCATTAATTATGCTACAAAATACGGCTGGTATATTGATCTTGACAGCATCAGTGCTGCCACGGGAGAGCGGGTCGTGGTTGATCCGCTGATCCGCGGTGACGAGGTTTATTTTAATACCATGATTCCCGCCAACTCAGTCTGTAGCTTTGGCGGCTCAGGCTGGGCGATGCGCGTCAACCGTGACAACGGCGGGGCTCCCATTGCTCCCGCCTTCGATGACGATGACGATGGCGTCATTAATAGCAGCGATATCAAGATCAACGGGCAATTGGTGAGCGACGGCATTATGACTGAATCAAAGATCCTGGGTGATATGGTCTACACGTCCACGAGCGATGGAAAAATTGTGCAGCAAAAAGCCCCAAAACTCAAATCGGCTGAAGCGGGCCGGCAATCATGGCGAGAAGTAATTCAGTAAATTATGGCGGCACCACAGGATGCTGCCAAGTATGATACAAGGGTAAAAACCTATGTTCGTTACTCAGGAGAATACACCATGAGAACACTGCAACTGACGCTCGTTGCCCCCATTATTGCGATCGGTCTTCTTGTCATGACAAGCACCAGTCGGGCTGACACCTTACCCGATTATTACCCACAGTCCTTTGCGATTTTTGGGGTGCTCAGCGGGATTGATACACGTTCCCAAATCATTTCCATTGATGATCGGGGGCAACCCTACGACATCAATATTAAGGTGCACACTCAAAACACCCAGTTTTCCAGCCTGGATGTGCTGCGTCCGGGAATGACTGTAGGTGCCAGCCTGGCTGGGGCGGGAAAACCCCGCATCACAGAAATATGGGTTCTACCAAAGAGTTATCGACCCCTTTTACCCTCCGCACCTCACTGAATTAATGATCACTTAGGGAGCACGCTTATGCCCAACACCTCTAAAGGGTTTACACTCATAGAACTACTGATTGCAGTCGTAATTGTCGGTATACTCTCCGCAATTGCCTATCCGGCTTACCAGAATAGTGTAAAGCAATCGCGACGCGCTGACGCCCAAGGGGCATTGATGCAGCTAAACAATGCCATGGAGCGGGTGTTTACACAGAGCAATACATATATGCCCCTCGTCGGTGGAGCTGCCACGGCACCCACGCTGGGCGCGAGCGGTATCTTCCCCAGCCAGACGCCTCTGGATGGCACGCCCAAATACTATAATTTAACAATTTCCGCTATCACCGCCAACACTTTCACCTTACGCGCCACGCCCATTGCAGGCACGTCACAGGCCGGAGACGGAAACCTTGAGATAGATCACACGGGGGCAAAACGTTGGGGTACATTGAATAGCTGGAAGCAATAAAACCACTGTCTTTTCGAGCCGATATTCGCGGCTAGTGGCATGGTTTGCTGGTATCCCGAATTTTTTTACTGTAATACCACCACTTATGACAGCGCTCCCCTGTGTTTCAGGGCTGCCTCCTCACAACTCACGCGACTGTAACTCACGCGGTAAAGAAAACACCACATTTTCCAGATTACCCTGACTTTCACGCACGTTTTTGGCGCCCAGCGATCTGAGTCGTTCGATTACCCGTTTCACCAGCACTTCAGGTGCAGAAGCACCCGCAGTTACACCGATGCGCATCTTGCCTTGCAACCAGTCAGTACGTATTTCATCGGCATTATCAATCAAATATGAGGTCACACCCATACGTTCGGCGAGCTCTTGCAGGCGATTTGAATTAGAGCTGGTTGGGGAGCCTACCACTAGTACCAGATCACACTGTGCGGCAAGATCTTTAACAGCGTCTTGGCGGTTTTGCGTGGCATAACAGATGTCATCCTTACGTGGCCCGATGATATTTGGAAAACGTTCGCGAAGAGCACTAATCACTTGCGCAGCATCGTCTACCGACAAGGTGGTTTGAGTAACAAACGCCAAGGCATCGGGCTTATTAACAGCAAGCTTGCGTACATCGTCTGGTGTTTCTACCAGATACATGCGGCCTGCACCTGCTGATTGTCCTAGCGTACCTTCCACTTCGGGGTGTCCGGCATGGCCGATCATGATAATTTCGTACCCTGCGCGCAGATGCCGCACTACTTCCACATGCACTTTAGTGACTAGCGGGCAGGTAGCATCAAACACCTTCAAGCCTCGCTGCGCAGCCTCAGCACGCACTGCCTTGGACACCCCGTGGGCGCTGAAAATCACGGTGGCATCATCGGGAACCTGATCCAGTTCATCGACAAAAACCGCGCCTTTATTGCGCAGCTGCTCCACCACAAATTTATTATGTACCACCTCATGACGCACATACAGAGGCGCACCAAATACTTCAAGCGCGCGTTCAACAATATCTATAGCGCGGTCAACACCAGCACAAAAACCACGCGGATTGGCGAGAATGATTTCCATAGTGAAATAAACTGCCCTGTTATCTAAATAAGTTTCATTTTACAGTAAAGCACTTGAATAAAAAAATAACTACATGAGCAATGTCATTCCAAGCACTAGGCGTCATTATTACCAAATTTTTCCTTATTGCGAAACGTATCTATTACCAGCATCACTGCCCCTGCGGTGATGGCTGAGTCCGCGATATTAAATGCTGGCCAATGCAAAGTATTATAATATATGTCGATAAAATCAATCACGTAACCATAATAAACACGATCAATCAAATTGCCAACTGCCCCGCCCAGCACCAGCGACAAAGCCAGTGCCAGCCATTTTTCATGTGTCTTCAGGCGATATAACCACACTGTCAGGACAATGCTCACCCCCAACGCCAGCGCCGCAAAAAACCAGCGTTGCCACCCGCCTTGATCTGCCAGAAAGCTAAACGCCGCACCCGTATTATGCATAAGGGTAAAATTGAAAAATGGCAGAACCGGTACAGGCTCGTGCATAAGGAGCATACTACTTGCCGCATATTTTGTAATCTGATCGATGATAATAATCAACGCGGACAGGGCAAACCATTTATTCATCAGGGATAACGCCTCAGATCGCCACCACCGATATTATCTACACAATTTAAATAATATATCGGGTTTTTACACAACGCTGGGCGGGTTACGTTAAAAATGCTAACCCACACTAGATTTTGATTAATGCAGTCGCTCACGCATAGCACCTCTGTTCGCCTGTACCATTCACATTAACCACACAGCGGCCACAGATTTCGGGATGTTCGGCATGCGTGCCGACATCTTGGCGGTGATGCCAGCAGCGAATACATTTTGTATGTGTTGACGGTGTAATCTTGATCCATAGCTCGCCTTGGTTAAATGCAGTGGCTACTGCATCGGCAGGGCGGCTCGCGGCAGGATGGATACGGGCATACGAAGAAATCAGCACGAAGCGCAATTCATTCTCCAGCATACCCAGCATCTTGAACAAACGATCGTCGCACCATAGATCGACCTCGGCATCGAGCGATGAACCGATTGCACCCACAACACGCAATTTTTCCAGCTCTTTTTTGACCTCGTCACGCACGGCAATAAGAGTATCCCAATTGAAGTCACCTGACAGCCGTTGATGTTTTTCCTTCAAACCAAGGTCACTCTTGTAATGAGCCGCCCATGGATATTCCAGATACCACGTTTCCAGAAACACAGACTCGCTGCGCGATCCCGGCATATGTTGCCAAATTTCATCGGCAGTAAAACTTAGGATAGGCGCGACCCAGCGCACCAACCCTTCGAGTATATGGTACATAGCGGTCTGCGCCGAGCGCCGAGCCAAACTGCCACTCTGCGTGGTGTACTGGCGATCCTTGATGATGTCGAGATAAAAACCGCCCAGATCGACGCTACAGAAATTGTGTACCTTCTGATAGATCAAGTGAAATTCACATGTCTCGTAGGCTGCACAGATTTCTATTTGCAACTGCTGGGCACGCTCAACTGCCCATAGATCAAGGGCGATCATGTCTTCACCCGCAACGAGATCGTTCTGTGAATCAAAGCCATTCAGGTTAGCCAACAAAAAGCGCGCCGTATTTCGAATGCGACGATATGAATCAGCGGTACGCTTGAGAATCTCGTCAGAAACACTCATCTCGGCACTATAATCTGTACCCGCCACCCACAAACGCAAAATATCCGCACCGAGCGTGCTCACTACCTGCTGTGGCGCAACCACATTGCCTTTGGATTTAGACATTTTCATGCCTTGAGCATCCACCGCAAAACCGTGCGTAAGCACGGATTTATAAGGCGCGACGCCGTGCATTGCAACCGAGGTGAGCAATGACGATTGAAACCAGCCGCGATGCTGGTCAGAACCTTCCAGATAAAAATCGGCAGGAAACTGCAGCTCACTGCGCTGGTCCAATACGGCAGCGTGAGTCACACCGGAATCAAACCACACATCGAGCGTGTCGCTGACTTTGTCATAAGATTCGGCATCTTTCCCTAACAACTCTGCAGCATCCAGATCAAACCACGCGTCTATGCCATTTTTCTCAACGCGCTGCGCGACGGCTTCGAGTAACTCAGAGGTACTAGGATGCAGTGCGCCGTGTTCTTTATGCGCGAACAACGCCATTGGCACGCCCCAGGTGCGCTGTCGCGAAATGCACCAGTCGGGGCGACTGTTTATCATGCCCTCAATACGCGCTTGACCCCAACCCGGGATCCATTGCACATTGCGTATCGCCTCCAACGCCTGCTCACGCAACCGTTGTTGATCCATGCTGATAAACCACTGCGGCGTCGCACGAAAAATAATCGGGGTTTTGTGGCGCCAGCAATGCGGGTAGCTGTGGCGTATCGACTCAATATGCAGTAGCGCACCCCTGGCATTGAGCACTTCAATAACACGATCATTGGCTTTCAACACATGCTCACCAGCGAACAATTCCGTGCCGGGTAGAAACTTACCATCCCCCCCCACCGGATTATTGACGGGCAGGTTATAACGCACGCCCACCACATAGTCTTCCTGTCCATGCGCGGGCGCCGTGTGTACTGCACCGGTACCGGCTTCCAGTGTGACATGCTCACCGACAATCACTGGCACTTCACGATCATAGAACGGATGGCCGAGTTTCAAACCTTCCAGATCATTACCGCGCCCATGGGCAATGACATGATAGTTTTCCATGCCATAGCGCGCCATGGCATTTTTCAGCAAACCTTCCGCGATCAACAAGCGTTCCGCACCATGCGGTCCTTCGCATTGCACCAGCACATAATCAAACTCGGCATTTAATGCCACAGCCTGATTGGCGGGCAGCGTCCACGGCGTAGTAGTCCAGATGACTACTGAGATAGGCCCATGTCCCACATTGTCCGGAATATCCTGCAAACGTGCCGCTAACGCTGATTCATCCAGAATTGCAAAACGAACATCAATCGCAGGTGAAATTTTATCTTCATACTCTACTTCTGCCTCGGCAAGTGCGGAACCACAATCGGTGCACCAATGCACCGGCTTGGAACCTTTAAACAAATGCCCCTTGGCAATGATGCGACCCAAGGCGCGAATTATATCTGCCTCGGTCTTGAAGTCCATGGTGAGATAAGGATGCTCCCAATCACCGATAATGCCGAGGCGCTTGAAATCCTGGCGCTGCCGGTCAACCTGTGTATGTGCGTAATCGCGGCAGGCCTGGCGAAAGGTTTTCGCATCAACCTTGGGGCTTACCTTGCCGATCTTTTTTTCCACCATTAACTCAATCGGCAGGCCGTGACAATCCCAGCCGGGCACATAGGGCACGTCCCAACCGTTCATGGAGCGTGATTTGACGATGATGTCTTTCAGCACTTTATTAACAGCATGGCCAATATGAATATCACCATTGGCATAGGGCGGACCATCATGCAGTATAAATTTCTTTTGACCAGCGCGCGTCGCACGCAGCCTGCCGTATAAATCCATTTCCTGCCAACGCTTGAGCTGTTCAATTTCACGACTGGCCAAATTGGCCTTCATAGGGAAATCTGTCTGCGGTAGATTTAAGGTGCTCTTGTAATCAATCACTGTCATCTCGCTTTATATAACCCAACCAAAGCATGTCATTTCGCCACGCCTGCGCAAGCGCGGCGAAATGACATATTAATTAAAAGTTAGTGGGTCTCTTTTCTCAAA
>JBKJTS010000131.1:0-2935 GCA_046590885.1 Gammaproteobacteria bacterium
CGCCGACACCCTCTCCGGAGGTGAAGCACAGCGCATTCGGCTCGCCAGTCAAATCGGTGCGGGGCTGGTGGGTGTCATGTATGTGCTCGACGAACCGTCGATAGGCCTGCATCAACGCGACAACGAACGCCTGCTCAAAACCTTGTTGTATCTGCGGGACCTCGGCAATACCGTCATCGTTGTCGAGCACGACGAAGATGCCATTCGCCTCGCCGATTATGTGGTGGATATCGGTCCCGGCGCGGGCGTGCATGGCGGCCACATCGTCGCGCAGGGTACGCCGCGCGAAATCATTGCTAATCCCGCATCGCTTACCGGGCAATACCTGGCAGGCTATCGTGAAATCGAGGTGCCTGAAGTGCGCGTGCCCGCCAACCCGGCGCGCCAGTTGCGTTTGCGCGGCGCCAGCGGCCACAACTTGAAGGATGTGAATGTCGATATTCCGCTGGGTCTTATGACCTGTGTGACCGGCGTGTCCGGCTCCGGAAAATCCACTTTGATTAACGACACGCTGTATCGTCAAGCCGCGCGTACGCTGTACGGTAGTAGCGATGAACCTGCCCCGTGTGCCGAGATCATTGGTTTGGAGCAATTTGAAAAAGTAGTTAATATTGACCAAAGCCCGATCGGTCGCACACCACGTTCAAATCCGGCCACTTACACCGGTTTGTTCACGCCGATCCGCGAATTATTTTCCGGTACCCAAGAGGCGCGCACACGCGGCTATAACCCCGGCCGTTTCAGTTTTAACGTCAAAGGTGGGCGTTGTGAAGCGTGCCAGGGTGATGGCGTGATTAAAGTCGAAATGCATTTTTTGCCGGATATTTATGTGCCGTGCGACATCTGCAAAGGCAAGCGTTACAACCGCGAAACCCTGGAAGTACGCTATAAAGGAAAAAATATTCATGAAGTGCTGGATATGACAATCGAAGATGCATTGGCATTTTTCAATGCCGTGCCAGTGATCGTACGCAAACTGCAAACCTTGATGGATGTCGGCTTATCGTATGTGCGTTTGGGGCAGAATGCCACCACACTGTCCGGCGGTGAAGCGCAGCGCGTCAAGCTGTCACGCGAGCTGTCCAAGCGCGAGTCTGGCACTACTCTGTATATTCTCGACGAACCCACCACCGGCCTGCATTTTCACGATATCAAACAGCTGCTGGTAGTGTTGCATCAGTTGCGTGACCACGGTAATACCATAGTCGTGATCGAACACAATCTGGATGTTATCAAAACCGCTGACTGGGTGATTGACATGGGGCCGGAAGGTGGTGATAAGGGGGGTGAAATCCTGGTAGTTGGCACTCCCGAAGATATTGCCGCTAATCCTGATTCGCATACCGGGCGGTTTTTGCGGCCAGTGTTGGAGAAGCACATGGTCCATGAAAAGCCGCGACGCGCAGGGAGGCACTAATCGTACCTTTCAATAAAATATTTGCCTGTTCTGTCATTTCGAACGAAGTGAGAAATCCATGTCGAAGAGCAGAAGAACATCATGAATAAACCCTACTCCGAATCCTGTGACCAGAACAAAGTCCCGATCCTCGATGTGTTGCGCAAGGAATTTTCACAAACGCAGAATGTACTGGAAATCGGGAGCGGCACTGGCCAGCATGCTGTTTATTTTGGCGAACATTTACCGCATCTCACCTGGCAGACCAGCGACACTATCATTTATCACCCCGGGATTCGCGCCTGGCTGGACGAGGCGGCCCTGCCTAATGTGTTGCCACCGTTGGCGCTGGATGTCGAATATGACCCATGGCCGACCAGACAAGTGGACGCAGTATTCAGCGCCAACACCGTGCACATCATGTCATGGCCGCAAGTGCAGTGCATGTTTGCCGGTATCGGTGGTGTTCTGACACAAGGTGGGGTGCTGTGTCTGTATGGTCCATTCAATTATAATGGCGCTTTCACCAGCCCCAGCAACTCGCGTTTTGATGTATGGCTGAAAGCACGCGACCCGGCCAGTGGCGTGCGTGATTTTGAAGCCCTTGATCTGTTGGCGCGCAACGCCGGCATGGTGTTGACGCAAGATTACGCAATGCCCGCGAATAATCGCACGTTGGTATGGCGTAAAATTTAAGAATGGAAAGCCTGGGAAAAACACATCCCCTCGCCCCGCGAGTGAGGAGAGGGTTAGGGAGAGGGGAGTCTATCCATGCATAGAATCTTATTGCTGGAAAAACTTGATGCCTATACCAGCTTTGATCAGGCCGAAACGCGCATGTATACCGTCCTCGAACGCTTTGTCCAAGCCAATCCACGCTGTTTTGAGCGTTCACTGGAAATCGGCCACATCACCGGTTCAGCATGGATTGTTGACCTGGAAAAAACCCATGTCCTGCTCACGCACCACCGCAAGCTGGATCGCTGGTTGCAACTGGGCGGCCATGCGGATGGCGATCCAGACATTTTAAGTGTCGCATGGCGTGAAGCGTGCGAAGAGTCAGGGCTGGCGCAGGTGAAGCCAGTGTCAGAAAACATTTATGATCTCGACGTCCACGCCATTCCCGCATCATCAAAAGAAGCCGCGCATTTTCACTACGACGTGCGCTTTTTGTTTACGGCAGACCGTCGTACGCCGCTGGTTATTAGCAGCGAATCCAAAGATCTCGCCTGGGTTCCAGTTACGGATATTGCAAAATACAGCGTGGATGATTCGGTCATGCGCATGGTACATAAGATGCGGCGTTGAAAAATATAATAATGCCGTTAACAAATATTTCGCTTCTGTCATGACCTTTAAATTAGCTCGTGTTATAACTAATTTGTACTGACACGAACTGATTTCGCTAGAGACCTACGCCGTCCCTCGCAATCCCCCTTTCTTGAATACCATGCGCTCGGCCACCACGTCAGCATGAATCACGTCGCCGGGCGCAAAGCGGCCTGCGATGATTTCCTGTGCCAGCGGATTTTCCAGCAT
>JBKJTS010000146.1:0-16395 GCA_046590885.1 Gammaproteobacteria bacterium
TTGCGCACATCTGGAAGCCGGGGATTGGCTTGCGTTATCGGCGTACATTTATCTGGAAACAGAAAGCAATCGTGCCCCGCCGCCTTTGCCGCCCAACTGGAAAGTAATCCGCAGTAAGAAGGCCGGGCAGGTCGGATATCATCTGGTGTTGCGTGAAGCGCCGAATAAGCCGTGAAGCACTGAATACACAGTAGAAAGAAGAACCAGTCATGCGCGCTACGCTGATAAAATTATTGTTGCGATTATTTGCCCGATTACCGTTGCGTATGGCTCACGCGGTGGGTGCGATTATTGGCACATGGTTTGTGTTTATGCCAAATAAGTTGCGCACCATAACGCGTACTAATGTTGCGCTGTGTTTTCCCGCAATGGCTGAGCAGGAGCGCACGCGTTTGCTGCACCGCAGCTTAATCGAAACCGGTAAGACCATGACAGAGATGGGTGCCTTATGGCTCTGGCCAGAGGACAAGATGCTGGCGTTAGTTTCGCAGGTGAGTGGCGAGCATCTGGTGAAAGAAGCGCTGGCACAGGGCAAGGGCGTGATTCTGGCGACGCCGCATTTGGGGTCATGGGAGACAGTGGGTCTGTATTGTTCTGCGCATTATCCCATCACCAGTCTGTATCGCCCGCCGCGAATGAGCGAACTCGATAACATGATGCGCGCCGCGCGGCAACGCCTCGGCGCAACACTGGTGCCTACCGATGCAGGGGGTATTCGCGCCTTGTATCGTGCGCTTGAAAAAGGTGAGATGGTGGGTATTTTGCCCGATCAGGAGCCTGGCGCGGGCACGGGGATCTTCGCCCCGCTGTTTGGCGTGCCCGCGTATACCATGGTATTGGTGGCGCGCCTGGCGCTGAAAACCAAAGCACAAGTGATTTTTACCTATGCGGAACGCTTGCCCCTCAGTTCAGGCTATCATCTGCATTTCCTGCGCGCACCCTCGGTTCTTCATGAGGGTTCGGTAGAAGAAGCCACGTGCGCAGTGAACAGCATGGTGGAAGAGTGTGTGCGAGCCTTGCCAGATCAATATCAATGGAGTTACAAACGTTTTCGCAGCCGGCCTGCAGGGGAAAGACGCTTGTATTAAACGGGAGGCAGATTATTTATGGCAGAGAACTCTTTAACAACACAAGAAAAGTGGGATGCCCTGTATCGCGATGCAGAAACGCCGCCGGATGTGGCGGTCGCTTCCGGCATCCTACCTCTCGGGACACTTGTGCATCCCGGCACGGCGCAGGTGTTGAGTGAAAATGCACATTTGTTACCGGCCTCGGGCAAGGCGCTGGATTTCGCATGCGGTCTGGGAGCCAACGCACTGTTTCTTGCCGCGCAAGGCTTGGAAACACATGCGTGGGATATTTCACCGGTAGCCATTACCCGGCTGACTGAGGCCGCCCATGCGCGTGGTTTGACCCTGCATGGGGATGCACGTGATCTGGCAGCCAAGCCACCGTTGTCCGCAAGCTTTGATGTGATTGTGTCGTGCCATTTTCTGGAGCGCCCACTCAACCCGCACTTGATGGCTGCATTGCGGCCGGGCGGATTATTATTTTATCAGACCTTTACCCTGGAACGTATTGATGATTCCGGCCCGAAAAATGTCGAATATCGCCTGGCAGTTAACGAGCTGTTCACCCTGTTCCCCGGCATGCGCGTGTTGGTTTACCGCGAAGAGGGTTTGGTGGGTGATGCGCGAAGAGGATTTCGTAACAAGGCGATGCTGGTGGCGCAGAAGGTGGGCTAAGTTCAGACACAAGAAACCGGGGTGATCCCGGTCGGGTCCCGAACCTTGCTATGCTTGGCGTGAAATCCACCTGCAAGGATCGCTGGCAACAGGTCCTGGTTGAAGCTGACCGCATTGAAAAAAAGCATCTCCTGACCCTGGTTGTGGCGATCAGTAGTAACTAGACTGATGAAATGAAGGCTGAAAATCTCCAACTGGTTTTATTGCGCAGATTGCACTCGACGTATTCGGGAACTCAACAGGTATTGGCTTATGGATTTAGCCTGGTTCACTGCCTTGATAACTGAGCGGCAAAATATGTAGGCACAAAAAATTTATCTCCGCCAGAACGCCGGGCTAAGAATTACCAGCAGGGTAAATACTTCTAGCCGGCCTAGCAGCATGGCGAAGCTGAGAATCCAGATGCCGGTATCGCTGACGGCAACAAAGTTTGCGGCAACTACGCCCAGGCCGGGGCCACCGAGATTCAGGCAGGTGGCTACGCCGGAAAAGGCTGCTACCATGTCAAGGCCGGTCGCCATCAATGCCAGCGATAATACAACGAAGCTGGTAATGTACAAGGCAGAAAATCCCCACACCGCCTCCACCACACGATCAGGCAGCGAACGCTCACCGATTTTTACCGGGATAATCGCACTGGGATGTATCAAGCGCATGATTTCTCGCAAGCCTTGTTTGTAGAGCAGCAGGATGCGCACGACTTTCATGCCACCTGCCGTGGAGCCAGCGCAGCCGCCAATAAAACCGATGGCGATTAACAGCGGTGGCAGGAACAAGGGCCACACAGAAAAATCAGCGGTGAGAAATCCGGTACTGGTGATCATGGTGACGACATGAAATGCCCCATAACGTAGTGCGTCCCAGAAATTCGGATAGCGTCCAGTAATCAATAACACCGCCGTGGTGATGGCAATAACCGCCGCGACAATGGTAAAAAATCCGCGCACTTCAGCGTCATGCCAATAGAGCTTTATATCCAGCTGTTGCCACGCCATAAAGTGAATTGCAAAATTAATACTGCCCAATAACATGAAGACGATGGCGATAGTATCTATCACCGCGCTTTTGAAATGACCCATGCTGGCATCATGCGTGGAAAAACCGCCGGTAGAAATGGTCGCAAAACTGTGGCCAATAGCATCGAACAGGCTCATGCCGGCCAACCAATAGGCCACTGCGCAAGCGATGGTGAGGCCTAGATAGATATACCATAAGGCACGTGCTGTTTCGGTGATGCGTGGCGTAAGTTTATTATCTTTCATCGGGCCGGGGGTTTCAGCGCGATAGAGCTGCATGCCACCAATGCCGAGCATGGGGAAGATCGCGACCGCTAACACTACGATTCCCATACCGCCGAGGAATTGCAGTTGCTGCCGGTAATACAAAATGGATTGTGGCAACTGATCCAGGCCGACGATGACCGTGGCACCGGTGGTGGTAAATCCGGAGACGGATTCAAACACCGCATTGGTGAAAGACATGTGCGGCTGTTCTGCCAGCATGAAGGGCAAGGCACTGACCATGCTCAATGCGGTCCAGAATAATACTACCACCACAAAACCATCGCGCAGGCGCAGTTCTTTGCGGTAGGTGCGTGCGGGTAACCAGCAAAACACGCCGATGAGAAAGGTGAATGCAAAAGCCATAAAAAATGCATTCTGCGTGTTGTCCGCATACCAGTAAGAAACGCCTACGGGCGGCAACATGGTGACGCTGAACAGCATCAGCAATAAACCGAGAATACGTTGAATGGCGGTAAGCTGCATTGTGAGAAAGGTCTCGGTCGTGGCTCTAAAGAAAGGTTGCGCTGACCTGAAACAATCGCTCCACATCTCTGATGCGGCTTCTGTCTACCAGGAACAGAATCACATGATCTTCTGCCTCGATTATTGTGTCATGATGGGCAATAATCACCTCACCATGACGCACAATAGCGCCGATATTGGTGCCGGGTGGTAATCTAATATCCTGAATGGCGCGACCTATCACCTTGGAAGACTTGTGATCACCGTGCGCGATCGCTTCAATAGCTTCTGCTGCACCGCGCCGTAATGAGTGTACCATCGCCACGTCGCCACGTCGCACATGGGCGAGCAGGCTGCCAATCATGGCCTGATGAGGTGAGATGGCGATATCAATTGTGCCACTTTCTACCAGATCAACATAAGCCGAGCGGTTAATCAAGGCCATCACTTTGCGCGCACCCAGACGTTTGGCGAGCATGCCTGAGAGAATGTTGTCTTCATCGTCATTGGTGAGTGCACAAAATACGTCGGTATCTTCAATATTTTCTTCATTCAACAAATCTTCATCAGTCGCATCACCCAGCAATACCGTGGCTTTTTTTAATTCTTCTGACAGAAGCCGGGCGCGTTGCGGATTGTGTTCAATGACTTTAACCTGGTAATCATTCTCCAGAGCTTTGGCGAGGCGCTTGCCAATGTTTCCGCCGCCAGCGATCATGATGCGCTTGAAGGGCTGATCGAGGCGGCGCAGTTCACCCATCACCGCGCGGATATCTTTTTTTGCGGCGATGAAGAATACTTCATCATCGACCTCAATGACAGTATTCCCTTCGGGAATGATCGGCTTGTCACGGCGGAAAATTGCCGCGACGCGGGTCTGGATGCCGGGCATATGTTCCCGGAGCGCGCGCAGTTCCCGCCCCAGCAAAAGGCCACCATAATGAACGCGCACCGCGACCAGGCGCACTTTTCCATGAGCAAAGTCCAATACTTGCAATGCACCAGGATATTCAATGAGGCGTTGAATATAATCTGTTACCGCTTGATCGGGGCTGATCAGTACGTTTACTGGAAAAGCCCCTTCCTTGAATAGCTGCGGATAGCTCAGATATTCTGTGGCGCGTACCCGGGCTATTTTGGTGGGCGTGTGGAACAGTACATGTGCAATCTGGCATGCCACCATGTTAGTCTCGTCACTGTTGGTGACAGCCAGAATCATGTCAGCGTCTTCCGCGCCTGCACGTTTCAGCACTTCTGGATGAGAAGCGGGACCGCAGACGGTGCGTAAGTCGAGACGATCCTGCAAATTTTGCAGACATTCCATGTTGGTGTCGACCACGGTAATATCATTGGCTTCACTGACCAGATTAGCAGCCACTGAAGAGCCCACTTGTCCGGCACCAAGGATAATTATTTTCATTTTAGGTCATCCTTTAGATCGGGGACATGATAATGAGCTTGTAATTAAGGCGGGTATTAAATCAGGGACTGCCAAGGAAGCGAAAATTTTCACTGATCAAGTGCTTGGGGTATGGCACTAACGTTGATACCCAAGGCGCGCATTTTTCGGTATAAGTGAGTGCGTTCCATGCCTGCCAATTTGGCGACCTTGCTGATATTGCCCCCGGTCTCCAGTAACTGATATTCCAGATAGGCTTTTTCAAACTGGTCCCGCGCTTCTCGCAGCGGCAAAGCAAAAGCCATGGTGGCTGGAGTCACTGGGGGCTGCTGCCGTGACAATTCACCCAGAGCAGTTTCCACTTCTGCAACACCAATTTCTGCATCGCTACCTAAAATTAACAGACGCTGAACCAGATTTTTGATTTCTCTTATATTGCCTGGCCAAGTATGATTGCGTAAACGGTTTTGTGCTGCCAATGAAAAATTACGGTAGGGCAGGTTTTCCTGCCGCACAAAAATATCTGTATAGTAGCCAATCAAGTCTGGCACATCTTCGCAATGTTCCCGCAAGGAAAGGATCCGTAATGGTAACACATTAAGCTGATAATACAGGTCTTCACGAAAGCGCTTGGCTTGCACTTCCAGGGCTAAATCATGGCGGGTGGCAACGATAATGCGTGCATCCAGCTTGACGGGTTCATTGCCATCCATTCTTAAAAAAGAACCATTTCGAAGGGCGCGTGCGAGTCGCCCTTGCAGGGATAAATCCATGTCACCCACTTCATCCAGAAATAGCGTGCCACCATTGGCCTGCTCTAGCTGTCCGTAGTGAATTTTACCGTCTTTTTCGCCACCAAAAAAACTGAGGGCGCTGTAATTGATGGGGTTGGGATTGTCGCCCCCACCTTTGATATGAAAAGTATTGGTAAGTGCCATGCTGACATCAATAAAAGGATTGTGACGTCGTGAGCTACAGTTATGCAAGTAACGGGCAAATAATTTTTTACCGACGCCCGCCTCGCCCGTAATCAATACGGGAGCCTCATGTTGCGCAATCTTTTTAACCTGTTCACGTAATGCCTGCATTGTTGCGCTGCGGCCGATAGGCTCCTCGAGCGTAATACCGTGCGTGCGCAGGCCGAGGTTTTCTCGCTGTAACTTGTCGGCTTCCAGCGCACGTTTTACGGTAACCAATAGTTTCGCCATCGACAAAGGTTTTTCCAGAAAATCGTAAGCACCCAGCCGGGTTGCCTCAACGGCAGTTTCCACAGTCGCATGGCCAGACATCATGATAACTGGAGGCATGACACTACTCTCATTTGCCCATTCTTTGAGAAGCGAAATGCCATCAATGTCAGGCATCCAGATATCAAGCAATATTAAATCGGGGCGCCGTTCACGCCGTGCGCGCTGTGCTGCCGCACCGTTTTCTGCAGTGGATACTTTGTGTCCTTCATCTTGCAGAATTTCTTTAATCAGCTCGCGTATATCACGCTCATCGTCTACAACAAGAATGTAAGCGGTGTTCATGTGCTGTTGCTCCGTAAGCGGTTGAAAAAAATATCAACAATGTCCTAGGTCGGCTGCGACTGGTTGGCTCGTGCTTATGACCAGTCAGAATACGACAGAGTCTGAATTATAAAAAATGCTGTGGTGCGATTGTGCCAGATCATCAAGTTTTTTTATTTAGGGGGGAAGATATGGGTTGCCGGTGCAGGTGCCATGCCTAAGCCGGGTAACAGCGGCAAGCGCACACATACACAGGCGCCGCCTTCGGGATTATTTTCAGCCTTCACTATGCCGCCATGCTCTTCCACGATCTTTTTTACAATAGCCAAGCCTAACCCACTACCCTTGGATTTTCGGGTGACCCCCGGGTCAAAAAGTGTGCCAAGTATCTCGGCCGGAATGCCAGCCCCATTATCGCGAACGGTAAGCTCAATGCTATTAAAGTCCGGGTCGTGTACCCAGTGTGTGGTAATAATGATACAGCATCCCGCGTTTTCATGCAGAGCGTCAAGGGCATTTTTAAATAAATTATGGAGCAGTTGACGAAAACGCCCGGCGTCCGCTTCAATAGTGGGTAGCTGCTTGTCTAAGTTGGTGATTAACTGAATTTTTGAGTCATGACCTCGATACAGATCTATTACATCTTCGATCAGAGTATTAATGTCCAGTGGATGCAGCACCAATTTTGGCGCCCGTGCATAATCTGAAAAGGATTTCACCATTTCTTTCATGGCGCCCACTTGCTGAATAATAGTATGGGTGGCTCGATCGAGTACGTGAGCATCCTCTTGATTGCCGGTATAAGCTGCAATGGTATCCAGATATTTATATCGCAAGCGCTCGGCAGAGAGCTGGATGGGCGTTAGTGGGTTCTTGATTTCATGCGCCAGGCGCCGCGCTACTTCGCCCCACGCAGCATCTCGCTGCGCTTGAATGAGCGCGGTAATATCATCGAATACGGTTACATACCCACTGTCGAGGCTGTCAGCCTCATGGGGCTGCCCGGTTCGCATTGGCTGCCCGTATTCAATGTGTGGAAGGGGGGCGCCACGACACATCAAAATCTGCCGACCTCCGCTGCCGAAAAGTGCTACTTCTTCCCGCCATTCCTGGGGTGGGCCGGATAAGTGGGGTAAAAGTGCATCCACAAAAACTTGCAGAGGAAGATAATCGTCCCTGATCTGGGTTAAGGTTTTGCCAATGTGTTGAGTGATGTCGCTGCCT
This sequence comes from Gammaproteobacteria bacterium, assembly GCA_046590885.1. Taxonomy (GTDB): domain Bacteria; phylum Pseudomonadota; class Gammaproteobacteria; family Ga007554. The sequence goes on from JBKJTS010000146.1 coordinate 7,625, forward strand.
AAAATCTGATTAGCTGCGAGGTTGGCCGTACGCAATATCTGCTGCGCATCGAAAGTGAGTACGCCTGATGATAATCGTACCAGCACGGCTTCCAGGTAAGCGCGCTGTTGTTCTGCCTGGTGATGACTGAGTTGTGCTTCATCACGCGCCAACGCTATTTTTTTTGTCATGTCATTGAAAGACGTAACCAGAAAACTTAATTCATCATGTGCGGGTAATGAGGGTAGTTGCTGATCATAATTTCCGGCGGCCACAGCACGCGTGCCAATCGCCAGAACACGCACGGGCTCAGTCAGACGGCGCGCTGAAAACAGTGCTGCCCATACGGCCATCAGCAGGCTGAGCAGTAATACCAGTGAAAGCGTCAGCGTAAAACTGAATTTAAGCGGTTCCCGTAAATAATCCAATTCCTGATATTTTGCATACGCAGTTTGTACGCCTTCGGCGAGTGTATTTATATTGCTCGCAACTGGAAACAGCGCCTGCAGTGCTTGAGGTGTACCGCTGAGGGTGGTGCTGTGTACGTTGACAATGACACGAACATAGAGTCCGGTATCGCGGATAGGATCAAGCCCTACATGTGTCAACCCTTGCCGCAGACCCAATAATATGGATTCGCTAGGTTGCAGAGGCACAATCAGAGTGGGGTCATCGCTGCTAAACACAATCACTTCACCATGCATGGTCATTAGAGTTAAATCCGATGCGCCACTCCGATGGCGCAGGGCATCCATGCTGGCGATGGCCTGGCTGGGAGACGCCCCTTCCAGCTCGCGCGCCATCAGCTCAGTTTGACGTAACAGATCACGCATGCGGCCATCCAGGGCAATGCGGCTTAGCTCAAGAGAATCCGTGAGTGCTTTTTCAGTGCGTACATCAAACCAGCTATCAATTCCACGCTGTATAAAATCGACCGAGAAGTAATACACTAATGAGACCGGCACTACCGACAGAATCACAAATATTGTTACCAGCCGTACAGTCAGGCGGGAGCCTACAACTCCTTCCCGGTATTGACGGCGCAGGCGCTGCAGGTTGACGGTAATCAAACCTACCAGCACTATTAATTCGAGAACATTGAGAACAAGCAGAAAAGAATAGAGTTGACCAAACTGCGCGGAGTTTTGGGTGGCACTGCTCATTAAATAGAGCGATACCAGTAATAGAAAAAATAACGTAATAACCGGGGTAATGCCCGCGCTGAGCCGTCTTAAGGTGCGAGTGACCATGTGTACCACTCGCTGCTCAAGCGCCAGCCTGAGGAAATATAAGCCAATACGCGAATTGGCACAGGTAATGTTTCAAGATCAAGCTGGGTGCGCAAACGCGCAACGTATTGTTCGTCGGGCAACAGTAACTGTGCGTCGAGCATCGGGAAATTTTCAATAACACTGAGGTGGTCAAGTGCCATTTTCAGTGTCTGAAAATTAGTGTAAACACCGGTATTGAGATTCTTGACCAAGTGTTGCTGGGTTAGCGCATGATAAGAAAGTTGAAAGCTTTGCCCAATGCTTGCGATTTTTTCTCCCCACAGGTATTCCCGCTGACGCAGCACTTCAATATTTAAGGTGATCGTCAGTGGGATACCCTTCCGCAGCGCACCGAGGGCTTCTTCGCTAAGTTGAAAGGAGAGACGTGTATTGAGGCGGTACACTTTATCCACCAGCGTGGTTTCCGCACCACGCACTACGAATTGGCCGTCCTCATCCGCCACGGCAAGGCTAAAATATAAAAAGCATGCCAAAAATAACGCTAATGGCATTATTTTATAATGGATAAGTTCTGAATTTGACGACCATTTTTTCATAAACTCAATAATCAAATTAGTAGCGAAATCCGCTACTCCTCCATTCGCTGCATAGCAATATGCACATGACGCGTGGGGCAGGATGTCAGAAGTGGCGCCATCGCCGTTTACAGGGTTATTCTTTTATCAGCTGTGCGTAATAAAACCCATCCATGGCATCTTCCCCCGGCAACACTTGCCTGCCCACTGTCATGGGGTGGCCCCAATCGGCAGTGATGGGCTGTTCATGTGCATCAGGGTGATTTGCCAGAAACCGGATAATTTGTTGTTGGTTTTCTTGTGGCAGGATAGAGCAAGTGACGTATAAAAGCATCCCCCCCCCATCCTTTCTTGAGCGTAGTAATGGCCATAACGCCTCCAGAATACGTGCCTGCTGTTCTGCCAGTGCCATAATGTCTTCAGGCCGACGCAAGTATTTGATATCGGCGTGGCGGCGTATCACACCAGTAGCAGAGCACGGTGCATCCAGTAAAATATTGTCAAATGGTATGCCGTCCCACCAGGTAGCAGGGGTTGCCGCATCGCCCTGCAGAACATGGGCGTGTTTGGTTAATCTCAGGCGTTGCAGGGTTTCGCGTACACGACCCAGGCGTTGACCATCGTTATCCAGTGCAGTAAGTGCAATGCCAGGTTGCAACTCTAAAATATGTGCAGTTTTCCCGCCAGGGGCGGCACAGGCGTCCAGTAACCGTTGCCGCGGCTGCGCATTAATTAACGGTGCCGCCAGTTGCGCTGCGGCATCTTGTATCGATACCCAGCCGTCCCTGAAGCCGGGCAGGCGTTCCACATCCATTGGTTGCCCCAAAGTAATGCCGTGGGACGTGTGAGGCGCAGCGTGGGCGTCAATGCCACCAGCTTGTAATGCTAGCAAGTACGCAGCGCGATCCATATGCCGTGCATTAACACGCAACGTCATGGGCGGATGCTGGTTATTGGCGGTAACGATGGCTGGCCAGTGTGGTGTCCTCAGAGGCAGGATGTCAGAAGCGACCGGCATATGCACGTCACTGTGCAGCGCAGGCCAGGCAGTTTTGATGGCATTGAGGAGCCACGGGGGATGAGCGCATGCCGCTGCTTCGTCGCGATCAACCTCCGCGGCTATGCGCCGGGCATCGCGCACATAGCCGCGCAGCACGGCATTGACCAAACCACTCGCCCACGCCTTGTTTAAGACCTTAACGGCCGCCACCGTTTCAGTCACAGCGGCATGATCAGGGGTGCGCATATAAATCAGCTGATACAGGCCCAGCAACAACAGGGAATGGATATCGGCATCGCGCTTCTTCAGCGGTTTGTGCATCAGGTATTGCAATATGGCGGTTAACCGGGATTCCCAGCGTAATACGCCATAGCACAGCTCCTGCATCAGCGCACGTTCGCTTGCCGGTTTGGCCGTTGCTGGCATCCTCGATCGCTGTCCCCGACGCGATTCTACCTCCTCCATCCATGGAGTCGTGCCATTGGCGGCACTTGTGCCGGGCAGGATGCCCAAATGTGGTGAGCGCACGGATGCGCAGGAACCACCACTTCCATGTGCGGCGTCAGAGGGGGGTAGTTGGGAGAGGCTTTGCCGGAGCACCGCACTTAATGAGTGCCGTTCAAACAAAACCTGTACCAGAGCTTTTGCAGCGAGTGCGCGCGTGCTCATGTCAGGGTAACGCCTACCTCTACCAAGGCGTGATAGGCATTCAGAAAATCGGCTACCGTCATAGGCCGTCCTCCGGGCAATTGCAGTTGTAGCAAGCGCAACACACCTTCCCCGGTGGCCACGTCAATGCCTTCGCGGTGTGCAGCGATGATGGTGCCCGACGGTGTAGGAGCGTATGCGTTTCCAGAATATTCCCGGTATCCTGTGCTGGCCATGGACGGACGAGTGTTTTGATCCCAGGATGCGGAAGAGTAAGCCTCCTGCATCCCTTGCACGTCCATGTGCGGCGGCTGCTCACGGCTTCCTGTCTTTTGCAGCACTTGCACATCCCTGTGCGGCGCAAGTGCGCGCGCCGCCAGAATGAGTAGCGGTTGTGTGTCACCGAGTTGTGCACGTGCAGTAGGTTTAGGGCTAAAAGCGCGCACCTGGCGCTCAATGTTAATTGCGGATTGGCGCCAATCTATCCGCGTTTCGGCCTTGTCGATCTTGGCGGCGTAACACGCCAGTGTATTGTCCTGTGCGATCGGTTGTGCTGTGCCCCTGTCGAGTTGCTCCAGCACTGTCAGCAACGCGTGCGCCCCCAGTATGGCGAGGCGATCATGCAGTGTCTGCGTGGTGTCATCGGGTAATATCGGGCAGGTCACCTGAGTCAGCATCGCACCCGTGTCCAGTCCAGCGTCCATTTGCATGATCGTCACCCCCGTTGCCCTGTCGCCTGCCAATATGGCGCGATGTATTGGCGCCGCGCCGCGCCAACGCGGTAGCAGCGATGCATGAATATTCACACACCCCAAACGTGGCGCGGCCAGCACCGCAGGCGGCAGGAGCAAACCATACGCTACCACCACCATCACATCTGCCTGCAATGCGCGTAATTCTATCTGGGCCTCAGGCGACTTCAGACTGGCGGGTTGATATACCGGAATAGCATGCTGCAATCCGAGCTGCTTAACGGGACTGGCCTTCAGCGCGCGGCCGCGGCCGGCAGGGCGGTCAGGCTGCGTGTACACCGCGCAGACGTGATGTGATGAGTGCAGCAACGTTTCCAGCGCCGCCACGGCAAATTGTGGCGTACCGGCGTAAATAATTTTTAGGGTTTCAGGGTGAGAATTGGGCACGGGGCTGGATGGTTTCACAGGGTTTGGCGGCGTTGCTTTTCAAGTTTTTTGCGGATACGCTGCCGTTTCATTTCCGAGAGGTAATCCACAAACAGCTTGCCTTCCAGGTGGTCAATTTCGTGCTGTATACATACCGCCATAATGTCATCCACCTCCATGTCGAGCGGTTTGCCATCACGCCCCAACGCCTTCACGCGAATCACCCGGGCACGTTCTACAGGCTCAAAAATGCCTGGCACCGACAAGCAGCCTTCTTCCATGGTCTCGATGCCATCTTTGCGTATAATTTCAGGGTTAATCAGGCACAAAGGCGCTTGGCGAGATTCTGATATATCTATAACAATCAATCGCTTGAATACGTTCACCTGCGGCGCCGCCAAGCCAATGCCCGGGGCCTGATACATGGTTTCAAGCATATCATCCACCAACCGGCGAATGGTGTCATCTACCCGTGGTATCGGCGTGGACTTGCTACGCAAGCGCGGGTCAGGGTAGTACAAAAGCGAAAGAATAGCCATGGTAAAGAAATCCGTAGTTAACTTAATTGATCCACAGTCCGATATATGAAGAGTGAGATGAATTCAGTCGTTGCCCCGCTTTAAAACGGGCAACGACTGAATTCATCTGAAGATTATTATAATCCTAAAAACGTTTGTTCCGACTACGATTTTAGGCATCGTTTTAGAATAGCGGATTGGGAAATGGACTTGGCGTTCCATCCATATAGTGGTTGGGGCGCTCTATTCAAAGGGCGACTATGTTTACTATAAAGACATTTTTAAGTGCCTTGCGGGCATTGCCGCTGGTATTGGCAATGGGCGCCATCATCACTCCAGCCGTACACGCAGAAACCGTGGCGCTCAATCCTGATCATCCTGGCCGCCATACGGTGGTAAAGGGGGATACGCTGTGGGGCATTTCATCACGATTTTTACGCGATCCCTGGCAATGGCAGGAAGTTTGGCGTATTAATCCCGATATTCAAAATCCCCATCGCATTTACCCCGGCGATGTGGTGTATTTAACAATGCAAGACGGCCAGCCAGTGTTACAGCTTAAGCCGGGGCCAGCGCATCCCCGCAACCTCATAGTCATCGAATCCGTACCCGAGCAGTCAGAAGCAACGACGGACTTGCGGCTGGTGAAACTGTCGCCCCAGGTACGCATGGCAGAGCTTGAGTTGGCCATTCCCACTATCCCTATGGATATCATCAACCCGTTTTTGTTGCGCGCACGGGTTGTGACGCAAGAAGAAATGAATGATGCGCCCTACGTAGTATCGCTTGAAGAAGGACGGGTCTCCAGCGGCATGGGCCAAAAGGCGTATGTGCGTAACCTGGCTGATAATAGTGGCATGCAGTTTGGCATATTTCATCAAACCGTAGCCTATCGCAACTCCGGCGCCAAAAAAGAAGACATTCTGGGGTATGAGGCAATTCAGGTGGCTGAGGCCCGCGTCGAGCGTTTTGGCGACCCCGCCACCCTTATGCTGACGGCTTCTTACCGCGAAACCCTGGTGGGAGATCGGTTATTACCGATAAGCCAGGAAGAAATCACCCCCTTTTTATTGCCGCGTGCTTATGACAAGCCCACTTCGGGCAAAATTGTTGCCGTGATCGATGGTGTTTCCAAAATTGGACAATACCAGGTAGTGGCGATTAATCTGGGTACGCGTGACGGTGTAGAGCCAGGTCACGTGTTCACTGTAAATCAGGCAGGTACCGAAGTAAGAGACAGTGTGCAACCCGTGCGAAAGGGTGAGATTGTCATCCTGCCCGAAGAACGGGCTGGCCTGCTTATGGTATTTCGCCCGTTTGAGCGCGTCAGCTACGCGCTGGTGGTCAAGGCAGAAAAAGAAATCCGGCAATATGATGCGGTAGTAGCTCCCTAAGCTTGGGGGACTCCAGAATAAGTTTGAACTTATCACCACCAACATACTTCTTAGTGGTCAATGATCGAAAAACCCCGAGATGTACCCGAGCTCGCCTACTGGCTGGCGTTATTGCATGCTCCCGGCGTGGGGGCTATCACCTTCCTGGCTTTACTTGACTATTACTCCACACCGCGCGCAGTGTTTGAAGCCAAGGGGGCGGGTCGCGACACTCCCCGAGTTAATAATGATGGCTTGGTGCCGCCGCGTATCGGTGCCGCCACCTTGGCCTATCTGCGTAATCCTGATTGGGCTACCGTCGAAAAAGATCTTGCCTGGCAGGCGCAGCCCGACAATCATATAATTACTCTGCACGACCCTGCCTATCCCCCCTTGCTCAAGCAGATTGCCGATGCGCCGCCCCTCTTGTTTGTACGCGGCCAGCCCGGTGCGCTGGTGCGGCCGCAACTCGCTATGGTGGGGAGCCGTAACCCCTCTGCCGGGGGCAAAGAGATTGCCCATGATTTTGCGCGGCACCTGGCCAGCGCCGGGCTCACCATCACCAGCGGCCTGGCGCTGGGGATTGATGCCGCCAGCCATCAAGGCGCCCTACATGCTGTTGGGGATGCTCGCGATGCCAATAGGGGTGCAGGTCACGGCGTCACTGTCGCAGTAACCGGCACCGGGCTGGATCGCGTCTATCCGGCGCGGCACCGTGATCTGGCGCACCAAATCGCAGAACACGGCGCGCTGGTGTCGGAATTCCCCCCAGGTATGCCGCCATTGGCAGAAAATTTTCCGCGACGTAACCGCATAATCAGCGGCTTGAGCGTTGGCGTGCTGGTGGTGGAAGCCGCGTTGCAAAGCGGTTCCCTGATCACCGCCCGGTTAGCGGGAGATCAGGGACGCGAAGTGTTCGCCATTCCCGGTTCCATTCATAACCCGCTGGCGAGGGGTTGCCATGCATTAATCCGCCAGGGCGCCAAATTAGTGGAGAATGTGCATGATATACTTGAAGAGTTAGGCGCTTACAACCTTAATATACTGGGTGAATCAGCCTCGCATGAAACTGATTTTGGCTCTGATGCAGGTGCTGCAGTTGATGATAATCAACTGAAATTATTAAGTTTTATGGACTTTTCGCCCGCGTCTGTCGATATTCTGGTAGAACGAAGTGGATTGACGCCAGAGCAGGTTTCCTCCATGCTTTTGGTATTGGAATTGCATAATAGGGTTGAATCGGTGGCCGGTGGGCTTTATATACGGGTTAGCAGGAGGTCCTGAAGTGAAAGAAAACGTGTTGGATATCCTGATGTACCTGTTCGAGAACTATCTTGAGGGTGAGCTGCAATTCACCTCCAATCAGGAAGCATTAAAAAAAGAATTGATCGAAGCCGGTTTTCATTATGGTGAAATTGACAAGGCCTTTGCGTGGCTCGAAGGCATGGCGCGGCTGCGCGAAAATGGCGCGGCGGTATTGCTGCCCGTTGGTAATTCCATCCGTGTTTTTACCGATGAAGAAGTCACCAAGCTGGATACCGAATGCCGTGGTTTCCTGCTGTTTCTGGAACAAATCGGTGTACTTGACCTCACCAATCGGGAGCTCGTCATTGACCGTATCATGGCGCTGGAAAGCAGCGAAGACATTGATCTCTCTCAACTGAAATGGGTGATCCTGATGGTGTTGTTTAATCAGCCTGGTCAGGAGGCTGCCTTTGCCTGGATGGAAGATTTAGTCTTCGACGAAATCAGCCATAGTTTGCATTAATCGCAGATCCCCGCTACAAGGTTCCATACCGGGCCTTGTACCCTTCGGAATCACCCTGGAATCGCCTCGGCCATGAAAAACCTGCTGATTGTTGAGTCGCCCGCCAAGGCGAAAACCTTGAAGAAATACCTGGGCAAGGACTTTGAAATCCTGGCCTCGTATGGTCATGTGCGCGATTTGCTGCCCAAAGAAGGCGCCGTCGATACTGCACACGATTTTTCAATGAAATATCAGCTCATCGAAAAAAATGAAAAGCATGTAGACGCCATCGTCAAAGCCATGAAAAAGGCAGACGCTCTGTATCTGGCAACCGATCCGGACCGTGAGGGCGAAGCCATTTCCTGGCATCTATATGAAATTCTCAAGCAAAAAAAACTACTCAAAGACAAGCCTGTGCATCGCGTTGCGTTCTATGAAATCACCAAGCGCGCCGTTAATGCCGCCGTAGAAAACCCGCGCGAATTGTCCATGGAACTGGTGAATGCCCAGCAGGCACGGCGCGCGCTGGATTATCTGGTGGGGTTCAACCTGTCACCATTGTTGTGGAAGAAAATCCGGCG
>JBKJTS010000171.1:0-11436 GCA_046590885.1 Gammaproteobacteria bacterium
TTAGAAAATTGCGAGTATTGAACTTCATAGTTGCTCCAAAATGACAGACCATTTCACCAGTTTCACCCATATTAGAATAACATGCAATGGGTGAGTCAAGCTTTGAAAAAAGTGGAGGTTAGCTCTGTAGCGGCGTGCCTGTCGCGAGCATAAGGGGCGTGACTACTAAGCAGATAGGGCATGTCACGACTCTCCTTAGAGCCTATTCATATATCACTGAAGGGCGCATCGCGGCATTAAAAGTGTACTCAAAATGCTCAGTTCCTGCATGTGTACTCCGCTTTTTCGGACACTTTTGCCTCGCCGTGAGGCACCTGCTTTTGGTGCGCTTGGAGCCCTTCACTGCATTCTTCCCTTGATCGAGATATTGAACGGACTCTCATGGCTATCGGCACCACGCAGCCGGGTTGATCGGTATCCCATCACGCCGGATTTCAAAGTAAAGCCCAGGACTCATCTGACCACCACTATCACCAACGCTGGCGATCACGTCGCCAGTCTCCACTAGTGTGCCGACGTTCTTGTTCACAGCTTGATTTTGGCCATACAAAGTCATATAACCATCGCCGTGGTCGAGAATCATTAACAGACCAAAGCCACGCATCCAGTCGGCAAACACGACTTTACCCCGCGACACGGCGCGTACGGCGGTGCCTTCCGGGGCAGCAATCAATACGCCTTGCCATTTGGACGTGCCTAATTTGCGAGAAGTTCCGTAATGTGCCACAAGGGTGCCCTGTGCTGGCCAGTTAAGCTGGCCCTGAAGACGGCCGAAAGCAGACTTCAGATCGGGTGCATGGGGCCTTGTGGTTTCACGTGGCTCTGCGGGTTGTGCAGGCTGCCCCGGTTTGGTGGGTTTGGCTGATTTAGCGGGGGGGGTGGTGGGTTTGGCGCGCTTTTGTGCATCCCGCAGGCGTTTTAATAGTTGCGCCAGCCCCCGCTCATCTTCGAGCAATTGGTGCAGGTGTTGTTCCTTGCTCTGAATTTCGCTGCTAAGAGCCGCCAGGATGGTACTACGTGTTTTACGGCTTGCTTCGAGCTGTTTCCGGGTACGTTCAGTTTCAGTTTGTGCCTGCGTGAGGCGTTGTGTTTGTGCCTGAGTGGCTTGCTCCAGCGTTTCAAGTTCGGTCAGGTTTTCGGTGATCAGGCTGATGTGCGTAACATGGGCGCGATTAAAATATTCGTAATAACTCAGATTGCGTCCCACCAGGGTCGGGTCTTGTTGATTAAATACAATTTTCAGGAAATCCAGTTGGCCCTGCCCCCCCATCATATAGCGGGCGCGCAGTTGTTGCGCAAGGGCGTTGCGATGGGTGGACAGTTGGGCTTGATGTTGCTGCTGTTGCTGCCGCAGTTGCTGTAGTGATTGAGTATGGCTCTGTAACTGTTGTTGCAGCTGTTGCAGAGACCTACTGGTTTTGCCCATATCTTTTTCAGTGGCGCTGAGCTTGGTGCGCAAACTTTTCTGGCGATCGCGTGCTGAGTCGAGTGTTGAACGCAATTGGTTGATCTCGCCACGAATTTTTTTCAGGTCAGTGGCAGGGCGGGCTGCCTTGGCGTTTTTCTGTTTGGAGGTGTCAGCCTGAGCAGCCATAACCGCCGTGGTGGGGTAGCTGCTCAGTATGCCAATGAGCAGCCAAGCTATGGCTTTGCATGGATGGACACGTATCGCCAGGGAGGATCCCCAACGCATTCTGCGTCGGGGATCCTGGTCCATCGGGGGACGGCGGCACTGGAGGGGGGAAACAACCCAAGCTTTCAAGGTTTCGTGATTAACTGCATAAGCGGTTTGCCATTCATTTCAGCAGGTTGTGGTACACCCATTAAATAAAGCAGGGTAGGAGACACGTCAGCCAGGCTGCCACGTGCTTCGGGGATGGCCCTGCGGCCCACATATATGAACGGTACCGGATTGCAGGTATGAGCAGTATGAGCCTGGCCAGTTTCCTCGCTACGCATCTGTTCGGCATTGCCGTGGTCGGCGGTGATCAGCATTTCTCCACCCGCTTTTTTTAGCACAGGATATAGCCGACCCAAGCAGGTATCTATGGCCTCAATGGCTTTAATGGCAGGATCCATTTTGCCACTGTGACCGACCATATCGGGATTGGCGTAATTGCAGATAATCACATCATACTTGCGGCTTTCAATCGCTTCTATAAGACGATCCGTCAGCTCTGGCGCATTCATCTCGGGCTGCAAATCATAGGTAGCCACATTCGGCGACGGCACCAGAATCCGGTCTTCGCCGACAAACGGCGTTTCTTCGCCGCCATTAAAGAAGAAAGTCACGTGGGCGTATTTTTCGGTTTCGGCAATGCGTAACTGGCGCATGCCGAGTTTAGCGATGTAGGCACCTAGTACGTTATCTAGATTTTCGGTCGGAAAAGCCACCGGAATCCCGTAGTCTTTTTTGTATTCGGTTAGGCTTACAAAACTGCCTAGATGAGGCATGGTTTCGCGTTTAAAACCATCAAAGTTGGGTTGGATAAACGCTTGGGTTAACTCGCGTGCGCGATCGGAACGATAATTCATGAAAATCACCACATCACCATCAGTAATGTGTCCCGGTAGTTCGCCCGGCGCGGCCAGTACAGTGGCTTGCACGAACTCATCGTTTTCGCCCCGTGCATACGCCATTTCCAGGGCGCTCATGGCGTCAGGTGCGTGGTGCAGCGCCTTGCCCTGTGTAATCAGTTCATAGGCGGCTTGCACGCGTGGCCATCGTTGGTCGCGGTCCATCGCAAAATAGCGGCCAATCACTGTAGCGAAGCGGCTTTGCGGATATTTTTTCAATACTTCCTGGGTAGCTGCGATCGACGCTGCGGCGCTGCGTGGCGGCGTGTCGCGGCCATCCAGAAAAGCATGTAGGTAAATGTGCTGAGCACCCCTTTCAGCAGCCAGCTGGATCATGGCATGCAGGTGGTCTTCGTGGCTGTGAACCCCGCCTGGTGAGAGCAGACCCAGAATATGTACGGCTTTGCCGGTGGCAACGGCTTTATCCACGGCATCAGTAAGGGTTTTATTGGTGAAAAACATGCCGCTTTTAATGGCGCGCTCGATACGCGTAAGCTCTTGATAGACTACCCGGCCCGCGCCAAGATTAAGGTGTCCCACCTCAGAATTGCCCATTTGACCGGCCGGCAGACCCACCTCAGTACCTGAACCCTGGATCAAGGTATGGGGATACTTCGCCCACAGTTTATCCCAATGAGGCTTACGGGCGCTAAAAATAGCATTATAATCAGGGTCTTCGCTGTATCCCCAGCCATCGAGGATAACAAGCACCATAGGTCCGTTTTTTACCGATGCCATAATGAATTATTTTACTCTGTGAATGAAGTCGACTTAACTTTTACGTTGCCTTAAATGAAAGGTATTTTACGCTGCAAAAGAAGAAGTGAAAGGGTTTTAGGATTATTTCTTTCTAAAATCGCGTAACATTGTATAATGTTTTGATCATAAACACAGTAGTGTAGACCGGAAGGTTTGTGGAAATGGGATCCAGGCAGCATGTTTAGGTTACAGGGGGGTGTTGACCGAACAAGCTATGGAGAAGGCCAATAACGAAAATCAGCTTGTTCTACACGAGCAAGATATTGATCAGGCATCACGTTCACTCAAGGCGATCTCGCATCCGCTACGCCTGAAGATCCTGTGTACACTGGGTGACCGGGAAATTAGCGTGCAAGATCTGGTAGATGCAGTAGGTACCTCACAAAGCAATATTTCACAGCATTTGGCCATCATGCGTGACAAAGGCATACTCATGACACGCAAAGAGGCCAATCGGGTGTTTTATCGTGTGGGGGATGTACGTACCTTGCGGTTGATCAGCATGATGCGCGAAGTTTTTTGCGCCCAACCCAAAGCCCCTTCTGCGCCTAAAAAACCAACCCGTTCATGAGCTTGGCCTGAATCTGGGAGGCGACGTTGTAATCTTGTTACTATTTTATTTTATAAATTGTAGGCCGCATGGAAAAATTCTTTACGTTTATTTTAAATCACTGGATATTATCTTTTGCGTTTGTATTTCTTATCATCTTATTGCTGATGGAAACATTCAAGCGTCGCTTCCTGGGTTTTCAGGAAGTGGAACCGTCAGAGGCAGTGCGTCGTATGAATCATGAAGATGCCGTCGTGCTGGATGTGCGTGAAGACCAGGAATATGCTGAAGGGCATATTGTTAATGCGCTGCACATTCCTGTAGGCGTGCTGGAAAAACGCCTTGAAGAACTGGAAGCGCATAAGGACAAACCCCTTATTGTCTATTGCCGCAGCGGTGACCGTGCCACCCGCGCCAGCGTCACGTTGCGCAAGCAGGGCTTTAACAACGTATTCAAACTTAATGGGGGAATTTTGGCGTGGAAAGCCGCCAGTCTTCCTGTACACAAGTAACTATTAATTTACTAAGGAATCTTTATCATGTCTGACACCGCTGGCAATCCACAGACCGCTACAGGCGGCCGTTTTGTTATCCAGAAAATTTACGTAAAAGATGTGTCATTTGAAACGCCGCATTCTCCCCAGATATTCATGGAAAAGTGGGAGCCGGAAGTCAGCCTGCAGATCAATAATAGCGCTACCGTATTAAGCGAGGGCGTGCATGAAGTTACGTTAGCCGTAACCGTTACTGCCAAATTGACAGACAAAGTTGCGTATTTAATTGAAGTGCAGCAAGCGGGCATTTTTAATGCAACCGGTTTTGGTGCAAACGATATGGGTGCAATTCTGGGTAGCTATTGCCCGAACATTTTGTTTCCCTTTGTCCGCGAAGTCATTTCTGATGTCGTGACGAAAGGTGGTTTTCCGCAATTATTGTTGGCCCCAGTTAATTTTGATGCGCTGTATGCACAACATGTGCAGCAACAGCAGCAGCCATTGCCACAGCAGGTTGCACACTAAAAGCCTGGTCATGGAAAGACTGCTGTTTATAATCTCGCTGAAAGGCGCATTGCGGCGTTAAAAGTGACTTCAAAATGCTCATACACTATATATATACCCCGCTTTTTCAGTCCCCTTTGTTTTGTGCTGCCTTCCGTGATCGAGATTATAAACAGGTTCTAACTGATATGACGCGGTGACCGTGCCCATGAGTGGTCTGGATTCGCCAACGATGGTGCGGCCTATGGTAGTGATGGGCGCAGGTGCATGGGGCACGGCGTTGGCGATTTTGTTGGCGCGCAATGGGCAGCCCGTCTGGTTGTGGGCACGTGATCCCCAACAGATAAGCGAGTTATCTGCCGCGCGCTGTAACTCCCGCTGTCTACCCCATATTCCCTTTCCTCCTGCATTGCAGCTCACCAGTGATTTATCGCTTGCCTTGGCCACCACACCAGCCGCTTCCGGCATCCTGCCTCTGGCGGCACTTGTGCATCCCTGCACGGCGGATGTGCTGGTAGCGGTGTCCAGTGCGGGGTTTCGTACCGTTCTCGAATCGGTTGCGGTTGCGTGGCAGCACCCTACTCCTCTGCGCTTAGCCTGGGCGACTAAAGGTTTAGAGTCAGGCAGTGGTCAATTATTGCATCAGGTGGTCGCGGATGTGCTTGGTGATACATTGCCCACCGCTGTTATTTCCGGGCCCACGTTTGCTTGTGAGGTTGCAGCGGATTTGCCTACAGCGGTGACCATTGCTTCGGCCAATGCCGAATTTGCAGCGAATCTTGCCCAGCGCCTGCATAATAATAATTTTCGCGCCTACACTGGTACGGATGTAGTGGGTGTTGAGGTGGGAGGGGCAGTAAAAAATGTGTTGGCTATCGCCGCCGGAATTGCCGATGGTTTGGGTTTTGGTGCCAACACTCGTGCGGCGTTGGTCACACGCGGTCTGGCCGAAATGATGCGTTTAGGGGTTGCCATGGGCGGTCGCCGTGAAACCCTGATGGGTTTGGCGGGTCTGGGCGATCTGGTGCTGACCTGCACCGACAATCAATCTCGCAATCGCCGTCTTGGTCTGGCGCTAGCGCAAGGCAAGACTCTTACTGAAGCCCTGGTGACCATTGGTCAAGCGGTGGAGGGCGTGCAGACCGCTGTGGAAGTAGTGCATCTTGCCCAAAAGCTGGGTATTGATATGCCGATCACCGCACAAGTGTATGAAGTACTGCATGGGGGTCGCGCGCCGCGCGATGCAGTAAACGCCCTGTTAAATCGCAGCCAGAAGGCCGAGCTATGAACGTTCGGAGGACTGAGCTATGAAAGCCATGATCCTTGCTGCCGGGCGTGGCGAGCGCATGCGGCCGCTCACTGACCATACCCCAAAGCCTCTGCTCAGGGTAGGCGGGCGACGGTTGATTGAATATCATATTGATGCGCTGGTGGAAGCTGGCATGCGTGAGATTATAATTAATCATGCGCACCTGGGCAGACAGATAGAAGAGTCGCTGGGTGATGGTGCCCGTTACGGCGCGCAGATAAATTATTCCGCTGATACCCCCGAAGGCGAAGCACTCGAAACTGGTGGGGGTATTTTCAAAGCATTGCCACTGCTCGGTGACGCACCCTTTGTGGTGATTAATGGGGATATCTGGACAGATTATCCATATAGACATTTACCCATTATGCCGCAAGGCATGGCGCATCTGGTGCTTGTAGATAATCCACCGCATCACCCCGGGGGGGATTTTGCGCTACGTGCCAGTAGTAACGTGGTGCATAGCACACACAATGTATATGATCCTGCCCCTGGCGAGTACACGCTCACATTTAGTGGTATGGGTGTATACCGCCCTGAATTATTCACTGGTTGCACCCCCGGTAAATTCCAGCTTGCCCCGTTATTGCGCAAAGCCATGCGGCAGCATGCAGTGACCGGCGTACACTACACTGGCCAATGGATTGATATAGGCACACCACAGCGGCTTGATGAATTAGACCGGCGCCTAGTTGCGGCACCCTGAGTTGGTCTCAGTTTCGATAAGGCTCACCCATTAACCTCTGGTAGTCAAGTAGTCAGGTGGCTAGCCTTTTGAGTTGATATTGCCTGAGACGCTGGGTGATTATAGTATTATCCAGTAAGTCTTCTCACCTTCCAGCCTTGAACATCAAGAAATCATTTAAATCGGAGAACTATGAAATTCGATAACAGGTTTCATATCAAATCAATCCACTATGGATTAGTAATATTGGGACTGGGCCTGTTATTAAATGGATGTTCAGCCCTCCGATGTCCTTCATGTAGTCCATTGATCAAAGATATAGCGGCCCAAAACGCCAGTGAAGCTGAAAAGCGAGTACGGGCGAGGGAGGGTATCCATCAGCCAGACCAGCAGGGGGATACGCCGCTGCATTGGGCATCACGAACGGGCCAGGAGAGTATTGTGGCTGCTTTGCTGGACGCAGGTGCATCGGCGAATGTGATAAATCACGGGGGTGAGTCCCCGCTTTATCAGACTGTATTGTGGGGCTATCTAAATACAGCAAAACTACTGCTCGACAAAGGGGGTGATGTAAATATCAAGTTCCCCAATGGCCGCACCCCTCTGACATACTCCTGTGCGTTGGGCTCTTTTGAGACGGCCTTGCTGCTGGTCCAGAAAGGTGCTGATGTCAACCTCGTCGACGGCCAGGGTTTTACACCCCTCATCAAGGCGGCTCAGCAACAGGATACAAAGATAGCCGAGTTGCTGTTGGCAAAAGGGGCCGACGTGAATGCCTTCTCCGCAGGGCAGACCCCTTTGATAGTGGCTGCCGAAGCGAAGGGCCTGGGCATGACAAAATTATTGTTGGAACATGGTGCGAAGGTCAATGTTGCCGACCCGGATGGGTATACGGCGCTTATGGCCGCTGCCCGCATGGGGGGGAAGGATGTGATGGAGTTTCTAATCTTGCGAGGGGCAGAAGTCGGGGCAAGAAACAGGGCTGGAATGACACCGCTTATATACGCTAGTTATAATGGAGAAAAAGACAGCGTATCTTTTCTCGTCGAACGTGGCGCGAATGTCAATGTTGAAACGAACGTGGGACTTACGCCCCTATACGCCGCCGCGTTGGGCAATCATAGCGGAGCAATGGATGTGCTGATAGAAGCGGGCGCCCAGCCGAAGAGTTCAACCAACTCTGGTGAAGAAGCCTTTGCGTCAGGCGTCCTGTTCCGCGCTTTTGGAAATTACTACCGCAACAAAGGGGACAAGGACAAAGCTGGGGCAAGTTATGCTAAAGCGGGTGAGTTTTTTGATTCAGCCAGGATTCATTATGCCGGGCGTGAGGAAGAGGCTGGTAGCAACTTGAATAAAGCCCGCGCTATCAATGTAGGCAGTATTCTGTTGGGTGCGGTGATGCTGAACAAGACAGGCTTTTATAGTGTTTCGCAATCCAGCACCGATAATTTAAAAACGCGGCGTAATTATCTGTCTGGAAAATCCAATGAAAGTAAGGAGAACAGCTTGAAATATAATAGTATTGCGGAATGCCTGCTGAGCGCGAAAACAATGGAGCAAGCTCAGATCTGTCCAATGTGAGAAGCGATCGCAGATGACCTGAGCAAGTTTTTGGCCTCATGGCGCCAGACGGAGAATGATGTGATGGTTTGTTCTCGCTTTTTAATCGGTTCGAATGCGCCAAGATAGAAGCTGTTACACGCCATCGTTTGGGGGGTAATCTATGTCGTTACTTGTTTTCAATAGCGGTAGTTCATCTCTTAAATTCCAGCTTTTTGACACGTCGGATCAACATCAGTTGCAGAGCTTGGTGCGCGGCAAGGTGAGCGCATTCGGTGAGCAGGCATCCTGTGTTTGGAAGATGGGTGATGCTGATCGAAACATACAGCAGGCTATACACAATCACCAGCAAGCGGCTGAGTGGATAATGTTGCGCTTGCATGAGCTGGATCTTGCCCGATTTATTACCGCTGTCGGGCACCGCATCGTGCATGGAGGCGATGAATTTAGCGCACCTGTCCAACTGACGGATGGAGTAATAAATACCCTTGAATTATTAAATCCACTGGCTCCTTTACACAACCCCCTCGCTTTGCAAGTAATTCGCGCCTGTCAGGATTTCTTTGCTAGCCAGAGTTTTTTTGACGGTGCCTTGCCGCAAATTGCTGTATTTGATACAGCATTTTTCTACCACCTGCCTGATCACGCCCGCTATTACGCCGTGCCCACGCAATGGGTGCGTGATTATGGTGTTAAGCGTTATGGTTTTCATGGCATTGCGCATCGTGCGCTGTATGAGCGATCCCATGAAATTACGGATGCCCATGGCAAACCTAGTCTTAAACCTCGCCGCCTCATTACACTGCAGTTGGGCCAAGGATGCTCTATTGCCGCAATTCAAGATGGTGTGGCGGTTGAAACCAGCATGGGTTTCACTCCGCTAGAGGGGTTAATCATGGGCACCCGGTGCGGAGATATTGATGCTGGGGTATTATTATATCTTATGAACAAGATGAGCAGTGATATGTTAACTGAAGGATTGTATCAACAGTCTGGATTGCTGGGACTGTCAGGTGTGAGTGCAAACATGTCCGAATTACTTACGCTCGAAGCGCAAAATCATCCCGGTGCAATTTATGCCATTACGGCTTTCTGTCATCGTATACGTAAATATATTGGTGCTTATTTGGCAGTGTTGGGGGGTGCGGATGCAGTTATTTTTGGCGGTGGAATAAGCGAAAACTTCCCTGCCTTATGCGCCCGAATTTGTAAGAATATGGAGTGGTGTGGATTGGAGGTTAATACGGTAAATGACACCAGAGAAGTAAATGGCGAGTTTTGTTTATCAACAGTAAACTCAAAAATAGCGGCTTATATTATCCCCGTTAATGAAGAATTAGTGATTGCGCAGGAGATGAGGTCTTTTTTGTCAATAAGGCCTGAGTGAATAAGTTAGCAAAGGTTATTTTATTAACCAAGGAGTGATTGATCATGGAAGATAAAACATTACCGATAATAAAGAACAAATCTTTATCGCCTGAGGAGTTGCAGAAAATTCATGCTTATTGGCGTGCTGCTAACTACCTGTCCGTGGGGCAGATCTATCTGTTAGATAATCCTTTATTAAAAGAGCCTTTGAAACTTGAGCACATCAAGCCGCGATTGCTTGGCCATTGGGGGACTACGCCTGGCCTTAATTTTATCTATGCCCACTTGAATCGTGTGATCAAGCGTTATGATCTTGATGCGATTTACATTGCGGGACCAGGTCATGGTGGCCCAGGGTTGGTAGCTAACACGTATCTTGAGGGCACTTATAGTGAAGTGTATCCCGACATTTCGCAAGATGCGGAGGGCATGCAAAAACTCTTCAAACAGTTTTCGTTTCCTGGAGGCATTCCCAGCCATGTCGCGCCTGAAACCCCAGGTTCGATTCACGAGGGTGGTGAGTTGGGATATGCATTATCCCACGCCTATGGCGCGGCATTTGATAATCCTGAGCTGGTCGTGGCGTGTGTGATCGGTGATGGTGAGGCTGAAACGGGCCCGTTGGCAGCATCATGGCACTCGAATAAGTTTCTTAATCCAGTTCATGATGGTGCAGTGCTGCCTATTTTACATCTCAACGGTTACAAGATTGCCAATCCTACACTGTTGGCGCGTCTGTCTCATGAAGAATTAAAAAGCCTGTTCATTGGATATGGTTATACACCTTATTTTGTGGAGGGTTCAGACCCGGACATAATGCATGAGATGATGGCGAGCGTATTAGACCAGGTCATTACGCAGATCAAGGCCATACAGTCAGAGGCACGTGCGGCGGGAGCAAAGAATATTAAACGTCCCCACTGGCCGATGATTATTCTGCGTTCACCGAAAGGATGGACGGGACCGAAGGAAGTGGATGGTTTAAAAACCGAAGGTTTTTGGCGGTCCCATCAAGTGCCACTTGCCAATATGGCAAGTAAGCCTGCACATATTGCGCTGCTTGAAAAATGGATGAAAAGTTACCAGCCCGAAGAGCTGTTCGATAGTGATGGAAAGCTGCGTGCCGATCTGGCGGCACTTGCGCCAGAAGGTGTACGGCGCATGGGCGCTAATCCGTGCGCTAATGGTGGGCTGTTACTCAGGGACTTAAAGTTACCCGATTTTTGCGATTATGCGATTAGTGTGCCACAGCCGGGTCAGGCGATGGCGGAAGCGACGCGCGCCATGGGGTGTTTTTTACGTGATGTAATGAAGCTCAATAGTGAGAGCCGTAATTTTCGGGTGATGGGGCCAGATGAGACTACTTCAAATCGTCTGGATGCTTTATTTGCAGCTACTGACCGGACGTGGATGGATGATATTCTGCCCGAAGATGAGCATCTTTCCCGTGATGGGCGGGTAATGGAAATTCTGAGTGAACATACCTGCCAAGGCTGGCTTGAAGGTTATTTGTTAACAGGGCGTCACGGGATATTTTCCTGCTATGAAGCGTTCATTAACATTATCACCTCGATGTTTAATCAACACGCCAAATGGCTTAAAGTCACCAGCAAGGAAATTCCCTGGCGACGCC
>JBKJTS010000204.1:0-21774 GCA_046590885.1 Gammaproteobacteria bacterium
GGCATTGCTGCTATATACTGAAGACCCCCAGCTACGTAACCTGGCTCAAGGTATTATCACTGAACAGCAAAACGAAATTCAGTTGTTAAAACTATGGCTACAACAATATCAAAATTCACATGCCGAACCATCAACGTCACACAGTGTCCTACCATCATTTGTTTTTCCCATAGAAGAGACCAGGCCATGAAGGATTTTACGGTTGCAGTTTCAGTAGTATTGGCATTAAGTGTCGGAACTACTCTGGCCGACCCTAAGCCACAGGATCGTGTCTATACAGCTGATCAAAATACTAATACGGTGTCCGTAATCAATCCGGTTATCAACACCCTGCTGGGCCAGATTCGGCTAGGCAATGCCCGTCCCGATGTGTTATCGCCATTATACAAGGGTGAGATCAATGTTCATGGCCTGGGTTTCTCGCCCGATCACAAAACACTGCTTGCGATTTCAAACGGTTCTAACTCCGTTGCATTCATAGATACAGCCACCAATATGGTCAAGGGAATCGCCTACGTGGGACGCTCGCCCCACGAAGGATTTTTTACTGCCAATGGTAAAGAGGTGTGGGTGGTGGTGCGAGGTGCGAACTATATCTCGGTTATCGATCCAGCTACGTTCAAGGAAACGCGACGCATTGACACGGCACCTGGTCCGGGGATGGTGTTGTTTCACCCGGAGGGTAAGCTTGCGTTCGTGGTGTCAAGTTTTACGCCGCAAGTTGATATCATTGATGTCGCGAAGCATCAAGTTGTCAAACGTATTTCCGTGGTAAGTCCATTCTCGCCCTTTCTGCAATTCACGCCAGACTTCAGGGAGGTATGGATGACGCACAAGGATGTCGGCAAGGTCACGCGCATTAATACTGAAACGCTGGAGGTGGCTGGCGTGTTCGAAACAGGCTTCATCAGTAATCATATCGCGTTCGCGAAAGCTGCGACGGGTGTTCTGGCCTACATCACTGTGGGTGGTGAAAATGCAGTGAAAGTATTTACCACCGACATGCCCGCTCAATTTGTTACGACCATTCCAGTGGGTGCTTTGCCGCACGGCATATGGGCTTCTGATGATAGCTCACGAATGTACGTAGGTCTGGAAAATGACGATGCAGTAGATGTAATTGATACGGCGACTAATAAGGTCATAGCTCGCGTACCCGTAGGACAGGCGCCTCAAGCCGTGGTGTATGTCTCAAATGCGGTGCCAAAAGGCGAGGGTCTGACTAACCTCAGTGCGCGCTCCAACAGCGCTCCAATCAACATTCCATTACAAGCCACCGGTAAGGATGGGCGGGGTTTTGTTGTGGTGCGGAATCTTGGTCTAGTCGATGCATTTGAAGTATCGCTCTTCAAGCTCAAGCCCACAACTGAATATTCGGTATTTATTGAGGGTTATAAAACGCCGATAGCCGCTTTCAAAACAAATCCCGCAGGTGCGGGCACCGGAGGTGCAATCGGCCCGTTACGGGAAGTGGTGTCGAGTTTGGGCAGCAAAGCTGTCAGTGCGGCGCGTATTCTGGTGTTTGAAGGGGGTATCTTTACCGAGGTTGGCAAGGCTGTGCTGATAAGCGTACCTTAATTATTCATCCCTCATGCCCGGAGCATTTTTTAAATTACCCAGCTAACTTCATTATTATCCCCTTTGTTATCCGGCCAGGTTACAGCCACTTTTGGACGGCAACTAGCCGTAGAATTGGCAGAGGGCGGAGTTATCACCTGCGTCACACGCGGAAAAAAAACCGGTGTGGCGTGCGGTGATTACGTACAGATTAAGCTTACGGAAGCGACCCATGGCGTAATCGAATCCGTGTTGCCGCGCACGTCATTATTGTATCGTTCTGATGCGTTTCGTGAAAAAATAATTGCTGCCAATGTAACACAAATTATTATTGTGCTGGCGGCTGTGCCGAGTTTTTATGAAGAGCTGCTGAACCGTTGTCTGATAGCGGCTGAGACAGAAGGTATTAAGGCACTCATCGTGCTTAACAAAAGTGACATGGTGGTGCAGACACAGCAAGCGTTGAACGTGCTGCAACTTTATCGTGACATCGGTTATACGTTGCTAATACTGTGTGCCAAGCAGGATGTAACGATTTTGCATCCTTATCTTGATGGGCACACCAGTGTGCTGGTGGGGCAATCCGGCATGGGCAAGTCCAGCATCATTAATGCACTGTTGCCTGATTTGAAGATACGCACCGCCGCGATTTCAACGGCGCTGGATTCCGGGACGCACACCACCACCGCCGCGCATCTCTATCATCTGGATGCCAACAGCCATTTGATCGACTCGCCGGGTTTACAGGAATTCGGCCTACACCATTTTGATCGTGCACAACTTGAACATGCCATTGTTGAGTTTCGTCCTTATCTTGGCACCTGCAAATTCAATGATTGCAAGCATGTCGTTGAACCTGGTTGCAGGGTGCTGCATGCGGTGAGCGAGGGAAAAATTGATGCGCGCCGTCTTGCCGCATATCATGCATTAGTGATATGGCGGGGTACATAACCCACAAGTGTTGGCCGCTTCCGGCATCCTGCCTCGTGCGGCATGTGTTTATCCATGCACGACGCGTTGCAACACAACCGTGAGCCTATTTCTTACGGGCAAGCTGATCTTCCTGGCCGCTGAGCAGCCGCCGAATATTACTACGATGACGCCATAGCAGCAGCAGGCTCATCATCACTGACATAATTAGCAGTGCCGCCGTGGGCCGCGCCAGCCACAGGTAGGCGGGCGCCAGCACGGCGGCAGTGAGCGCGGCCAGCGAAGAATAGCGAAACACCTTGGCCATAAACAGCCAGGTAGCGAGCGTGCCTAATCCCACCATCCAGGAAACGCCCAGCAGCACCCCCAGTGCAGTCGCCACGCCTTTGCCACCACGAAACCCGAAAAATACCGGATACAGATGGCCGAGAAACGCCGCCATGCCCACCAGAGCCAGGGTGGTGTTATCTACGCTCAGTGCGGATGCCAGCGCCACCGGGATTAGGCCTTTGAGCATATCTCCCAGCAGTGTCAGCGCCCCCGCTTTTTTGCCACCCACGCGCAGCATATTAGTTGCGCCGGGGTTACCAGAGCCCTGAGTGCGTGGGTCCGGCAGGTGGCCAAGCTTGGAGATAATAATGGCCGTCGACAGAGAGCCTGATAAATAGGCGAAAATAATCAACATTATGTCGATGGTCATGGATATTTAAAAAACGGGTGAGCTAATGGACGCAGATAGCGCCGTGTTTTCGTGTAAAGTATACGCATAGATGTTATTTGCTAAGGTGAAAGTCATTATGGACATTATATATCTGCGCGACCTGAGGATTGATACTGTAATTGGTATATACGCTTGGGAACGGCGTATCAAACAAACCATTATACTCGATATTGAAATGGCAACTGACATTCGCAAAGCGGCCCAAACCGACAGCATCGACGACACCCTCAATTACAAGGCCGTGGCCAAGCGTCTCATTGATTTTGTCGGTAATAGTAACTTTCAACTGGTTGAAACCCTCTCCGAGCGTGTGGCAGAGATCGTGCTAAATGAATTTCACGTGCCGTGGCTGCGTTTACAGGTCAACAAACAGGGCGCAGTGCGCGGCGCGCGTGACGTGGGCGTGATTATCGAACGCGGCCAAAGCCCATATTAGGCCAAGTCGATATGCCGCGTGTATACATCAGCATTGGCAGTAACATCGAGCGCGCTACCAACATCCGCGCGGGTGTTGCTGCATTGCGTGAGTGTTTTTATAATCTGGTGATTTCATCGGTCTATGAAAGCCAGCCGGTAGGCTTTGCCGGTGATGATTTTTATAACCTGGTAGTAGGATTTGACACCACAGTAGAGGTGCACGATGTAAACGCCCGTCTGCATGATATCGAACACCGTCATGGTCGAGCACGCAATGGCCAGCGGTTCAACTCGCGCACGCTAGATCTGGATTTGCTACTATACGGCGATGCTGTAATTCACGAACATGATTTAACGCTGCCACGCGATGAAATTCTGCGTTATGCTTTCGTACTCTGCCCGCTGGCTGAAATTGCGGGGGAAGAAAAACATCCCTTAAACGGAAAGAGCTATACCGCGCTGTGGCATGAGTTTGAAAAATACACACAGCCGCTGTGGGTAGTGGGTTTTGAGTGGTGAGATAGATCGTTTAAATGAGCACCCCTCTGTAGATTTTGCCAAATCGTACTGCTAACCCGAAAACAGATGACCCAGTAAGCAAGGATATACTTTTCACTGGTAGCAGGAATAACGCCGCTCAATTTTACGCCCTTTCCCCCAACATCCAAATCCGCGCATGTGACGCGCCCTCAGTAATAGCGATGATTTCTGCTATTTCATCGGTCTTGCCGTCGATGATGACCAGCGATCCTGCTTCGGCATTGGATGAAAATACAAGGTCTGTGACGCCATATTTTACCAAAAAAGCTACTGATCCCGCTGGCCCGGTTTTGAGTTCCTGGATCAGGCGCAGCTTTGGCAACGCGGTGAGATCAAATACCAGCAGCACATCATGCTTGAGGTTGGCTTGTTGCTCAGGACTGCCGGAATTGCTGGTGGTCATGTAGAGCTTGGTGCCTTCGGCATTGAAGTAATATTTGCTGAAGTAGATGTCTGGTAAATCAAGATGATCGACTATGGTGTGAGTGGTGGTGTCAAATACGGCGATTTTGGCGATGACATGATGGGGATCGGTTTTACGATCTGCGCCGCGTGCGATGAGATAATGGCCGCTT
This sequence comes from Gammaproteobacteria bacterium, assembly GCA_046590885.1. GTDB lineage: Bacteria > Pseudomonadota > Gammaproteobacteria > Ga007554. Next base: position 4,741 of record JBKJTS010000204.1, read on the forward strand.
TTTTTGTTGTCCGGCACAGCGAACAGATTGCTGTAGCCCTTGAGGGATATGCGCGTTTCAATGATGTTGGTCAGTGGGTCGATGACGACGAGAGTGCCGTATCCGCTGTTGAGGTTGTACAGTTTGCTGGTGATGGATGAATAGGCTAAGCCGTGTGGAAAGGCGCTATTAGGGATTTTGTCGGCGCTGCCCTGTTCATGCTCGGGCTCACACAAGTTAATAGTGGCAAGTAACTTAAGATAGGTGTCGGTATCTTTGTCGTCGTCGCCTATTACGGAAATCGTGCCATCGTTGAGACTGCTGATATAGGCGCGCCGTGGCACGCCAGAAGACGGCGGAGTAAAGGCCGCCTGGTGATGACCCCGTCCCACGCAAATGGTATTGAGATACTGCACATCCAAACGGCATGTGGTGTTGGCGATGACAGTGACCGACGAGCCTGTATAGCCGCAATTTAAGGTATCGTTGCCGGTATCTTTGTCGCCGTCGTTCATGAACCAGTCGCGGCTGGAATAAGGATCAGCATAGAGATGCGCGGGAAAACCATCGCTTGGAAACGCCGTTTCGATATGTGTTTCTTTGGTGCTGGGGTTGAGTAACACCACCCGGCGTTCGGGTGTCATGCCTATCAGGATCGGCTTGAGCATGTTCTCCAGACCGGTGTCAGGGGCCGTTGGGAAATGTTCGATTGTTGTCACACCATTTTTGTGGGTGACGATATGCAGCGTGCCAGTTTTGCGGTTGCCAATGTAGTAGACCACGACGAAGTCGTGGGGGGTTATGTTTGAAGTCGTCATGTATGTTCTCATCGATTTTAATTACTGAGGGAGCGGCCACCATCCACTGTCAACACATGGCCACTGATGTAGCCAGCGTCGCGGATTAAAAATAGCACGGCTTGGGCAATGTCGTGCGGAACCCCCTGACGTTTGAGGGCGGTGCGGGAAATAATATATTCCTTTGTTACTGCATCGAGATCGTGTTCCGGCCACACTATCGCGCCGGGTGCCACGGCGTTGACCCGCACCTCGGGGCCGAGTTCGCGTGCCAGTGCCTTGGTCAGCATCACCAGCCCGGCTTTGGCTATGCCATAGACCGGGTAGGTTTTCAGTGGCCGGTCAGCGTGGATATCGACAATGTTCACGATGCACCCTTGCTGCTGCGCCAGATAAGGCGCGGCAGCCTGTGCCAGAAAGAACGGCGCCTTGAGATTGCTGCCCATGAGGTCGTCCCACTGCGCTTCGGTGACACTGCCCACCGGCGTGGGGTAGAAGCTGGAAGCGTTGTTTACCAATACGTCAAGGCGCTGCCAGGTACTTAGCGCCGTGTCTACCAGCGCGGCTAAGCCGACAGTATCGAGCAAATCGGCCTGTACCAGGGCGACAGAGTCGGCACGCACAGCGTGCAGCTCGGTCTGTAGTCCCTGTGCGGCCTCGCCAGAGTGGCGGTAGTGCAGCACCAGGTTCATGCCCTGGGCATGCAGCACACGCGCCATCGCCGCGCCTACACGATGCGCGGCGCCAGTAATCAGCACGACTTTCCCGGTTAGGCTGTTATGGGCAAAGGCATGGTTAAAAGAGGTCATTCTTCAAGTATACTATAGGTTTAGCGTTCTCTTAGAGCCCACCTGTGAAAAAATCCCCGGAAAACCGCCATATTCGCAGTTTCGTGCGCCGCGATGGACGCATCACCAATGCCCAGCGCCATGCCCTGGAATCGTTGTGGGCAGATTACGGCATAGAGCCAAGCGAAAAAACACTGGATTTTACGGCCTTGTTTGGTGGCCGTTATGCCTCCCAACATCTGGAGATCGGCATTGGCATGGGCGATGCGTTAGTGGAGATGGCACAGAATGACCCTGTAGGTAATTACCTGGGCATTGATGTGCATCGTCCCGGTCTGGGCAGCGTCATGCAAAAGGCGCACGCACGAGGTTTGAAAAACCTGCGTGTGATGAGTGCTGATGCGATTACGGTGTTGCAAAAAAATTTACCGGATGCGTCGCTCGAGGCCGTGTACCTGTTTTTCCCCGATCCTTGGCCCAAACGCCGCCATCACAAACGCCGCATCGTGAATGCTACATTTGCCAAATCGATACATCGCGTACTCAAGCCGGGCGGACATTTTCATATGGCAACGGACTGGGAGGAATATGCCCAGCACATGATGGATGTCATGAGCGCGGCGCCCGGTTTTATCAATATTGCCGGTGTTGAACACTACGTGCCACGCCCCGAATACCGCCCGCTCACCAGGTTTGAACAGCGTGGACAACGACTCGGGCATGGCATCTGGGATTTGATTTTTGCGAAAAGTTCTGGTTAAGAAACTCTGAATTTATTGTCATCTTGAGCGAAGCGGGAAATCTTGCCTATCACCAATAATGGCAGATATTGCAGCTGTTCAACCACATCAAAGATTTCTCATTCCGTTTCGATGCTCACCGGTCAGTGTGGAATGGTTTTCATGTGGCTTGTCTTGGGCGATAACCATTCGCAGCTTAGCTATTTCTCTGTCTTGATGATCGTGCCAATGGTTAAGGTTTTAACGTGATATTTCCCCTGATAATCTTCCAATTTGAAAATATTGTTTCGAGCCATGACAATTCCCATGCTGGGCTCTTGCTGAATAAAAATGATGTCGCCTGGTTTGGCAGAAACAAGTGTTTCTGCCCAGTTCTCAGCCTTTGAATAAATTTTGTGTTCTCCGGGAGGAAGGCTAAAGTAGATATATTGACTGGATCGAGTGTAGCCCATTTCAGAGTCAACCTCTTGATCGTTCACGAACACGTTGAAGCGAATCAGGCCGCCCAGTGCAGATGGCCGTACAACATACACTATGGCTTTGCCTGGGTCGGGTAGTTTTGGAAGTTGGTAGGTGGCGGTTTCTGCCTTCATCACTTCAGGTGAGGGCAAGTTTGCGCACCCTGTCACGAAAGTGATGGTGAGTGCCATGAAAAATGTGGCAATGGATTTTATACTCTGCATTTTACACTCCCGAATATAACATTGAAGAGAATAGTGAGCCTAATTACCAATATCCAACAACCCCAACACACACTCCAGCCCTCCATGGTTAATCACCGCATGTGCTTGTGCCTGCACCGTGGGTTTAGCGTGATACGCGATGCTCAGCCCGGCGATGTTCATCATATCCAGATCATTCGCGCCATCGCCCATCGCGACCACTTGGTGGGGTGCTATGTCGAGCTGAGAGCATAATTCCAGCAGAAATTCTGCTTTACCTGCCGCGCCAGTAATCTTGCCCAACAAGTGGCCAGTGAGCCTTTCGTCGGAAATCTCCAGCACGTTGGCGCGCGCATAGTCGAGACCAAGACGTTGTTTGAGGCGGTCGGTAAAAAAAGTGAAGCCGCCGGATACCAACCCTACCTTGATGCCCGCAGACCGCAGACCGCGTACCATTTCTTCTGCACCGGGATTAGGTTCGAGCCGTTCGTTATAAACGTGTTCCAGCGCGCTGGCCTCCAGCCCAGCAAGTAAAGCAACACGCTTTTTCAGCGACGCTTCAAAATTAATTTCACCGCGCATGGTGGCGGCTGTAATTGCTGACACCTGTGGTTTAACACCAATGAAATCTGCGATTTCATCAATACACTCAATATTGATCAGGGTGGAATCCATGTCGGTGATGAGCAGCCGCACTTGGTCAGGACGGAAATTATCCGGCAACATATTAATGTCGAACACATGCGCGTGACGCAAAGCGGCCAATGTTTCAGGCGCCACTGGCTTGTCGGTGCGCAGGGTGTAATGGCTGCCATGTTCTATAAAGAAGGCATCGAGTTCATGGGCAATGGTCAGGACGGCTTCACGGGCGAGCGCGGCGCCTTGAAGTATCAGGATAGGCATAGGTTTGTGTGTAATATCAATTGGTTGGATTGGATCATAATCATACACTATTTTGGGGTAACTGCAGATTTTAGGTAAAAGAATCCTGCTGCGTATTTCCATGTCATTCCGAGCACCGCGAGGAATCTTAAGCTCCTCTGCTGTGCGCTTATAATCAGGGAGATGACCAAAGTACATTGCCAGCAGCGAGAAAATTGACTGCTACGTCACACGTCCCGCAAAATCCTCTCAAAGAAATCGATACGGGGCCGATGCACTAGGGTAGGGTGTTTAATTTGGCAAAAACAGCGCCATCAAATCGTTCAGGAAGCGTTTTCCAAGGTCTGTGGGGCGAATGTAGTGGATATCCCAGGTGATAAGTTCTTTTTGCTCGGCTGTGGTGAGCGCCGCCGCGACCGTGGAAATCGGCAGGCCAGTGTGTTCAGTAAACAGGGCGGTGGGGAAGCCGTTGGTGAGACGCAGGGCGTTCATCATGAATTCCATGCCCGCGTCGGTGCGAGTTAAACGCTGGGTACCGCCCAGCCTCTCGCTACTGGTGGCTTTGGCCATATAGTCACGGGGGTTTTTGACTTTCCAAGTGCGCGTTATGCGCTGGTATTGGGCATCACTGATTTTGGCATGGGCGCCCGCGCCGATGCCCAGGTAATCGCCAAAGCGCCAATAATTAAGGTTATGGCGGCTTTCCCATCCGGGCTGGGCATAGGCAGAAATTTCATACTGTCTATAATTATGGGCGGCGAGCCTTGCTTGGCACTGTTCCTGCATTTCCCAGAGTGTGTCGTCCTCGGGCAAGGTCGGGGGGTTGGCATAAAAGGCCGTATTTGGCTCCAGAGTGAGCTGGTACAGGGAAATGTGGCTCGGTTTCAGGGCGATGGCATGCTCAACGTCCGACAAGGTTTGCGCTAAGGATTGCGCTGGGGAGGCCACTCGGGATTTCGCCAGAGATCGCCCGGGCAGGCCATACATCAGATCAAGATTGAAGTTTTCAAAACCGGCGGCATGCGCGGTTTCAGCGGCATTAAAGGCTTCATGAGGGCCATGGATGCGGCCCAGTCGCTGCAGCATCTCGGCGTCAAAGCTTTGGATGCCGAGCGACAAACGATTGACGCCCAAGGCGCGAAATTCACGGAATTTACCATATTCCCAAGTGCCGGGATTGGCTTCCATAGTGATTTCGGCGTTGGGCCTGCAGGGAAGACGGGCGCGCACTTCTGACAGCAATCGGTCAATGCTGGCCGGGGAAAACAGACTGGGCGTGCCGCCCCCGATAAAGATGCTGTCAATAGATCGTCCCCATACTGAGGGCAGATCCTGTTCCAGGTCAGCGATCAGCGCCGTAATGTACTCGGCTTCAGGGAGTTGTTGTTGCCGGGCCTCATGGGAATTAAAGTCGCAATACGGACATTTGCGGACGCACCACGGAATGTGGATGTACAGCGACAGAGGCGGTAACGCAGTGAAATTAAACATGGATTCTGATCGGCGCATGTCTGAAAAGTGCTGCATTGTGACACTGGACAATGACACAGGGGAATTATTTTTTTGTCGTAAATCGCGGGTATAGTGAGTACCATTACCGACACAGTGGCTATATGTTCTGATATAATGAATAATATTTGCACGATCGAGTTAGGTATACGGAAATGCCTTTACTTTTCAATTTAAATTAAACAATTGAAAAGTAAAGGAAAGAGCAGATTTGAGTTGCTTTTCACGTCACGAAGCCAGTCATTATGGGGGTTATGGGCGTTTGCCAGTGGAGGCATCAACGGTGTTAATAAAAGTATTGGTAACCAGTTTAATAGTAGGCCTTTCCCTGATTTCTGCGCAGCCGACCATCGCAGGGGTGGCTGTGCCTTCTGCGAGAGCGTCTGATGCGTCCTCTGGAGTAGCTGCGGTGAAACCCAAAGCCACAGTTTCCAAGTCGATGGTGCGCAGGGCGAAGAAGGCTTCCCATCGCGTGCTGAATCAAAAGAAAATGATTGTAAAACGCCGCAGCAGCGCTGCGCGTTTGATGACGCGCGACGGCCTGCCGATTTTGCGTTCGTCCATGGCCTTGGTGATTAACCAGGAAGATGGTAGCGTTATCTACGCAAAACGCTCCTCCGTTAAAAGCCCGATTGCTTCCCTGACCAAGTTGATGACCGCGATGGTGATGCTGGATGCAAACTTGCCGCCGGATGAACTGATCGCTGTCACCCATCATGATATTGATACCTTGAAAGGTTCCAGTTCCAAGCTCAAAGTGGGGGCCACATTAAGCCGCAAGGCCATGTTGCACCTGGCATTGATGGCGTCGGAAAACCGTGCCGCATCGGCTTTGGGGCGTACTTACCCTGGGGGTATGCCAGCATTTGTCGTCGCCATGAACAAAAAAGCCCGCGACCTAGATATGGCGCAGACCCATTTTCTTGACTCCACCGGGCTGAATGCCGGCAATCTCTCCACGGCTGAGGATTTGGCCAAAATGGTGAACGCGTCCTATGAATACCCCATGATTCGTCAGTTCAGCACTTCGCAATCATATGAGGTTGTGTTGGATGATTACCGTCGCCCCATACACTTTGGCAACACCAATGCTCTGGTTAAGAGTGATGCCTGGGACATTGGTCTGAGCAAAACCGGCTATATCAACGAAGCTGGGCGCTGCCTGGTAATGCAGGCGCGCATTGCGCAGCAGGCAGTGATTATTGTGCTGCTTGATTCCCAAGGCATGCGCAGTCGTCTGGGTGACGCGAACCGCCTGAAACAATGGATGGAAGCGAAGTTATTACGTGCTACCAACAATAAAATAGCCAAGATGTAATTTATAACTTTAGATATTTGCAAATAAGCTAAAGGCGCTGGAAGTGAATTCCAGCGCCTTTTTTATTGGTACGTGCCCAGCGCTGTCAGCAATTGCCGCAATGCCTGTCCACGATGACTGAGATTGTTTTTAACTGCTGCCGGTAATTCTGCCGCCGAGCAGTTATGGGTGCGCACAAAAAACACTGGATCGTAGCCAAAACCCTGGGTGCCGCGCGGTTCAAATAGAATGCGGCCTTCCCAGGTGCCTTGGCAAATGATGGGCGTGGGGTCATGGGCGTGTTCCATGTACACCATCAGGCATTGAAATCGCGCAGTGCGCTGTGCTGTTGCTACATCAGCAAGCGCGGCCAGCAGTTTTGCAAGGTTATCGTTATCCGACGCATCATTACCTGCATAGCGTGCCGAATAAATCCCCGGCGCACCATGCAGCGCGTCCACTTCCAGGCCGGAATCATCGGCGATGGCAGGCAATCCGCTGTGAGCGGCGGCATTGCGTGCCTTGAGCAGGGCGTTTTCAACGAAGGTGAGACCAGTTTCTTCTACTTCAATAACGTTGAATGCCGATTGTGGTAACACTTCAATACGGTGATTAGCCAACATCTGACTGATTTCACGCGCTTTGCCGGCGTTGCCGCTGGCTAATACGATGCGTTTCATTGCCAAACTTAACCCTGCAGCACAGCTTGCTGCTTTTTGATCAATTCACCAATGCCGCCTTTGGCAAGCTCAAGCATGGCCTGCAGTTCGTCCATGCGAAACGCATGACCTTCGGCGGTGCCCTGAACTTCAATAAAGGCGCCAGCTTCGTTCATGACTACGTTCATATCAGTTTCGGCTTCAGAATCTTCCTTGTAATCAAGATCCAGCACCGGCAGGCCTTGGTATAGGCCCACGGACACCGAGGCGATATAGCCATGAATCGGGTTGCTCTTGATGATTTTGGTTTTGCGCATATGAGCAATTGCATCCACCAATGCCACATAGCCGCCGGTGATGGAGGCGGTGCGGGTGCCACCATCGGCCTGAATGACGTCGCAGTCAATGGTGATGCTGCGCTCCCCCAAGGCTTGCATATCAACCACTGCCCGCAGTGAGCGACCGATCAAGCGCTGGATTTCCATAGTGCGCCCACCTTGCTTGCCTTGCGCGGCTTCACGGCCCATGCGCTGGCCGGTAGAACGCGGTAGCATACCGTATTCGGCAGTGATCCAGCCTTTGCCGCTGCCTTTGAGAAAACGCGGCACTTTGTCTTCAATAGTGGCATTGCAGATGACTTTGGTATCGCCAAACTCCACCAGCACTGAGCCTTCTGCATGTTTGGTATAGTGCCGAGTCAGTTTGATTTGACGTAATTCGTTTTGTGCTCTGCCGCTGGGTCGCATGTGATGCCTTTTGCAATGGGAAAGAAGCTATTATACTCCAATTCAGAATATAGAATAAACCCGGGGATAATCATGTCAGACGCATCACGACCAAAAAATACAGCAGCTGCGGCTGTGCCTGCAACGCTGTACATCATTGCCGCCCCATCGGGCGCTGGAAAGACCAGTCTGGTCAAAGCGGTGGTAGATGCGACGCCGGGACTGATGGTGTCTGTATCCCACACGACCCGGCCGATGCGGTCGGGGGAGCAGCAGGGGGTGCATTATCATTTTATTGACCAGCCCACCTTTCAGGGGATGATCACTGCCGGAGTGTTTCTGGAGCATGCCAGAGTATTTGATAATTACTACGGCACCTCAGTATCCGCGGTGCAGGACACTTTGCAGCACGGCGTAGATGTGATTCTTGAAATTGACTGGCAAGGTGCTCACCAGGTTAAGTTACAAATGCCGGAGTGTATAGGTATTTTTATTTTACCCCCGTCGCGTGCCACGCTCGATCAGCGTTTGCGTGCACGTGGTCAAGATGGTGAAGAGGTCATTGCGCGACGCATGCGCGATGCGGAAAATGAAATGAGTCACTACGCTGATTTTGATTATCTGGTAGTGAACGATGATTTTGATACGGCACGCAAAGACATGCAGGCGATTATCCGCGCGCGGCGCTTGGGCATCAAGGCGCAAACAGTACGATTACATGCGTTGCTGGAGCAGTTGCTAAAATAATACTTCACCTTTATCCAACAGGGTAACGCGCCAAGGCCGTTTATCCCGCTGGGTCCCTGATCTTGCGGAGTGCCTCAATGTGAATCAAGGGGGCTGAATCAATCGAGTCTGACCCCATTGATCAGACGCATTGATCAGACGAAAACAAAATTTGGAGTGATTGGATAAATGGCTGTTATTTACCCCGACCTAGAAAACATTCAGCGCCTTAAAGTCGAGCCAACTCCCGGGGAGTGGAATTTGATAAGTTATCTCAAAGACCACCTTGATGATACCTATGAGGTATTTTTTAACCCCTACTTGGATGGCGATAGGCCTGACTTTATTATTTTGAAACGGCATTGCTCCGCATTCATAATTGAAGTCAAAGACTGGGATTTAAAAAGCTATAAAATTACAGAAAATAACAAGTGGGTAGTTTTTGATGGTTTTAAATCATCGAGCAAGGCATCGCCGCAATCTCAGGCCTTTCGATACAAAAAAAACCTTTACGACTTGCATTTACCAGTAGTTGGCATGTCAATACTCACAAACCCAAATTTTTTTAATCTGGTTCACTGTTTTGTATATTTTCATAATTCAGATAAATGCGTGATTGATTCGCTGTACTCTCCAGCAGAAGAAAGGCAGAAAGAGGAGCAGTCGAGACTAAATCAGGCTCAAAAGGAAAAGGCCTTTGATTCTTACGATAAGGAAAGCAAGCGCTTGGATCGAAAGAAGAGCAATCTGCAAAGAGATAAGAACATGTCTTTTGGTGGTGACCGACTGGCTAATCTGGTGAAAAATATCAAGAAAAATCCTACAAATAAACTATTTGACGAAAATGTTTATCGGGATTTCAAGCGGAGGCTTACCCCACCTGAACATACTCTAAATCAAGGGGTGCCAATCAAATTTGATAATAAGCAGTTATCCCTAACGAATAGCAAAAATGAAAAAGGAAAAATCAAAGGTGTCGCTGGCTGTGGGAAAACATCTATTTTATCTCAGCGTGCTATAAACGCCTCTCAAAGGCACAATTCAACTGTTCTTATATTGACATTTAACATTACACTTAAAAACTACATCAGAGATAAGATTAGCGATATTCAGGGAAAGAGAGATTTTTCATCCTTTGAAATTTCAAATTATCACCAATTTTTCAACTCTCAAGTCAATAATACTGGGCAGGATTTCGGCGAGTTAATTGAAAAATATGGAATAGAAAGACTCTATCTTATCGACGTCTTTCAAGGCATGGATGTAACGAAGTATCAAACAATTCTTGTTGATGAGATACAAGATTATCAATCCGAATGGGTCAAAATCATTCTAGATAATTTCCTTCAAGAAGATGGTGAGATGATTCTATTCGGCGATGAGTCTCAGAATATTTATCAAAGGAACTTTGCTAGGTCTCCCGTTATAGCCCAAGGTTTTTGGCAGTGGATTAAGCTTACTCGATCTTATAGAGCCAGCTTTGATTCTCCTTTGAATCAGCTATTTAAAGATTTTCAACTAAAATTTCTTGTCGAAAAGCATTCAGACATAGAATTAACTGATGTAAGCCCCACTCAACTTGGCTTCGGATTTTGTTTCCTAAAATATGAGGAGGCCACAGTCGGTGGATGGAAAGAATTAGTGTTTTATTCAATAAAGAGCTATATCAGGAGTTACGATTTACACCCAAACGATATTGTTATTTTATCTTCAAAAATTTCGCTGCTTAGGCAATTAAACGAGTTATGGATAGAAGGTGAAAAAACGCACTGCATGTTTGAAACGTATGAAGAGCTAGCGGAGTGCACAAGTAAGAGCGCAGTTGAGATAAAGGAGTTAGATGAAAACGAAATCAACATACTTGTAAATCAAAACAAAGAAGATGTCGACAGAGTTAGGCGGGCAAAAAAGAGTCATTTTTATGCAAATAGCGGCTTAATAAAGCTTTCGACTATTCATAGTTATAAGGGGCTTGAGTCAAAAACTGTTTTTTATGTGATGGGCGAGAAGGATGATCCAGAAAGCGTATACACTTCGATAACGCGCACCTCAGAAAATCTCGTGGTTTTTGATGTTGGGAGTAACAACAAATGCTCTGGTTTTCTGAAAGAGGCTATTAATTGACATCGCAAAATAAGAACGCATAGTGTCAGATCTAACATTCCAACAAACTCTGTTGCACTTCGCAGATGGCTAGGCCCCATTTACCACACGACGCTGAATGATGTGAGGGCTGCGCTCAATAAGGCGTGGGTGCTGGGTAATGAACATTTTAGGGGTAGAATCGAGGCACAGCTTAACCGTCGGGCTAGACCGCCGCAGAAGGGCGGCGATAGACGGTCTGAGGAAGTCAAAAATAAAACTACCAATCGAGTCTGACCCTATTGAAATACGCAGGATAAAATTTATGAAATTTATTGCCCGCGTCGTTCGTCGCTTCTATTCCGTCGAATGGAAAACATCTGAACAGCAACTGCTTGACGATTTTGGCGAGTTTCCCCCGACGCCATTGCGCTGCGAGAGCCTGAAAGGCGAGTTCAAAGTGGTCCGAACCCACGGGATCGGGTCGATCTATCAAGACTTGATGCTGCATAAAGCGTTTCTAAATGCGATTGATCTGGATCCGCAGTCGATATCAACGGAGGCAATGAACTTTTTAGGCACGACATCGACATCAGTGCCTGAGATCCGGCGCGCCCTCGCCACTCTCAGCGGAGGCTCCGTGTTCGGAAAGCGAGTGCTCGTTTCGCTAGCGTTAGGGCACCAATTCCTGAAGATGACCGCCAAGGCGATCCGGTTTGGGCCCACACGGCCCAACGTTTTAGGAGCCTTCATCCCTTTGTTCAAAAATGAGTCACAGATTTTCATCCAGGCGGGGCGCCTTCGAAAACGAGAAAAGAGTGATGCGTCTACCGTTACCCACGAACACCTCCACCTCCTCCAACATAGAAACCCCGAGGATCACAGCAGACACGTCAAGGCTCCGCAAGACCTTCTGACCGAGAAAGGACTGTCTAAAGATGTCCTGCTGTATACCCTAGAAAAAAGAGAGGTCGAAGCGCGACTGCATGAATGCGTGCTGTCGTTCTATCGGGCTCATCGACAGCTTCCATTGACCACTTCAGGCTTCCTAGGTCTGCTCGCGTCGGGTCGGCAGTTCGGATCGGACTACGCCCTTATTCTGAAGCTCATGGGCGTGACAGTCGTCGAGTTCGGAGAGTATTCCGAGCGTGATGCCATGTATGCCGAGCAACTGGCATGGATCCTGCTGAACGTCAAGACGAGGGAATTGGAGTGCAAGTTTATCACTGAGGTCTTGACCGTGATGTACGGCAACCTGCTCAAGTACTACGGCGACCCCGTGGCAAGCAGAATCTACCTCGAAGGAATCGCGCGGCCCAACCTCTACGACGACCTGTACTCGGCGGAGACCTCAGGGTCAGACTCGATTTAATCTACCCTATTTGTTTACCTGATTAGTTACATACCTCGGCCGCCCGAATAGCAGTTTCAGGCCATGGGACGGTAGTTGCCGTAGCGCGAACGAGGCGCTTGAGGATGGTGTCAAGATCGCAGAATCAATGGGGTGAGACTCTTTTTTGATAAAGCCCCAAAAAGGTTTGGGCGGGGTCACGTCTTGATTTTTGACATTTTAACCCACTATCAATCCGGCAGGCCACTACAAGACCGGACAGGTCATGTGCTACAACCTATGACAGTTTACTTGCTCACTACACTCCCTGCACATACTGCTTGCCTTGGCGCAGTTTCCGGGGTCTAATCTGTGCGCGGCTGGTTTTGGTTTGGCGCGCACCCTTTACTTAATCTGACCCCAGTTTTTTATCAAACGTAGCAGGTTGTACTATGCCCACCCCAAAATCCAATATAACGATGCTGCTGGTGCCTGTGATGCTGGTGGTAGGTTTTGCGCTGATGTTGGTGTGGTTAGGTCAACCCGGTTCAGGACCCACGGCACCGATGCCGGACAAACGCGCTGCTACGGAAATAGCCACCCGAGGCGCCGGTATGGCGATGGAGTTGCTTCCGGGTGGTCGTTTTGTCATGGGGCGCGCTTCTGACGATCAGCCCGGTGGCGTGGATGAATTGCCCGCGCATGCAGTGAATGTTGCCCCTTTTTATATGGGCAAATATGAGGTGACCCAGGCGCAGTGGGTGGCGGTCATGGATTTTAACCCCAGCCGTTACAAGGACCCGCGCCGCCCGGTGGATCAGGTGACCTGGTTGCAAGCGCAGGAATTTATCCAGAAACTTAACAAGTTAGAGAAAACCAGTAAATACCGGCTCCCCTCTGAAGCGGAGTGGGAATACGCCGCCCGCGCGGGCACCACGAGCGCTTATTTCTTTGGCGATAATGCGCGTGATTTATCCCGTTATGCGTGGTTTGGTGCAGAAAATGACGTGGGAACCGCCCCCGTAGGCAAAAAACAGCCTAACCCGTGGGGTTTGCATGATATCTACGGCAATGTCTGGGAATGGGTGGAAGACTGCGCGCATCCCGATTATCAGGGCGCGCCCACCGATGCCCGACCCCGACCCGGCGGCGATTGTGCTATGCGTGTAGTGCGTGGCGGAGGCTGGAACAGTCAGGCGGATTATGCCCGTTCTGCGGTGCGCGGCAACTCCGTGCCCGATTTGAACGACAGTGGCACCGGGTTCCGCCTGGCGCGCTGGCCTTAAGTGCGTATCAGGCTATAAATTCATTTCTGGCTCTTTTTTAGTGCCCCGCTGTATAATTTCCGGTTCAGGGCGAACCTTAAGGTAGCAAATCCAGTCGTGCTAGAAGTCTCAAATCTTGAATGCGTGCGCGGCGATCGTCGCCTCTTCGCCGGAATGTCATTTTCCGTCACGCCTGGCGAATTGCTGCACGTACAAGGCGCCAATGGCAGCGGCAAAACCAGCCTGTTGCGCATGGTGTGCGGTCTAGTAGCGCCAGTGCAGGGTGATATTTTCTGGGACGGCGAGAATATTCGCATTTTACGCGAAGACTATTTCAGGAATATGACCTATCTGGGTCACCTCAGTGGCATTAAAGAAGAACTGACCGCACTGGAAAACCTGCGTATTCTCATGGGCTTGGGCGGTAGTTATGCGTCTGATGAGGTACTGGTAGCCGCGCTGGATCAAATGGGTCTGGCAGGGCGCGAAGATTTGCCCGCCAAGGTATTATCGCAGGGACAAAAACGCCGTGTGGCGCTGGCGCGACTGGTGCTGTGCAGCCTGGAGTTATACAAGACCCGGTTATGGATATTGGACGAGCCCTTTACAGCATTGGATGTGGCAGCCATTGCCGTGGTTCAGGCCCTGTTAAGCCAGCATCTGCATAATGGAGGCATGATTATCCTCACCACGCATCAGGATCCCGACGTGTTGAGCAAGGCGAGTCCGGTGGGTGCTGTGCAGCGCCTGTCCCTGACGTCCTAGTGGGAACTCCTGATGGCGCAGCATGTCTAGGCTTATGAGAGTACTGCGTTGCGTCGTGATGCGTGATCTTACACTGGCAATGCGCCGCCGCGCAGATGTATTAGCTACCCTGTTTTTTTTCGTCATTGTAGTAAGTTTGTTTCCACTGGGCGTGGGGCCGGACATGGCCACCTTGCGGATTATTGGTCCCGGTATTGTGTGGGTGGCGGCGTTGCTGGCCTCCATGCTCGCGTTGGAACGCATGTTTGCAGCTGACTACAGCGACGGTACTTTGGAGCAGATGTTGCTTGCGCCCCAGCCACTGGTAGTGTTGGTGCTGGGTAAAACGCTGGCACACTGGCTGGTGTCAGGTTTGCCACTGGTGTTAATAGCACCGCTGCTGGGAATACAGTACGGCATACCGGCGCAAGGGTTGGGGATACTGGTGTTGTCGCTGTTGCTGGGCACGCCGGTGTTGAGTTTGATCGGCGCCATCGGCGCGGCGCTGACACTGGGTGTGCGCGGTGGCGGGGTACTAGTGTCATTGTTGGTGCTGCCCCTCACCATCCCCGTGCTGATTTTCGGCACGGGTGCTGTGGACGCCAGCCTTTCCGGGCTGGGGGCGCAAGCGCACTTGTCGTTGCTGGGTGCGTTTTTGCTGGGCGCATTGATTCTGGCGCCATGGGCAATCGGCGCGGCATTACGCATTTCGATGGAATAAAGCAGTAATGAGTGTAAATATTAACTGGTTCAAGTACTCTTCACCGCAAGCCTTCTATCCGTTGGCGGGCAAGATGATTCCGTGGTTTGCAGTGGTGGCGCTGCTGTTTACAATACCCGGATTGTATTTCGGTTTTTTTGTCGCCCCCCCGGATTATCAGCAGGGTGAAGCCTACCGCATCATGTTCATTCACGTCCCGGCGGCGTGGATGTCGATGTTTGTTTATGTGGTGATGGCCGCCTATGCTGGCATGGGCCTGGTGTTTAATTCACGGTTGTCGTCGATGATGGCTACGGCGCTGGCCCCCACCGGTGCCATGTTCACCTTTCTGGCGTTATGGACCGGTGCATTATGGGGTAAACCGATGTGGGGCGCCTGGTGGGTGTGGGATGCACGCCTGACCTCTGAGCTGATTCTACTATTTTTGTACATCGGGTTTATTTCTTTACAGGCCGCCATTGACGAGCCGCGCCGCGCCGCGCGTGCCAGCGCGATTCTGGCGCTGGTCGGCATCGTTAATATCCCCATCATTTATTTTTCCGTGAAATGGTGGAACACCCTGCATCAAGGTGCGTCCATCACCGTCAACAAAGCCCCCACCATGGCAGCCAGTATGTTGACCGCCATGTTATTAATGACCTTCGCTTTTTGGATGTACACCATCGTCGTCGCCCTGCTGCGGGTACGCTGTGAAATTCTCGAAAGAGAGCGTCACACCGAATGGGTAGCGCAGGCCGCTGGAGACGCGCGATGAATTGGGGTGATTTTTTCGCCATGGGCGGTTACGGCCTGTATGTGTGGGGTTCGTATGGGGTTACAGTGCTGTGCATGGCGGTCGAGGTAATATTACTGTTGAGCCGTAAACGAACTTTATTGCAGCGGCTAGGTCGTAGGGGCAGTCGCCCGAATCGGGCCAGCGCTACCACTGAAGGGGCAAGTAAAGTGGAAATTAACCATGAAAACCGGGTATAAAACCATATGAAATCTAGACATAAACGCTTGGCATTCATCGTGGCGGGTTTGGCAGGGCTGGGTGGTGTGGCTGCCTTGGTGCTGAATGCCTTCAGCGATAATATGGTGTTTTTCTTCAGTCCCACTCAGGTATTCGCCAAAGAATCACCGGAAGGGCGTAACTTTCGTTTGGGCGGATTGGTGGAAAAAGGCACCATCAAGCGTGAGGATGACGGCCTGACAGTGCATTTTGTGGTCACCGACAATCACAAGAACATTAACGTCACATATACTGGTATTCTTCCTGACCTGTTCAAGGAAGGTCAGGGGGTGGTGGCGCAAGGACGGATCGGACCGGATGGGGTGTTTCTCGCCGAAGAAGTGCTGGCCAAGCACGATGAAAACTACATGCCACCGGAAGTAAAAGAAGCACTCGACAAAGGCACGGCCGACTCGATAAAAGCCAAGGCCAATAGTGCCGCCGCAGGTACGTCAGCAACCGGCACTACAACATTGATTTCTCAATAGGGGGTAAAAGAAAAATGATTCCTGAAATTGGGCATTTTGCGCTGATCACGGCCTTGTGCCTGGCGCTGTTACAGGCCACCGTGCCTATTATCGGGGCAGCGCGCGGCATGTCTGGCTGGATGGCGGCGGCTCGCCCCATCGCTCAAGGACAGGCGCTGTTTGTGGCGATTGCCTTTGCCTGCCTCATGTATTCCTTTGCTGTAAACGACTTTTCCGTGCTCTACGTCGCCTCGCACTCTAACTCGCTGTTGCCTTTGGAGTTCCGCCTGTCGGCAACGTGGGGTGGCCATGAAGGTTCGTTGCTGTTGTGGATAGCGATGCTCGGCGGTTGGACAGTGGC
Organism: Gammaproteobacteria bacterium; assembly: GCA_046590885.1. GTDB lineage: Bacteria > Pseudomonadota > Gammaproteobacteria > Ga007554. The sequence continues at coordinate 21,466 of JBKJTS010000204.1, forward strand.
CGTCACTTTGTTCAGTCGCAGTCTCCCGGATGAGATGGTGGCGCGCGTGATCGGGGTGATGGGGTATGTCTCCGTGGGTTTTCTGTTATTTACGCTGCTCACCTCCAATCCCTTTGACCGGCTGATTCCCGCCGCTGTGGATGGGCGCGATCTCAACCCGCTGTTGCAGGACCTTGGCCTGATTATTCATCCCCCCATGCTGTATATGGGCTATGTGGGCTTTTCGGTGGCGTTCGCCTTCGCCATCGCTGCCTTGCTGGGTGGCAAGCTTGATGCCGCCTGGGCGCGCTGGTCGCGGCCCTGGGCAAC
>JBKJTS010000293.1:0-3477 GCA_046590885.1 Gammaproteobacteria bacterium
CCCAGTCGAAGCTGGTTTCGACGTACATCACTTCACGCCCACCATATCCCAGCTCACGGGCGCGGGCGCAAATCGCATCACACGCCTCACCTACCTGCAGCGGCTCGTCACCACCCACCAGGTAAACTGGCGCCATGCCACCGGGCTGAGATTTGGCGAAGTGACTTTTGAGTTGGTCAGGCTTAAGTTTCATGCATCACTTGCCGATTGCACTCAAACGCCGCACTACACCCTGCACTACATCACGGCGCAGATCCCGGTACAGTAATTCTTCCTCCGTACCTTTGGCGAGCACTTGCGCCTCATTAAATGACACAGCGCGCACCCGATCTACCGTCTGCGCAGGCAGAATTTCTTTGCCTTCGTGATCGGTCACCGTAAAAGTCACCGCATAGCGCAACTCATACTCCTGTGCCGCACCCGTACTGCCTACTGACAATACCCGGCGATTTTTTTCTTCCCCAGTAACAGTGAGTACCGCGCGGCTGTCTGCGCGCTTGTCTACCAGCACCACACCCGCATCACGCACACCCCGACGCAGATCAGCCAACAGCGCCACACTGGCAGCATCGCCTGCCACGTAGGTGGCGGGCAACGCCACAGCCACATCAGTGCTGCCGCGCAAGCGAAAACCACAGCTGTTGAGGGACAGCAAAACACATCCCAACACCATCCAGATGAGCAAAAAACGCTTATTCATCAGTCTTAATCGTCCCTTCTCATGTTATAATTAAAAAGTTTTGTCCCAGCCAGCAATCAGGCCCCCCGCACCCAATACTTGACTAAATCAGTCGGGTTTAATAAAATAATACCTGAGTATTTTAGTAGGATATTACACGGCTCGTGCGTTTCACCAACAGATTGGCTTTTCGATTTAAATGACAGAATGGGTAAGGGTTTTGCAGAAACGCACTACTACGCAAGTAGAAGCCTTGATCCTATTGTAATATAGATTGCTTTAGGCGATGCGTGCAAATGGTATCTCCTATCTCGCCTAGTTGTAGCTAAAAATATTAACTATTTGTTTTATTTATGTTTCAGAGAACTTTCTGAAACAGGAGAACAGTGATGAGTGCAACGATAGAGGCGTTAATCAACCGACCCTATGAATACGGCTTTGTTACGGATATTGAGTCCGATGCCCTGCCAAAAGGCTTGAATGAAGACGTTATACGGTTGATTTCGAAGAAGAAAAATGAGCCGAACTGGCTGCTGGAGTTCCGCCTAGCTGCGTATCGTCACTGGCTCACCCTCACCCCGCCGGAATGGGCAAATGTTACGCATCCGCAAGTTGACTTTCAGGACATGGTCTACTATTCCGCCCCCAAGCCGCGAAAGAAGCTGGCGAGTATGGATGAAGTTGATCCCGAACTGTTGCGCACCTTCGAAAAGCTCGGCGTGCCGATGTCAGAGCGCAAGGCTCTGGCGAATGTGGCGGTGGATGTAATTTTCGACAGTGTGTCGGTGGCGACCACATACAAAGACAAGCTGGCTGAAGTCGGCGTGATTTTTTGCTCATTTTCTGAGGCTGTGAAAGAGCACCCAGAGCTAATCAAAAAATATTTGGGCAGTGTGGTGCCCACTACTGATAATTTTTATGCGGCGCTCAATTCAGCGGTTTTTACTGACGGCTCGTTTTGCTACATCCCCAAGGGGTGCCGGTGCCCAATGGATTTGAGCACCTATTTTCGCATTAATAATGGCGAGTCCGGCCAGTTTGAACGGACTCTCATTGTCGCCGAAGAAGGTAGCTATGTAAGCTACCTGGAAGGTTGCACAGCGCCGCGTTTCGACACTAACCAGTTACACGCGGCGGTGGTAGAACTTGTGGCCATGGACAATGCCGAGATCAAATACTCCACAGTACAAAATTGGTATGCCGGTGATGAAAACGGTGTGGGCGGTATTTATAATTTTGTCACCAAGCGCGGCTTGTGCAAAGGCATCAATTCCAAAATTTCCTGGACCCAAGTCGAAACTGGCTCGGCGATTACCTGGAAATATCCCAGCTGCGTGTTGATAGGTGACAATTCCATTGGCGAATTTTATTCAGTGGCACTCACCAATCATCATCAACAGGCCGATACCGGCACCAAGATGATCCACATCGGCAAAAACACCCGCAGCCGTATTGTCAGCAAGGGTATTTCGGCAGGCAAGTCCAACAACAGTTATCGTGGCCTGGTAAAAGTCAGCGCCAACGCTGTTGGCGCGCGCAATTATTCGCAATGCGATTCCATGTTGATTGGAGCAACCTGCGGCGCCAATACTTTTCCGTATATTGAAGTACATAACAGCAGTGCCAAGGTGGAGCACGAAGCCTCTACCTCACGCATCGGTGAGGATCAAATGTTTTATTTTGCCAGCCGGGGGGTCGGCGCAGAAGAAGCGGTGTCGATGATCATCAACGGCTTTTGCAAAGAGGTGTTTAATCACTTGCCGATGGAGTTTGCTGTCGAAGCCACGCAATTGCTAGGGCTTAAATTAGAAGGAAGTGTCGGGTGATCAGCAGTAGCAGTAAAACAATTTTAGAAGTACGCAATCTCTCGGCCTCTGTGGCAGGGATAGGGATACTCAAAGGCATTAATCTGACAGTGCGCGCAGGCGAAGTGCATGCCATCATGGGGCCCAACGGCTCGGGCAAGAGCACCTTCTCCAAAGTGCTGGCGGGACATCCCAGTTATACCGTGACCGGCGGTGACGTCATATTCCAAGGCAAAAACCTGCTTGAACTGGCGCCGGAAGAACGTGCGCATGCCGGGGTGTTTCTGGCGTTTCAATATCCTATTGAAATTCCTGGCGTGAGCAACAGTGCTTTTTTGCGGCTGGCGTATAACACCTTGCAAACCCGGCGTGGCGGTGAAGACCTTGACCCGCTGGAGTTCAATGATTACATCCGCGAGAAATCCAAGATCGTGGAAATGGATCCAAGTTTTCTTGACCGTAACGTCAATGAAGGTTTTTCCGGCGGCGAGAAGAAACGTAACGAGATTTTGCAGATGGCGGTACTGGATCCCACGCTTGCAATACTCGATGAGACCGATTCGGGGCTGGATATTGATGCACTGCGCATTGTTGCCAGCGGTGTGAACAAGCTCATGACGCTGAATAATGCCGTGATCATGGTCACACATTATCAGCGTCTACTCAATTACATCACCCCCGATTTTGTGCACGTAATGCGCGATGGACAGATCCTTAAAACCGGCGGCAAGGAACTGGCGCTGGAGCTGGAAACGCGCGGCTACGACTGGGTGCATGCATGAACGCAGCCATTGTTGACAGCCAATCCGTCTCTAACCATGCTACTTACCTGGCAGGATTGCTACCGACTACGGCCACACCCCATGAATGGTTAAACGCGCTACGCGCTAACGCGGCACAGCGTGTGCGCGCATTGCCCTTCCCCACTATCCGTGACGAAGAATGGCGTTTCAGTGATTTTTCATTAATGCGCAAAACAGCGTTTGCACCTGT
>JBKJTS010000069.1:0-19631 GCA_046590885.1 Gammaproteobacteria bacterium
GCTGACAATAATTTCAGTACCAACAATGCCCGCTTGTGCGGCAGGCATTTGCAGGCCTAGCCAGAGAAAGGAAAAAATAACAAAATGACTGATAGGTTTGGCAATGCGACGTAGGTATTCCATGGTTATATCCTTTCCTTTTATTAGATTAAGAGAAATGTTAACTGCAATAATAGCATACCATATTTTAGATAATAGGAAGAGCTCGCCGCCCGTGACTAAAATACAGCAAGCGATAATAATGTATCATATTGAATTTAAAATAGAAGGATAACCATGATCCCCGTCAAATTGCCACGTCCGCTGGTCAATGAATTACTGCATCAGGGGCAGTTGGGTGCTGATTGCGAAATATGCGGCTTGATCAGTGCACACGATGGCGTGCCGCTGCGCTGTTATCCTGTGCCTAATATTGCCGCTGAACCACAACAGCGTTTTATTATGGACCCCAAAGCGCAAATTGACGCCCTGCGCCAGATGCGCGAGCGCGGTGAAGCGCTGTTCGCCATTTATCATTCCCATCCTACCGCACCCGCCGCGCCGTCGGTGATGGACTGTGATGAAGCGGGTTATCCTGAAGCGCTGTACCTGATTATTTCCCTAAATACCAAAGGTGTACTGGAGATGCGCGGGTTTTATATTCGTGACCAGGCAGTGAAAGAAGTTGCACTGGAGTTGATCTAAAGCATGAGTCTGTTGGCACGCAAGATTAGGAGCGGGACAGACAGACCGTGCGAGAAATTGCTTGCGTAATTAGTACGGCAATCACGCGCAGAATGCCCGCCTAGAGAATTTATTCCAGCTCCGATGAACCTTTACATAGTGCCAAAGAATGGTTTGAATAGGAACAACCCGCTTATAAAACACGATCAGATTTCCTCAGCGATGCTGGGTTGTGGTCAGAAATGATGATAAGCCCGACAGGTTGCAAGTTAGTGTCGTCACAAGATATGCATCCAAAGAGCCATTCAACATATCTGCACGGCTGCAATAAATGACGATGGATTCTTGACATAACGTGTACCCCGTGGCCACAGCCATAAGGCGCCCATCATTCATCCAGCTTTATCCTTTATAACTCCCACTATCAGCCGCTAATACAGGTATGGCTGTACATAGCGATAGACCTGTAGCAAGCGGATTTAAGACGCTCTGTAACAGTCACCGCTATCCCATCAGAACCGTTTTATCTTTACCGGGGATTTGATTGATGTCCTATATTTCATCATCGAAGGCTCTATGTCCTACCCATTTAAATGGCACTATTATCAATGTTTCGTAAAATACATGAAGGTTGAAAATGGCTAAAAGAAGGAGTTACAAGAAAGACGAACACCTTATTTCGGTACTGTTAGATGCACCGTGGCAATGGGGTGCGGGGTTTGCTGCGGTTGTGTTTGTTGCGATGAGATGGATTATTCCTTCATTCTTTCATTCACCTATTTTGGCCCCGTTCGGAGGCATGATCTCTGGGCTTGCCCCCATAACGGCAATATTATTTTTGATAATTTCTCTTGTTTCTTATGTCAGAAATAGAAAATATTTCATGCGGGCAGCAGTATCTGTCCCAACAAAAACATATGACTTTGCCTTCCAAGCAACTAAGAGAACGGAATCTGATAAGCCTACCAGAGAACAACACACGACTGAATGGGGTAATGCCAGTCAGAAACAATCCACACCGACGAAATTTTCAATTGACCTCCTTCGCAAACTTGAATGGAAGCGATTTGAGATACTTAGTGGTGAGTATTTTCGTGTGCTGGGCAAGCGAGTAGAAACAATCGGCCATGGTGCTGATGGTGGAGTTGATGCACGAGTCTATGTCAATGGTTCTAATGTTTTGGAATATGCTATCCAATGCAAGGCATGGCATGGAAAAAGATTGTCGGTGTCAAAGAGATTCGTGAACTTTTCGGTGTGATGGTTCATGAGTCGGCTGGCAAGGGAGTATTCATGGCGACCAGCACCTTTTCCGAGGATGCTAAAATTTTTGCGGCTGAACACAGCGACAAGCTGTTTCTGATTGACGGCGAGAAATTCATATCCATGCTTTTAAAACTGCCAGAGGTCAAGCAAAATATACTTTTAACTTTTGCTACCGAGGGTGACTACACAACACCAACCTGTGCATCGTGTGGCATTAAAATGGTAATGAGAAATGGAGCAAAAGGGGATTTTTGGGGTTGCATAAATTTTCCAAAATGCAAAACAAGATTGTGGGTCGCACAGGTTTGAAAAGAAAATTGATTTAAAGCGTCCAGTCTATGTCATTTCATAGAAGCACTGCCAGAACATATTTTCCTCGCGCAAGTTCAACTTTCTCGATTGCTCGGCGTTAAGTAAGGGAACTACAATATTGAGCTAGATGATGCAACCAACCAAAGACCAGATAGTCAGGTCGCAGATGTCACGAAAGACTCAGCGTTGAGGTCGGCGGGCATTCAGGTTGTGCGGTGGCAGGCCAAAGCAATACCTGATTTAGTAACCATTCAAAGGGCTTTCATGCAGCTTAAGATGATCATCATAAATATTCGATTTTTAATCAATAGTTAGCAATTTTTCTCTGACGGTTATCTAACAACTAGATTAACGCTATTGAGGGTTAATACAGCTGAATCCGGCGCTGCTTAAGCGCCCAGTTTTTTCTTGAGCAATTCATTCAACAAAGCGGGGTTAGCTTTGCCCTGCGTGGCTTTCATCGCTTGCCCGACAAAGAAGCCGAACAATTTATCCTGCCCGCTGCGGTATTGTTCAAGCTGTTTGGGATTGTTGGCGATGACAGCTTCAATGGCGGCTTCAATGGCGCCAGTGTCGGTGACTTGCTTCAAACCTTTTTTCTCGATCACAGTATCCGCATCGCCTTCACCGTTCCACATCGCTTCGAAGACTTCTTTGGCGATTTTTCCGGAGATGGTGTCATCGGAGATGCGCTGAATCATACCTCCTAGCATCTGCGCAGTGACCGGGCTGCCCGTGATGTCGAAATCGGCTTTGTTTAATGCGCCGGATAAATCGCCCATCACCCAGTTGGCAGCGAGTTTGGTCTCGCCAGCAGATGCCTTTTCTGTGGCCTCAAAGAAGTCAGCGAGTTCGCGGCTGGCGGTGAGCACACTGGCGTCGTAAGGGGTAAGGCCAAATTGATAAACAAAACGTTCACGTTTTTCATCGGGTAATTCAGGCAAGGTTTTGCGCGTGGCTTCAATAAAGGCATCATCCAGTATCACAGGCAACAAATCCGGGTCAGGGAAGTAGCGGTAATCCATCGCTTCTTCCTTGCTGCGCATGGAGCGGGTTTCGTCTTTGTTGGCATCGTATAAGCGCGTTTCCTGTATCACGGTGCCGCCGCGCTCTAATAGATCCGTTTGCCGCTCTATTTCGTAGTTAATGGCGCGTTCCACAAAACGAAAAGAGTTGATGTTTTTGATTTCTGCGCGCGTGCCGAATTTTTCCCGGCCTTTAGGGCGCATCGAGACGTTGGCGTCACAACGGAACGAGCCTTCCTGCATGTTACCGTCACAAATTTCCAGATAGCGTACCAGCGAGTGAATTTTTTTCATGTAGGCAACCGCTTCTTTGGCAGAGCGCAGGTCGGGTTCCGAGACAATTTCCAGCAGCGGCGTGCCAGCACGATTCAGGTCAATGCCGGTAAGATTGTGAAAATCTTCATGCAATGATTTTCCTGCGTCCTCTTCCAGGTGTGCACGCGTGATGCCGATGGTTTTAGTGGCGCCATCATCGAGCTGAATTTCCATCTTACCGTGGGCAACGATGGGTAGTTCGTATTGGCTGATCTGATAGCCTTTGGGCAAATCCGGATAAAAATAATTTTTGCGTGCAAACACCGAGCGCGGTGCAATCGCGCAGCCAGTGGCGAGGCCGAATTTTACCGCCATGCGTACGGCTTCGGCATTCAATACGGGCAACACACCAGGCATGCCTAAATCAACTGCGCAGGCCTGCGTGTTGGGCGCTGCGCCATAGGCGGTGGGCGCACCCGAGAAGATCTTGCTCTTAGTGGCAAGCTGCGCGTGGATTTCAAGACCGATGACGACTTCCCATTCCATTTTATTTAAACCCTGCTGGTACACGCTCATGCCAATCCGTTACTTGCTGGTATTTATGCGCTGTATTTAACAGCCGCGCCTCATCAAAGTAGTTGCCGATAATTTGTAATCCTACCGGGCGCTGGCCGACAAAGCCTGCAGGGATAGACATCCCAGGCAGGCCCGCAAGATTGACGGCGATCGTGTAAATGTCGGACAAATACATGGTTACCGGGTCGGCAAGCTTTTCACCCAGGTTAAATGCTACCGTGGGTGAGGTTGGGCCCATGATCACGTCTACAAGCTTGAATGCCTGCTTGAAGTCTTCGCTGATCAAGCGGCGTAGTTGTTGTGCCTTGGCATAATAGGCGTCGTAATAGCCCGCCGACAGTGCGTAAGTGCCGATCATGATGCGGCGTTTGACTTCGGCACCGAAGCCTTCTCCGCGTGAGCGTTTGTAGAGGTCAGCAAGGTCTTGGGGATCTTTGCAGCGATAGCCAAAACGTACGCCATCAAAGCGCGACAGATTCGACGAGCATTCGGCGGGCGCGACGACGTAATAGGTCGGTACCGAGAGCATGGTGTTAGGCAACGTGATCTCGACAATTTCGGCGCCCAGTGCGTGGTATTGCTTGATAGCGTCGTCAATTACTTTGCCTACTTGGGCATCCAGGCCGCCACCAAAATATTCTTTGGGCAAACCGATTTTCAACCCTTGCAGTGAGTTGTTGAGCGTGGCGCGGTAGTCCGGCACCGGTGTGTCAACACTGGTGGAGTCGAGCGTATCAAAACCCGCCATAGCACCAAGCAACAAAGCGCAATCTTCGGCGTTACGCGCCATTGGCCCGGCCTGGTCAAGACTGGAGGCAAACGCGATCATGCCGTAACGCGAAACGCGGCCATAAGTGGGTTTAATGCCGGTAATGCCGCACAGTGCAGCGGGTTGTCGAATCGAGCCGCCGGTGTCGGTACCAGTGGCGGCCGGAGTCAGGCGTGCGGCAACCGCCGCCGCCGATCCGCCTGACGAACCACCGGGCACGGCGTTGAGATCCCACGGATTGTGCACCGCACCATAGTAGCTGGTTTCATTGGACGAGCCCATGGCGAATTCATCCATGTTGGCTTTGCCCAGCATCACTGTGCCAGCTTCTTTCAGCTTAATCACGGTGGTGGCGTCATAGGGGGCAATGAAGTTGTCGAGCATTTTCGAGCCACAGGTGGTTTTTACGCCCAGTGTGCAAAAGATATCTTTCTGAACGATGGGAATGCCGGTGAGTGGCCCCGCTGTTCCGTTTGCGATGCGCGCATCGGCACCGCGTGCAGCGGTCAGAGCGTACTCACCCGTCAGCGTAACCAATGCATTAAGCTGCGGATTGAATTTTTCAACACGCGCCATAAAAGCGCGGGTCAACTCTTCGCTGGAATATTTTTTGGCGTGCAGGTCAGCGGATAATTCAACGATGGTTTTATTGTGCATTGTTTTTTTGCATGAGCTTATAATTCAGGAATCCGTGCTTGGTAGATGGATATTTTTTATTATCCCATGTTACTGCAATTATTAAAACCCAACGGCTATTAATTGTAGCTGCAATAGCATTGCATTTTCATAGTGCATGCTGATTTTTGTGCGCACTTGCACAGGGCATCTCACTGATTTCTGCTTGGTTCGCGGCTTCTGGCTGACCGTATAATTACATGAAAATCATAGATATTAGACTGCCATGGCAGGTTTGGCATGCACTATGCTGTAGATAAATCGCAAGCCAGGGAGTTTGCAGGTGATGGGGTTGTTACCGCACAAGCATGCCACATACATGATGGTTCATGCCGCGCCTGACGCTCCCTGGGTGAAAATTACTAAGCTCAGTAAGAGGACATGTTATGCCTAAAACGCTTATTAGAGTAGATATTAACAAAGCGCCAGAACAGCAATCGGAGGTAATTCATAATCGCTGGCACCCGGATATTCCGATGGCGGTGATGGTAAAGCCTGGCGATGAGTTCCGTATTCAATGCCTGGACTGGACAGGTGGACAGATCGCCAATAATGACAGTGCGAATGATGTTCGTGACGTTGATCTTACCCAGGTGCATTACTTAAGTGGGCCCGTGGGCATCGAAGGCGCAGAACCTGGGGATCTGCTGGTAGTGGATATTCTCGATGTCGGTACGCTGGTCGAATCTGAATGGGGTTTCACCGGCTTGTTTGCCAGAGAGAATGGCGGGGGATTTCTGGTTGATCATTATCCCGAAGCGCGCAAGGCTTGCTGGGATTTTCATGGAATTTATACTACGTCAAGGCAAATTCCCCATATTAAGTTTGCCGGCATCATGGATCCGGGGTTAGGGGGCGTAAATTTCAGACGCCTTCTATTTACGAAAACCTATCGGTATTTCAAAATCTCGAAATGTCGTTTCCCCGTGGACGCAGTGTATTTGGCTGCCTGACATTTCGTCGCACCAAAGATGTTATAGATCGTGTTCATGAAGTGGCTGAACAGGTGATGCTGATTGATTCACTCTATCTCGAAGAAGCGGGCCTGTTAAGCCATGGACAGAAACAGTGGCTGGAAATTGGCATGCTACTTATGCAGGATCCTGAGCTCTTGATGCTGGATGAGCCGGTGGCGGGAATGAGTGTCAAGGAACGTGAACAAACGGCGGTATTGTTGAACAAAATTTCTCAAAATCGTTCAGTAGTGGTTATAGAACATGATATGGAATTTGTAAAACGTATCGCGCATAAGGTCACCGTATTTCATCAAGGAAAAGTACTGATGGAAGGGAAGATGGATAAGGTTCAGTCTGATCCGCGTGTTGTCGAAGTCTATTTAGGTCATTAAAAAAGGTAGAGCAGGCCATGTTTGAAATTTCCGACTTACAAATCAGTTATGGTCAGAGTGAAGTTATCCATAAGATAAACTTCAGCGCAAAAAAAAATGAAACGGTGGCTATCATGGGCCGTAACGGCATGGGAAAGACTACGCTGTTCAAGGCGCTGATGGGCATTCTGCCCACCAAAGGCGGAAAAATTGCGCTGGAAGGAAGAAACCTCACCACCCTGGATAGTTATCAACGGGTTAGAAATGGTTTGGCTTACGTGCCCCAGGGGCGCATGATTTTCCCCAGCATGACTGTGCAGGAAAATATTGAAACCGGGATGGGGAAGTCGAAATCTCGGCAGATACCCCAGGATATATATAGCCTGTTTCCAGTTTTATTTGATATGCGCCACCGCAAGGGGGTAATCTTTCTGGTGGACAGCAGCAACAGTTGGCAATCGCACGGACGCTGGTGACTAATCCAAAAGTGTTACTGCTGGACGAGCCTACTGAAGGTATTCAACCTTCCATCATCAAAGACATTGCCCGCGTGCTGAATGAAATTCGCAAGATGCGAGAAATTACCATTATTGTGTCAGAACAGATTTTAAGTTTTACTCTGGAAATCGCAGATCGTCTGATTGTTATCGACTCAGGTAAGTTCATTCACGAAGATCAACGTGCGTAAGTGGATGCTGATAAAATCAGGGGGTATCTTTCTGTATAGTTCCTTAGTCCACGATACCAGCCCATGCATTTGACGCAGAATTAATAATGCGCGTGTTGAAGATGATTTGAAGACCGCAACTTTACAATTCATGCATTACCTGCACGGGCTATCTTTTTCAGTGTAAATTTCCATTGCTCCAGATGGCTGCCGTAATTTCCGGCCACAATTCCCCATTAATTATTCATAATTAATGGGGAATTCATACAAGTGTCACCTTTTTTAAACAAATAATAACAGGTATTTCATGAATATATATGTATCCACCCAAATTGCGTAGTCATGTGGCGACACCTTACAGAGAATTTTCCTGCCAAAATCGGCATTCTATGGAATTCCAAGCATGAACTTTAAATAACCTTATGATTTTTTTTATAATTATTATGTAAGGCATGTACTTTGCTGTATTAAACCTTTGTAGAGGCTGTTATTCATTCTTTATGACGGCAGGTCTATTTGGATATTCTTTAAACTTAACAGGAGAATTATTATGAACCTCAAAAATAACATCTTTTTGAATGGACTTGGAATGGGTTTACTGGTGATTTCAAGCGCTGCATTGGCAGAGGCAACTGCCGCCCCTGAGTTTAGCTCAGTTGATAAAGATACTAATGGGTCGATAAATGTTGTCGAAGCAAAGCAGGTAAAAGGGCTGGTAGAAATTTTTGGTCAGCTTGATGCCAATGCGGATGGTAAATTAACCCTGACAGAGTATACCGAAGGGCTAAAGAAACTTAATACTGACCCAAGAAGCTAAAATTACTTATTTGTAATTGAGACGCCCCCCATAGCTCACTGTGGGGGGCGCTGGATATAGTGGGCCTATTTTCCTCTCTGACCTATCCCTCTATTCCCGCGCTTGCTCCCATTTCTTCAGGAACAGCAACAATTCTTCCGGTGGGGTTAGCCATAAATCTGCCCGTGTAGGGCGTAATGTGCTGCGCACTAGCACAGATAACCCCTTGCCTTGAAGCGCTGCAAAAGCATCTTCATCCGTCTGATCGTCACCTAGACAAGCTACAATAGCATCGTCTTTCATCTCGGACAGGATGGTTTTCACTGCATCCGCTTTGCTATGCCCACGCGCGCGCAACTCGATGCCACCATCAAAATCATGTAATTTCAAACCATTTATTGTTGCGTATTTGCCCCAGAGTGCCAAGACTCTGGTACGTATAATGGTAGTCGTTTTAACTGGCAAGTTCCGCCAATGAATAGCGATGCCGCTTGCTTTTCGCTCGCAACGCGCGCCCAGTGCCTGAAGTTCTTGAGCATCCAGTGTGGCGCGTGCCAATGCTTTCAGGGTAACTTCGCTGAGCGTGGCCTGTTCCCGGTTTCCGGCCGGATGAGCCCTTTCCCCGCCGTGTTCGCCCCACACTTCCACCGCGCGATCCAATGCTAATAAAGGAATTAAATCGGCAGGTGTGCGCCCAGTGATGATAACCAGTCGTGTACGGCCCTGTGCCAAAATACGGTTGATTGTCTCACGTACACCGGGATAAGGTATCGCCCCCTCAGGATTGACCTGGAATGGCGCGAGCGTGCCATCATAATCCAATAACAACGCACATTGATCCGCGTTACATAATTCCTGAAAAAAACAATCAACGTCGATGACGCTACGAAGTTTTTTCATATATCGATTCCGCGATGCAGTATCTTCATAAGGCGCTACGCCGCTCGAAAAGTGATAATGAATCCGGTTTTGATGCCTGGGAACGGGTTGCCGCCAGTTCTGTGAGGAAGCTGGCCGCCCAGCGATACACATTATGCTCCTCTACAAAGCGATACATACGCTCCATTCGTCTGCGTCGCTCCACCGGGTCCATTTCAATGCCATAGCGAATTGAGTCGGCAAATTGCTCCGTATCATAGGGATTGATGATGAGCGCGTCAGAAAGCTCACGTGCTGCCCCGGCAAACTCCGATAGAATCAATACCCCATCGTACGCTGTCTGGGCTGCAATATATTCTTTTGCTACCAGATTCATGCCATCGTGCAGCGAGCTTACTATGCACATCGAAGCCATGCAGAGAAACGCATGCACAGTATTGGCATCGTGATGGGCCACCAAAAACCGGATCGGTTTCCAGTCGACGGTTTGATACTTCCAATTGATCTCGTCCGCCAGCGCCTCGAGTTCAGAGATGTGTTCGCGATAACGTCGGATATGCGTGCGGCTCGGTGCGCCCAGCTCCACAAAAATAAAGCGTCCGTGATACCGGGGATTTTTCTCCAGAAATCTATCGACAGCGCGGAAGCGTTCGGGTAATCCCTTGGTATAGTCGATGCGGTCCACGCCCACCGCAATGTATTGGCCGTCAAGTTTGTGTTGAAGCTTGAGATCCGCAATCTGTTGCTTGAGTTCCTCGCCTGCAGGAACTTTGCGCTCCAGCCAGCTCTGCACACTGATAGGAAATGGCCGGACATGCGATATGGATCCTTTGAGTTCAACGGCAAAATGATCCCAGTCCAGGCGTGATTCGAGCACGCGATCCACCGTTTCCAGAAAATTATTGCAATGCTGCTGTAAATGGAAACCTATCAGATCAGCGCCAAGCATACCGGCAAGAAGATCTGCGCCCCATGGGCAAATGCGGAATGCTTCGGAATTTGGCCAGGGAATATGCCAGAAAATACCCACGCGCAAGTCAGGGCGTTTGGATTTGAGCATTTGCGGTACCAGCGCGAGTTGATAGTCCTGTACCAGGACAACCGCCAACCCATTGCCGATCTCCTCAAGCACCGCATCGGCAAAACGCTGATTGGCCTGGCGGTAATATTCCCAGTCCTCGGCGCGAAATACCGGGCGTTCGTGGGCAAGGTGACACAAGGGCCATAGACCCTCGTTGGAAAAGCCGTAGTAGTATCCTTGTTCTTCTTCGCGGGTGAGCCAGACACGCTTCAGCGTATAATGTGCGTCATCGGGTGGTACGGTGAGATGCCCGGAGGCGTCCGCCGTTTCGCGGTCCGCATCGCCGCTGCCGTGGGCAATCCATACCCCGCCGCAAGCCTGTAATATTGGATCCAGCGCCGTGACCAAACCGCCCGCCGGAACAATTACATGGGGTTTGCCATCGCGCAACTGATGCATGTAAGGTTCGCGGTTGCTGACAACAATCAGTTGCTGTGCCTCGCCTAGCGCGGCCACGGCATGGGCGCGTAGCCGGTCGGAAGTCCACACCTGTTCTGCGTGCAACGCTGCTTGCGACAACCGCCAGCCCGTGCTCCGCGCCGCACGGAATGTTGCGGCCAATCGGTCGCTTTCGCTGCCCAGCAGTGCTGAAGGCAAGCCGCGCGGCGGCGCTTCTACGACATTTTCGGTGCGCAAGCGCCGCATCCAGTCCGCGAGTTTATGCAGTGGCCGTTCATAAGTGAACCACGTTGTTCCCATGACCAGCGTCACCACCAGTAGCGTAACAATCAGAATCCAGAAGCCGTACTGGATGAGCCGATCCGTGGCGCGCACGTCAATGTAGGAAATATCATGCGCTACTACCAACACGCCACTCACGTCCCGGAGCGGAACGGCGAGAATGTGAATGGGTATACCTTGACCGCGAGCACCTTCGATAATATCTGTATTTGTTTGCGCTGCCCGTTTAACTGCAGGTTCGATCTGATCCAGAAAATCTGCGATTGCCTTGCCCGCCGCAACCAGTTGGCCGTCCGGCCGAAACACGGCGTAGCCGATCAAACGGCTGTAACCTTCCAGGTGCGCACGCAACGCTACGCTCGCCTGGGCGTCAGTCAGCGTCAGCGCTTTTTCTACGGGTACGGTTAACTGCTGCGTTAAGGCATGTGCGCGGCGATTGACATCTTCGAGATCGATTTGACGTTCGCCCTCTATCTGACGCCACGCGAATATACCGGTAGCAAGCCCGATAATCGCGGCGATCAGGAATCCTAAACGTAATGATCGTGTCAGGTGTGAGTGTGATGCGGTTGCCATGAAATCTCCTTTTCCTTTACATCTTCAGGTCCAGCCCAGGGGTTGGCCAATGAATCGCCCCGAGGTTAAAAAGCCTCCTCCCAATTCCTGCTTAACCGCATCGCTGAGTTGATGAGCCCAACCATACTATAAGTCTGCGGAAAATTACCCCACAGCTTCCGGCTGGCGGGTTCAATGTCTTCAGAAAGCAGGCCGAGGGGATTTCGGCAAGTGAGCATGGTTTCAAACAATGCTCGCGCTTCATCATGACGCTCCAATGTTGCCAGCGCATCTATGTACCAGAAAGTGCATACCAGGAACGCCGTTTCTGGCTCACCGAAATCATCTTTTTGCGTATAACGAAAAATAAAATCCCCTTTCTTGAGATGCCGTTCGACGGCGGCTACCGTCCCTGCGAAGCGGGGGTCATCCTTGGCCAAAAACTCAAGCTCATGTAACAATAGCAAACTTGCGTCAAGCTCTTGTCCGCCAAAACTCTCGACGAAACTCTGCTGCTTTTCATCCCAGGCATTGTCACAAATAGCCTGGTGTATCACGTCAGCATATCCACGCCAGTAAGAAACGCGCTCATGCAAGCCCAAGCGTGCGGCAATGCGGGCGAGCCGATCACAGGCTACCCAGCACATAAGGCTGGAGAAGGTGTGGATGCGCGCGGTATTACGCAGCTCCCAAAGCCCGGCATCAGGACGATTATAAACCGTGCGCGCTATTTCCCCCAAGGCTTCAAGCTGGCGGAAAAGACCCTCATTACCCGGCCGGTCGAGCCGTTCGTCAAAGAACATGTGGGTGGCGGCCAGGATCGCCGAACCATAAACATCATTCTGTATTTGATAATAAGCGGCATTACCGACACGAACTGGCCCCATGCCGTGATACCCAGGAAGATTGGGCATGATTGACTCGGCCAGGTTACCTTGGCCATTGATGCGGTATACCGGCTGCAAATCCTGGCCCCGCATGTTGACCGCAATATTCACAATGTAGTGGAGGTAGTGCTCCATAGTGCGCGTGGCGCTGAGACGGTTAAGTGCAGCCACCACAAAGTACCCATCCCGCAGCCAGCAATAACGATAGTCCCAGTTGCGCCCACTGCCCGGCGCTTCAGGAATGGAAGTAGTCATGGCAGCGACAATAGCGCCAGTGTCGTCAAAAGTGGAAAGCTTGATTGTAATCGCTGCGCGGATCACCGCTTGCTGCCACTCGAAGGGAATACCGAGAAAACGTACCCAATCGTGCCAGTAGTTACGCGTCGCATTGAAGAACCGTTGCCCAGCCTCCCCCGGTGCTTCCGTCATGGTTTCGTCCGGGCCAAGTATCAATGTAATATCATGGTTCAGCACAAAAGGCAGTTGCTCCAGCACTGCGGTAATCGAGGCATCGGTGGTGAGACGTAATGCTAATTGCGGCGATACATAACGAATGTGATTACTGCCAAAGGTAACCGCAGGAACCCCCGCACCATAATCATGGGTAGGTTCCAGGCAAATGCGAATTACGGGGCTCCCTGCCAAGAGACGCAGTCGCCGTACGATCATCATTGGATAGAAAATACGGCCGAATTGATGGAAACGTGGCGCAAAATCTGTAATTTCAACCGCACCCCCCGCTTGATCATAAAGGGTAGTCACCAAAATCGCAGTGTTACGTAAATACTTTTGTTCTACCCGCGCTTGATTCTCCATCTCAAGGGTAAATGTTCCGAGGTTGTCTTGGGCATTACGAAGCAGCCCACAAAAGATGGGGTCACTGTCAAAGCGTGGCATACACGACCATACTATCCGGCCAGTCGGATCAACAAGGGCGCTAATGCCGCAATTCCCAATGAGGCCTAGATCAAGAGAGCTCATAATCTATGGAATCTTCCTTTTCATTGCACTGTAAGTAATTCCAAAAAAGGAACCGTAACGTAGTCGGGACGCGAAAACTCAAGGGGCATAACAAGCTAAAGCATGTGTGTTTTTACCTACTCAATCACCTTCGGCACCAGATACAATCCAGCTTCCACTTGGGGGGCGATGGACTGAAACAATTTGCGCTGATCAATTTCTGTTACTGCATCGGCGCGCAGGCGCTGCGCAGCATCAAGGGGGTGCGCCATAATTTCAACACCTGTGGTGTCGACAGCGCTCATCTGCTCAACCAGCTGGAGAATGTTGGACAAATTATTAGCATAAAGCGGAATATCGGCCTCTTCTATTTGAAGCCGCGCAAGAAGTGCAATTTTTTCAATATCCGACTTGTTTAGGCTCATGAAATTTACTCGTGGTACGATATATACAATATTAGGGTCGAAGCTTAACATATTTAATGACTTGCTCAAAAGGCAGCTCATTGGTAGATTACTGGCTTTTTTGTTATAAGCATCTCCTGGTATTTTTTCGCAACCCCCATCATGGAATGAACAACACATGTTTAAGCGTATACGCGGACTCTTTTCCAGTGATCTCTCAATTGATCTTGGCACAGCTAACACACTGATTTATGTACGTGGACAAGGTATTGTACTCAATGAACCTTCAGTCGTGGCGGTGCGACAGGATCGTGGGCCAGGCAGCCCTAAGACCATTGCGGCCGTGGGCACAGAGGCCAAGTTGATGATTGGCCGAACACCCGGCAACATCACCGCCATCCGGCCATTAAAGGACGGCGTGATTGCTGATTTTACAATCACAGAAAAAATGCTCCAGCACTTTATTCACAAAGTGCATGAAACACGTTTTTTCCGCCCCAGTCCGCGCGTGCTGATCTGCGTGCCGTGCGGCTCCACACAAGTGGAACGGCGTGCCATCAAAGAATCTGCGGCAGGTGCCGGCGCGCGCGAGGTATATTTAATTGAAGAACCGATGGCAGCCGCGCTGGGCGCGGGCATGCCGGTGGGTGAAGCCAGTGGCTCAATGGTGCTGGATATTGGTGGTGGCACTACCGAAGTTGCCATTATTTCATTGAACGGCATTGTATATGCGGCGTCGGTGCGTATCGGCGGTGACCGTCTGGACGATGCAATTATAAATTACGTCCGCCGTAATTATGGTACTTTGATAGGTGAATCCACCGCTGAACGCATCAAGATCGAAATTGGCGCGGCCTATCCCGGTAAAGAAATCCGCGAAATCGAGGTGCGGGGGCGCAACCTGTCCGAGGGTGTGCCACGCAGCTTCACACTTAACAGCAACGAAATTCTGGAAGCCTTGCAGGAACCTTTGGCCGGCATTGTAGGCGCGGTGCGCACTGCTTTGGAGCAAACACCGCCTGATCTGGGTTCAGACATCGCCGAGCGCGGCATGGTGCTTACGGGCGGCGGCGCGTTATTGCGCGATCTAGACCGCTTGTTGACGGAAGAAACCGGCCTGCCCGTGGTGATTGCCGAAGACCCCCTTACCTGCGTGGCACGGGGAGGCGGGCGTGCCCTGGAGATGATTGACGAAGGTGGCGGTATGGATTTGTTTGTTTCCGAGTAAAACTGAACCTTGCTAAAAATGGCGCCGACCCTGTTCGGCGCCTTTCTGCTGGATTGTACCCATGGGATTTTTAATTCACGAGGCCCACCATTAAACCCCTATTTATACAGGGACCTTCAATTACTCTCCGATTGGTCGTGCTGGCGCTTGTTTCGTTTGCATTAATGACGGCAGATCATCGCCAGCATTACCTGGAGGGGGTACGTACAGGTTTATCCGCAGCAGTTTATCCACTTTATTATGTCGTTAATCTGCCGATTGCCGCGGGCGGTTGGGTAGGCTCAAATTTTACCACGCACCAAGCGCTGAAAGCAGAAAATGACCGGCTGCACAGCGAACATTTTCTACTGCAGGCACACGTGCAGAAACTGGCAGCGTTGGATGCAGAAAATCGCCGTTTGCGTACCCTGCTGGAAGCTTCCGTGAATGTAAGTGAACGTGTCTCGGTTGCTGATATTGTAGCGGTGGATATAGATCCGTATGCGCGCAAACTGGTGCTCAATAAAGGGCGACGTGAAGGTGTTTATGAAGGTCAGCCACTGATTGATGGCGCAGGTGTTATGGGCCAGATCATTGAAGTGGGGGAGCCCTCCAGTGTGGCCATGTTGATTACCGATACGGGTCATTCCCTTCCAGTAATGCTCAATCGTACCGGCCTGCGTGCAATTGCTGTGGGCATGGGCGCATCAGGTGAGATGGATTTGCCCCACCTTCCTAACAGCACAGATATTAAAAAAGGGGATATATTGGTCACTTCAGGACTGGATGGACGTTTCCCCCCCAATTATCCTGCGGCTATCATTACCTATGCTGAGAAAAAATCAGGACAACCGTTTATGCAGGTACGTGCCACGCCCGCAGCGCGCCTGGAACATAATCGCGAGGTATTATTGGTGTGGCATTCCCTTCCTGTACCACTCCCACCACGCAGCATCCCCGCACCTGTATTGAAAAGCACGCTGCCGCAAGACACCGCTGTGCAAGAGAGTACACATGCCACGCCAAGCGACTCACGCGCACCCGTTGCCCCCGCTGCACCTGTCAGCGGAGTGCGCGCGCCATTAACGACGCACGACCCCGCCACGCCCCCTGCTAAACCCGCGCCGGCAGCTATTAGGTGAAGCCATGACACAAATGCACACAGCGCCCGCCAGCGGCTGGCTGATTTTTACCACTTTCCTGGTGGCTTTCGCGTTAACGATTATTCCTTTACCGAACGATATAGAGGCGTTTCGTCCCGAGTGGGTGGTCTTGGCAGTAATTTATTGGGCATTAGCCCAGCCGCAGAGTATAGGCGTCGGTGTTGCGTGGATAATTGGTTTACTACTTGATATCGTGCATGGCGCGGTGTTTGGGCAGCATGCCTTAGGCATGATTTTTGTGGCGTATATTGTGGTGTATATGCACCAACGAATACGCACCTATCCATTATGGCAACAATTATTGAGCGTACTGTTATTGGTAATTCTTTATAAACTATTATTTTTATGGATTTTTGGGGTGATTGGGCGGTCAATAGATGTATTGCTCTACTGGTCGTCTGTGCTGACCAGTGTGCTGCTCTGGCCGTGGCTGTCATCAATATTGCGCAGGCGCACAGCGGTACAACGATAAAATAATGTGTTGTTATGGCTAGACCGCTCCTCAAAGACTATTTCCGTGAAAGTGAGATACTAAAGAATCGCATAATTGTCGCGAGCGTAATCATTGTAATATTGACGTTTGCCGTTATTTCCCGCCTGTTTTATTTGCAGATCTTGAGCCACGATCATTACACTACGCTATCGCAGGAAAATCGTGTCACGCTGGTACCAATTCCCCCGCAACGCGGCGTAATATATGATCGTAATGGTATTGTGTTAGCGCAGGATGCCCCCGCGTTCAGCATCGAAGTCACGCCCGACAAGATTGAAAATATAGATATCATGCTTCAATCGTTAGGGGAAATCGTGAGTCTATCCGATCGTGAAATAAAGCGTTTCCGCCGTGAGTTGAAGCAAAAGCGCCGTTTTGAGCCAGTGCCCTTGCGGTTTAATCTGAATGATGAAGAAATGGCGCGTTTCGCGGTCAATCGTTATCATTTTCCGGGGGTCGAAATTAAAGCGCGTATGGTGCGCCATTATCCCCTGGGTGAGTTGGGTGTGCATGCTCTGGGTTACGTGGGGCGTATCAATGAGGCAGAGCAGAAAAAGCTTAATACCAATTACAGTGGCACCACGCACATCGGCAAATTGGGCGTAGAAAAAGCCTATGAAAATATTCTGCATGGCACAGTAGGGGTTGAACAGGTGGAAACAACCGCCCAAGGCGATGCGCTGCGCGTGCTGGGACACATCTTGCCGATAGCTGGCAAAGATCTTTATTTAACGCTGGATATCAATTTACAGGCGGTAGCTGAAGGGGCGTTGGGCAGCAAGCGCGGTTCGGTGGTGGCAATCAATCCTAAAAACGGGGAAATCTTGGCCTTTGTCAGTACGCCCGGTTATGACCCAAATCTGTTTGTAAATGGGATTTCTTCTGAAGATTATGATGCATTGCAAACCTCATTAGACAAACCCTTGGTTAATCGTGCCTTGCAAGGGCAATACCCGCCAGGTTCTACTGTCAAGCCATTTTACGCCTTAGCAGGTTTGGAATATAACAAGATCAGCCCCGGTGACATGGTGTCATGCCGCGGTTTTTTTCAATTGCCCGGATTATCGCATCGCTATCGCGACTGGAAGAAAGAAGGGCACGGCGCCGTCAATCTTGATACGGCGGTAGCGCAATCGTGTGATGTCTATTTCTATACCCTGGCGCAGTCATTGGGCATTGATGCCATGGCGACTTTTATGGGCCAGTTTGGTTTGGGCAAAAAAACCGGCATCGACGTACCGGGTGAAATGAGGGGAGTGATGCCGTCATCGGCATGGAAGCGCAAGGTACTCAAGCAGCCATGGTATGGTGGTGAAACACTGATCGCGGGTATTGGCCAAGGTTATGTGTTGACGACACCATTACAATTGGCAACCATCACCGCCACCTTGGCTAATCACGGTTTTCAAATGCAACCGCATCTGCTGCGCGGCACGCACGAGCTGGGCAGTGCTACCATGATGGCGCAAAAGCCGGTTGTCAGCAAGCGGGTGCCGGTGGCCAATGGCGCGAACTGGGATGCAGTGATTAACTCCATGGTCAGTGTAGTGCACAGTCCGCGTGGCACGGCGTATGGCATTGGCGTAAAGTCGCCGTATAAAATTGCGGGTAAAACTGGCACCGCTCAAGTAGCGAGTATTAAACAGGGCGAGCGGTACAAAGAAAGTGAAACGCCCGAGCGGCTGCGCGATCATGCCTTATTCGTGTCATTTGCGCCTGTGGAAGATCCACGAATTGCAATCGCGGTGATTATAGAAAATGGTGGTCACGGTAGCAGTGCGGCTGCTCCCGTTGCCCGCACGCTGATGGATTATTACCTGCGTGATTTAGTTGAAGCGGCGCATAATAAGCAAAATACCGTAATGCCGGCGGTGGTTTCTGCAAAAGTCCCCGCCACCGTGCCTGTGCTTACACCATCTTCCACGCCCACGTCAGGTACATCATTGTGAGATCACTGCCATGAGGGGGGCAAAAGGAATGCCAGCCTACACTGGTTCTAATGGGCAGGGATTCTGGTTCAGGTTCATGCAACGCATTCATGTGGACATTCCCCTGTTGTCCGGGTTGTTACTGTTATCGCTTGTGGGGCTGGTAGTTCTGTACAGTGCGGGGGGACAAAGCCTAGCGGTGTTAGGTCGACAGTTAGTGCGTTTAGGTCTGGCGTTTGCTGTGATGATTGCAATCGCTCAAGTTCATCCCCAGCATCTCCAACGGTGGGCGCCTTTAATATTTTCAGTTGGCGTGGGGTTGCTGGTGGCAGTGTTACTGGTAGGCGATATCGGCAAAGGCGCGCAGCGCTGGCTGGAGATCGGGATGTTTCGCTTTCAGCCCTCTGAGCTGATGCGTATTGCTGTGCCCATGATGGTTGCATGGTATTTGGCCGAGCGTAACCTGCCGCCACATCCTTTGCGGATATTGGCGGGCGCGGCATTAACTATTGTCCCTGCGGCAATGATCGCCAAACAACCTGACCTCGGCACTTCTCTGTTGATTACCTGCTCAGGTGTTTTTGTGTTGTTTCTGGCTGGGATGCGCTGGAGTCACATTGCCGTGGTAGGGGGATTAATCGGCGGATTTGTGCCAATCGCCTGGTCAATGATGCATGATTATCAACGCCAGCGTGTCCTCACCTTTCTTGATCCGGAGAGCGATCCGCTGGGCAGCGGTTATCACATTATCCAATCAAAAATTGCGATTGGCTCGGGTGGCTTATATGGCAAAGGCTGGTTGAATGGCACGCAATCTTATCTTGATTTTATTCCCGAACGATCTACCGACTTCATCTTTGCAGTGCTCAGTGAAGAATTTGGTTTGATTGGCATAATCGTAGTATTATCAATCTACCTGTTCATCGTCATGCGCGGCTTGTTTATCGCCTCACAGGCGCACGACACCTTTACCCGACTGCTCGCAGGCAGTTTGATTCTTACTTTTTCGGTTTACGTTTTTGTCAACATCGGTATGGTCACCGCATTATTGCCAGTAGTCGG
>JBKJTS010000058.1:0-6689 GCA_046590885.1 Gammaproteobacteria bacterium
GAAGCCCGGCCATGACTTTGGTCAGGGCGGCCGTCAGCGTGGTCTTGCCATGATCAACGTGACCTATCGTGCCCACGTTGATGTGGGGCTTGGTACGCTCAAATTTTCCCTTGGACATATTTTTCGCCTCTTTCTCGAATAAATATAGATTACATTTTAAATAAAATGCCAAGAATCTCTGAAAAGCTTCGTTTTCATCCCATATATATTGAGATAAAAATCCTGCTTTTCAGAGATTCCTACCGACCTGAAAACATTACCTGAAGCCTTTCCACCATCGAACTACAATAGTAAAATTTATGGAGCCCATAATCGGAATCGAACCGATGACCTCTTCCTTACCAAGGAAGTGCTCTA
This sequence comes from Gammaproteobacteria bacterium, assembly GCA_046590885.1. Lineage (GTDB taxonomy): Bacteria > Pseudomonadota > Gammaproteobacteria > Ga007554. Next base: position 358 of record JBKJTS010000058.1, read on the forward strand.
CCGACTGAGCTATATGGGCAGCGCTTCCTGATTTTGCAACTACCCTTTTCCAGCCCATGTTCCAGGCCCACACTTCCAACCCATACTTAATGGAGCGGGTGATGGGAATCGAACCCACGCTATCAGCTTGGAAGGCTGAAGTTCTACCATTGAACTACACCCGCCCTGGCATACACGTACATCCCGGCACAGCAAAGGCGCTGGAAATATACTTCAAGCCCCTTTACAAGCAACCAGACCGGTGGTGGAGGGGGAAGGATTCGAACCTTCGAAGGCAGAGCCGTCAGATTTACAGTCTGATCCCTTTAACCGCTCGGGAACCCCTCCGCTGAGATATAAGTCGGCTATTATGATTTGCTTGGCAGAATGTGTCAACAAGCTTAAGCAAAAGCACTATACTAAGACGATGCCCATCCCCTCCCAATCAGCCGCTTCTGCCTTGGACGCTTTTTTGACATGCCCGTTGGCGACCACATTAGCAAGACACGAGACACAATCGCCGCACACCACGGCACTGGCCCGATTCCACGCGGCAGTGGCGGAGGTGCCCGCCTACCGGGACTTTCTGCAAAAAAAGCATATTGATCCCGCCGAAGTTCAGGATTTCGCCGCGTTCCAGGCGTTACCCTTAATGACAAAAGCCAATTACATGCGCACTTACCCCCTGCCCGCCCGGTGCCGCCACGGACGACTGTCAGACTGCGAAATGATAGCAGTGTCCTCCGGTTCCACCGGTGCGCCAATGTTCTGGCCCCGTTCCCTGGAACATGAACTGGACGTTACAACACGCTTCGAGCAAATCTTTGACGGTAGCTTTAACGCCAGGCAGCGCACTACGCTGGTGGTGATCTGCTTTGCGCTGGGCACCTGGGTGGGTGGCATGTATACCACGGCGTGTTGCCGTTATCTGGCCCAAAAGGGCTATGCGCTCACCGTGGTGACGCCCGGCAATAACAAGGCGGAGATTTACCGCGCCGTCACCGAGCTTGCGGTATATTTTGACCAGACAGTACTGATTGGCTACCCGCCGTTCATTAAAGATGTGCTTGACACGGGTATTGCGCAGGGCGTTGAGTGGTCGCACCATTCCATCAAGATGATGTTTGCGGGAGAGGTATTCAGCGAAGAGTGGCGTAGCCTGGTATGTAACCGGGCTGGGGCCGGCAACCCGGCCTATGACACGGCATCGCTGTATGGCACGGCAGATGCTGGGGTGCTGGGGAACGAAACGCCGCTGAGCATTACGCTACGACGCTTTTTTGCCAATACTCCAGAAGCGGCACGGGCGTTGTTTGGCGAATCGCGCTTGCCGACTTTACTGCAATATGATCCGCTTAGCCGCTTTTTTGAAGTACACGACGGCACGTTAGTGGTGACAGGTGACAGTGGGGTGCCGTTGCTGCGTTATAACATTGGGGATCAAGGCGGTATTATTTCTTATGCGGCGATGCTGGACTTTATGCGGGAATGGCCGTTGGCCGCAGACACGGAGGCAATTCTACACACAAGCACCGCCCACCTGCCGTTTGTCTATCTGTTTGGTCGCGCAGATTTCACGGTGTCATACTTTGGTGCAAATATTTATCCGGAAAATATCACCGTGGGGCTGGAGCAGCCGGAAATTACGGGGTGGACAACGGGCAAGTTTGTGCTGGAGGTGAAGGAACTCGCTGACCAGAACAAGCGGCTATGCGTGACCGTGGAATTGCTACAGAATGTGGATGATACCGCTGAAAGACGCGCTGCGCTTGCAGCATCGATACACGCGCAGTTATTACGCCTGAACAGTGAGTTCGCGCACTATGTTCCTGCCGAATATCAACATCCCGAGATCATTCTTCTGCCTGTGGGCGATGCCAATTATTTTCCAGTGGGTGTAAAACACCGTTATACACGAAAACAATCATAGGGGGTTGTGTTGTCTAAAGTAGAAAAAAAATTATTGCACTATGTCAGCAAAGCTATTTCTGAATTCAACATGATTCAGACTGGTGACCGCGTGATGGTATGCCTGTCGGGGGGGAAAGACTCGTATACGCTATTGTCGATATTGCGCCTGTTGCGCATGCACTCCAATAATAAATTTGAGATTTTCGCCTTCACGCTCGATCAATCACAACCCGGCTGGGACGACAGTCATATGCGCGCCTGGCTGGAGCAGCAAAAAATCCCGTACGAAATTTTAAAGAAAGATACATACTCAATTGTTATTGATAAAACCGAGCCAGGGGGCACGTATTGTTCGCTGTGTTCACGGCTACGGCGCGGTAATATTTACAAATATGCTGAAACACATGGCTACACTAAAATTGCACTGGGTCATCACCGCGATGACATGATTCACAGCCTGCTGATGTCGATCATGTACAACGGCGAAATACGTTCCATGCCGCCTAAGCTGCTCACCGATAATAAGCGCCATATTGTGGTGCGCCCCCTCGCCTATTGCCAGGAAAAAGATATAATCGCGTACGCCAAGGAGCGTGAATTCCCGATTATCCCCTGCAATTTATGCGGTTCCCAGGAAAATCTTGCGCGGCAGCGTACCAAAAGACTGGTGCAGGATCTTGCCAAAGAAAATCCTAAAATTCCCAGCAATATGCTGCATGCGCTGAGCCATGTGCAACCAAGTCAACTGATGGACAAACACCTGTGGGATTTTAAAAATCTGGAGAAACAGCGTGAGACTACTCAGGCTGGGCCCGACACGATAAAAAAAGGGGATCAGGAAATATTATTTCCCGATCCACAGCATCACAACTTGAGGGAGAGTGAGCCTATAGATGCTGAACTGCAGCTCTGGTAAATAACAGCCGACGTACCCCGGCTTTCAATATTAATATTAATTGCCTACTGGATAATGAGCCATCATCATTCCCAATCACAGCAAAAAGTAAGTAATGGCGGCAGTGGCATTGAGCGCAATGATGTCATCGTTGGTATGTGATTTATTCATGGCTATCTCTTCCTGCAAATGCCTGACAGGTTAAGTGGGTCACTTATCCATTAAAGGTATGGGAAGCCGTTTTCTTATACAAAATAACCTTGCATTTTGCTAGTTAGATTAACCTTAATGCATTGTAAAAATTAGTAGCTCAATATTTGATTAAGGTAAATTTAAACTTCATGGAATGTGGACAAAAAAAAGGATCGAAGCTATTGTTTCGATCCTTTTTTTACGAGATAGGAGCTTTTAAGGTTTTAGTGGCCACCAACCGGATAGTGAGCCAGGTTCAGGCCTAACGCCAATAAGCCAAAAATCAGGACAGCAATGTACATAACAATCAACCAATCATTCTGACATGCATCTTTAAGTTTATTCATGAAACATCACCCCTCTCAGTCACGTTTACTTTCATCAGGAACCAAATCTAAGCTTGGCTAAATAACCATAGCAAAATTGCGGGGTATCTGGCAAGCCCTAAAAACAAACATTTTCAATCAAAAGCTCTATTTTTTAGCCATATAAACCTTATAAAATGTCATGGAATAGATCCGCATAGAAACATTAAAGGTATAGTGAGCTGAAGGCGTGTTGCCACAGCCTGGCTTAATAGTCCAAAATCAACATATGTGCGTGCCAGCCGAAAACGTCTTGCAAGTATCGCACTTTTAACTAGGTGGTTAATCTCTTGTCCAATACATTTGACGAAGCACAATTCGTTACCTGGTTTCGCAGCTCATCACCCTACATCAATGCCTTTCGTGGCCGCACGTTTGTCATCATGTTTAGCGGTGAGGCGGTGGCCGGTGACCAATTTGCACATCTGATACACGATATTGGCCTGCTAAACAGCTTGGGAACGCGCCTGGTATTAGTACATGGCGCCCGTACGCAAATTGAGCAGCGTCTTACTGAGCAGGATACGGCTATTCACTATGTAAAAGAGTTACGCATTACAGACGATGCTGCCCTTGCCATTGTGAAAGAAGCGGTGGGTACATTACGCATCGAAATCGAAGCGTTGTTATCCATGGGCTTGGCTAACTCGCCCATGGCAGGCGCAGATATTCGCGTTGCCTCAGGTAATTTTGTTACCGCCAAGCCCGTCGGTACCCGCAATGGTGTTGATTATTGCTACACAGGGGAAGTGCGTCGGGTGGATGCAGTCGCTATCAAACAACGACTCGACGATGGCTCAATTGTGCTAATTTCGCCCTTGGGGTATTCGCCCACGGGTGAGGTATTTAACCTTACTGCGCTGGAAGTGGCCACAGCAACCGCCATCGCTTTGGGCGCGGACAAATTGTTGTGCCTGGTGGAAGGTCGGGGAGTGTTTGATGCGCACAAAGATCTGATGCGACAATTAACCCTCGTCGAAGCCGAACAATGGCTCGCTACTCAGCAGACCCATACCTTTAATGACTTGAAAGGACATGAAGAACTAGCGCTGTATGTGACCCATGCCATAGAAGCCTGTCGCCAGGGCGTACGTCGTGCGCATTTGATAGATCGCCACATTGATGGCGCGTTGCTGCTGGAATTATTTACACGGGATGGCATCGGTACTCTAATCACCGCTGACCACTATGAAAACATGCGCCAGGCGAGCATTGTGGATGTGGGGGGTATACTGGAATTAATTGCACCGCTGGAAGCTGAGGGAGTACTGGTGCGCCGCTCACGTGAGCGCCTGGAAACGGAGATCAGCTATTTCATGGTGATGGAAAGGGATGGCATGATAATCGCCTGTGCGGCGCTTTATCCTTTTGCAAAAGAAAGCGCAGGCGAGTTGGCCTGTCTTGCCGTACACCCTGCGTACCAAAATGGGGGCCGGGGCGAAGCGCTGCTCAATGCCATTGAACACCATGCCAAACAGGTCGGCATACAACATTTGTTTGCGCTAACTACCCAGGCCACACACTGGTTTCGTGAACGCGGTTTTCATTCTGGCAAAATTGAAGATATGCCGGTAAAACGTCAACGTTTGTATAACTATCAGCGTAAGTCAAAAGTACTTATGAAAGCATTGTAACCCTGAAAGCAGCAATTACACATAGAGATTCTCAGCATGAAAGAAATTTTAATTTATGGTTTTATTGCCGTTAGCTCCATGGTGCTGTGGTCGTATGTGGTACACATGATGGTCGGCGGTTTGGTAAGCGAAGAAACTGAATATCTAATAATGGGGATTGCCGTAACCATTGGCATTATTGTGATAAGCGCCATGACGTGGGATGTGATTCAGCGTCGCCGTGGCAGAAAATAACAGCCGTAGCGCTTTTTACTTTACCACTGTCAACGATGGGCGACGGGGCTTTTCAGGTGAAGGTGGGGCAGGGGCATCCCCGCCATCACCTTCGCCAAATACCATACCTTTGCCATTTTCCCTGGCGTAGACTGCCAGCACGGCTCCTACAGGCACCGCGACGTTCATGGGCGTGCCACCAAAGCGCGCACTAAATCGCACTACTTCGTTGCTTAATTCCAGGGCGTGCACAGCCATTGGCGCAACATTTAGAACAATCTTGCCATTTTCAATATATTGAGTCGGCACGATCACTTCTGGGGATTGGGTATCTACGAGCAAATGCGGCGTATATCCATTATCGACAATCCATTCATAAATCGCGCGAATCAAATAGGGGCGGCTGGAGTTCATGGCGTTATCCTGAAAATTGCGATTGGAGTCTTGTGCTGTCTATTTTAACCCAGATTATCCATTAGCGCTCGTCACGAGAGGCCAGAAGGTGCTAAAGGATGTCAATGGAAAATCTGGGTTTAAATATTATTATCTTAAGTGAGGAAGTCCCTCAAAATAAACACAACGCCAGGCACTGTCACTCAATTATCACCGCCCTCAATATGCCGAAATACCGCCTTCATCAGCTAACCCACCACCACATTGCGGAAGGTATCGTCGTTCATCATGCGCGAGAAGATATCTTCGTTACCTTCCATGTGCTCAATCAAGAAAGTTTCCAACTGCTTGGTAAGGCTGCCACCCGGCTGGACAACCGCACTTCCTCATCGGCTTGTCCGGTGCACACATCGGACGGACCTTTCAGATACTCTGTCTCACCTTTGCTGATGCTTTGGCAGTTTATTTTGAAAACCGCACACTCTGTCCGCCGTCTAACTGCAATTTCAGGATCATCTCATGGAACGCTCGGCAAACGACAGGCTGGCACGAAATCCTTCACGAACAAACATGCGGTTTGCATATTCTTGCAATGGCTTAGCTTGATCAGGTAATTCAACACCAAACATTGGCAAGCGCCATAACAATGGCAACAAGCTGCAATCTACCAAAGAAATTTCGTTGCTCATAAAAAAAGGTTTCTGAAGGAAAACCGGGGCAATCAAGATTAATCCATCCCGCAGCAGTTTA
>JBKJTS010000165.1:0-14395 GCA_046590885.1 Gammaproteobacteria bacterium
GATGTTGCCGCTTTGCGCAAAGAATTAGCCATGGCACTTGAGTCAGTCGATGCCAATCGCCAGGAAAACGCTGAACTGCGCAGCCGCATGACACAACTCGAACAGCAGCTTACTTCCATGCAACGTCTGTTAGAACTTAAAGACAGCAACATGGCAGCATTGCAAAACAAAAAAGCTGCAAGTCCAACCACTATTCCTTCCCAAGCTGCGGCCACGGTATCTCCCGCCACAACAGATCAATCGTCCAAACCACCGGCACCCGTCTTAGCCCCTGCAGAACCGCAAGAAACAGATTTGCTAAGCACTTTGATGGGTAACCAGCGGCAATTGGGTCTCCTGATCGGCGGTTTTCTGATAATTTCTGCACTGGTATGGGCGATGGTGCGACGCCGTCGCCAGTCTGCGATTGATTCTGCGGATGAAAGCTTCGCAAAATTATTGGAGAACTCGGCGGTAACGAATGAGGTGGGGAAAGTTGATGGAGCCTCGCCAACTTCCATTACAACTCATGAAACAAATACTTTAACAGAGCAGGATCTTCCCAGCACTGTGATGACGTTGAGTAGCGCCCAGACTGACGAAGACATGATCGACCCACTGGCAGAGGCCGATGTCTATCTGGCTTACAAACGCTATGATCACGCCGCTGAACTGATTAAAGACGCAATACGCAATGATCCAACACGACCTGACTTAAGCCTTAAGTTGTTAGAGGTGTATCATCTTGCCAAAAATAACGATGCATTTGAAACCCAGGCGGAAACACTTTATGCAGAATTAAACGGGGATTCCAATCATCCGTTATGGCTAAAAGCGATTGAAATGGGCAAACAAACTGCTCCCTCACATCCCTTGTTTTCCAAGGCGGTTGCCACGATGGCTGCAGTGGATGCCGCCTCTATCGACTTTATGGCAGATGCACCTTCGACCCTGAACGCGATCCCAGATGACTTTGATGCAGTCTCGCCAGACCCTACTGCGGCACCTGACAACTCTTTTTCCTTGGATGCCCCGCAAGAATTCGCAACCCTAGATGCGAAACAACCTGAAGCAGCAGTCTCCGACAACAGCATTGACTTTAACCTGGATGCCGCCTCCCTGCCGCAGGCTGACCTCGTTATCGAAGACAGCGCCTTGGTAGAAGCAAATGCGCCCATATCAAACAGTATCGATTTTGACTTAAGCTTAAATGAGCCCACAGATTCGTTGGGTGTTACAAATAATGACGCGCCGCCAGTCTCTACCGTTACCGAATCATTACCACAAAACATCACCTTATTAAGCAATAACATGGAGCTTGACCAGAGCCATGAGGGCCATGAACATAGCAATGGATATGATAGCCAAGCGGCGATTTCTGAAACATCAGCGATTGAATTCAATCTGGATGACCCCGCCATCACAGCATTTGATGGCACGACACCTGACGACGTAGCAGTATCGGGAGAGGCAGAAACTGATCTTTTTAGCGGCCAGGATATGGTCGGCACCAAACTGGATCTGGCCAAAGCTTATATTGACATGGAAGATAAAGAAGGTGCACGCATGCTGCTTAATGAAGTCCTCGAAGAAGGAAGTCCCTTTCAGAAAAACGAAGCACAGCAACTCATGCAGCAAATTGCCTGACGAGCAGATCCTAGCACAACGCTCTGCATCCCGTCATACGCTGTAATGTGGCAATGGTTATTTCCAGCATGAATAGCTGTGGAGGTGGGTGACTCTATAATTTACCACCGTGCCTGATTTACAATCGCGTTTTGTTCAACCGCAACGCATTACCAATCACCGATATCGAGCTAAAACTCATGGCCGCTGCAGCAATCATCGGCGAAAGCAGCATGCCAAAGAAGGGATACAACACCCCCGCTGCAACCGGCACACCCAGCACATTATAAATAAATGCAAAGAATAGATTTTGCCGGATATTACGCAGTGTAGCGCGGCTCAAACGGCGCGCCCGCACAATACCGTACAGATCACCTTTCACCAGCGTAATGCCCGCACTTTCCATCGCCACATCTGTGCCCGTGCCCATCGCAATGCCGACATGCGCCTGAGCCAGCGCGGGTGCATCATTAATGCCATCTCCCGCCATCGCCACGATACGGCCTTCGGCCTGCAATTGCTTGATCACTTCAATCTTCTGCTCCGGCAAGACGTCAGCAATCACGCGCTCAATGCCCAGCTTACGCGCCACCGTCTCGGCAGTAACACGGTTATCACCCGTGAGCATCACTATCTGCAAGCCTTCATTGCGTAACTCCTGAATCGCTTGCGGCGTAGTTTCCTTGACAGGATCAGCAACGGCGATCAATCCCGCGCACTGCCCTTGTATAACCACAAACATAACGATCTGACCTTCAGCACGTAACGCCTGCGCATGTTCGTACAGACCACCTTGCGGTGAGCCAGTCTCCAGACAACCTGTGTGAATGCTTAACATCTCCAGTAATTTTAAAGTGCCGATCGCCACTGATTTCCCGTTCACTTGCCCCACTACGCCCTTACCAGTGAACGACTGAAAGTTTGATACCGGCAGCATCAGCAAACCTTGCTGCTGTGCTCCGGAAACAATGGCTGCTGCCAATGGATGTTCGCTGGCGCGCTCCAAGCTGGCACCGAGTTGCAATATTTCGCTCTCTGAAAAAGATCCATTAACCACAGTCACGCCAGTGAATTCAGGCTTGCCAACAGTTAATGTGCCGGTTTTATCGATCACCAGTGTATCTACCTTCTCCATAATTTCCAGGGCTTCGGCATGTTTGATGAGCACACCGGCGGCGGCTCCACGTCCCGTTCCCACCATAATAGACATCGGTGTTGCCAGGCCCAGCGCGCACGGACACGCGATAATTAACACCGACACAGCACTGATCACGGCATATGCCAGACGCGGCTCCGGCCCCCACAGACTCCACGCAATAAAAGCCAGCACTGCCACCAGCATCACCAGCGGCACAAAATATCCAGCCACAACATCTGCCAGACGTTGAATGGGCGCGCGGCTGCGCTGGGCTTCATTCACCATTCGCACAATCTGTGCAAGCAGCGTATCACTGCCCACCCGCTCCGCGCGCATCAGCAAACTCCCCGTACCATTAACGGTCGCGCCAATCAGCCGTTCACCTTTGTGCTTCTCGACCGGGATAGATTCACCCGTGACCATCGCCTCATCCACAGCACTATTGCCTTCGATCACCACACCATCCACCGGCACTTTTTCACCGGGACGCACGCGCAGCACATCGCCGGGCTGCACCTGTTGCAGCGCTATATCTTCTTCGCGCCCCTGCTCCCGCACAATGCGCGCCGTCTTGGGTGACAGTCCCAGCAGTTTTTTAATTGCCGTGCCCGTGGTGCTGCGCGCACGTAGCTCCAGCACCTGTCCCAATAGCACCAAAGCAATAATCACCGCAGCGGCTTCAAAATAAACCGGCACAACGCCCTTCATCAACAGCGCTTCAGGAAAAATACCCGGCGTAAGTGTGGCTACCACGCTATAAATCCACGCCACACCCACGCCCAATGCGATGAGAGTGAACATGTTCAAATAACGATTGACTATCGAACTCCAGCCACGTTTAAAAAAAGGCCAGCCACCCCATAGCACCACTGGCGTAGCGAGCATTAATTCCAGCCATTGCAGCACGCGAGGAGAGATCAAACCATGCATGCTTTCCGGAGCCATCTCGGCGGCCATTGCCATAACAAACAACAGCAGCGCCAGCACACTGCTCACCCAAAAGCGGCGCGTCATATCATCCATCTCTGGATTTTTTTCTTCAGCAATGATGTCGCGTGGCTCCAGCGCCATGCCACAAATCGGGCATGCGCCCGGCGCATCGCGCACAATCTGCAGGTGCATGGGGCATACATACTGCGTCGACACTACAGCAGCCAGCGGTACTTCCGGCTCCAGTGCCATACCACATTTCGGGCAGGCGCCCGGCCCTCGCTGACGCACTTCGGAATCCATAGGGCAAATATAAATAGCATCGTGTTGCGGCGTGCACGGTGTGGCGGCCGTCCCTGCGTGTCCTGCAACGCGCAGGGACGTGCTAGTGTCGCCAGAGGCAGGAGGCAGGGAGCGATCACTCACGGCACTGGTGCTTTCTTGCACGGCGTGATTAGAACAAGAAGAAGATGAAGCGGGAGGATGCAGAAATGCGCCAGGACTGGCTTCAAATTTGTGCAGACAATGCGCCGAGCAAAAATAGTAAGTGACACCTTCTTGATGGGAAGAACCTGCCGCCGATGTTTCATTAACGGTCATGCCACACACCGGATCAATGGCCATTATCGACTCCACACATCAGCGATTTTAAGAAATTTAGAAGTTGCAGGGTATTTGCCAGATCCCAGGCGGCTGCATACTTATTAGACCTTGAGCAAAACCCATGCTCCATAGCCTTCCTGTCAAAATATCGCATGTTGATACACAGTTGGCTCTCTGGGCAGAAATGGTATGCCCTTAGGCAGACATCTGCAACCCACTTGACAAACCCATGGAAATGCGCTAAAAATTATAGCAATAATGAATAACTTCATGCGCAAGATTCTCGGCATTCTGTTAATGCTGGCACTGGTAGTTATGCCGGTACGGATTGCTTTTGCTGGTAACCACCCTCCTGCAGGTATGGATCACGGTAAGGTAGGTCAATCTCATACCTCCCCGCAGGCACATCACAATCTGGCCATGCCCCATATGTCACCCGGCGTAGCTCCGGACATGCCATCTGCAACCCAGTGTGACACACCTGACCATACCGCCTGCGATAAACAGGCCAGCACCAGCACAACTCATCACTGTTCCAGTGACGCTCACTGCTGTATTGTGCTCGTTGAATCCTTGTATGACACTACACATCCAGCACCTTATATGGCCCGCTCTACATTATCAATTACACTCACCAGCATTATTATCCCCACTGCGACAAAACCCCCTCGTCACACCCTGTCGGCTTAAAAGCTAACATACTTGTTTACCTGCCCATATTCGGGTAGGGTTCGCATTTATGCATGCATATATGTATGAATGACTTACGCATTAGCTTTCTTACCACCCAACCAACCATTATTATTTAGGAGTGCATTGTGATTGAAATTATCCCCAACTGGCACCCGATTTTTGTACATTTCACGGTAGCTCTGCTCAGCATTGCCGTGGTGTTTTTTATTCTGGGGGCAGCCTTACCGAAACATAAGTGGCACGAACAATGGCTCACTGTGGCTCACTGGAATTTATGGACCGGGGCGGCGATTTCACTGTTTACAGCTACTGCAGGATGGTTTGCCTTTAACAGTGTTAAGCATGACACCCCCTCTCATGAGGCCATGATTGAACATCGCAACCTGGCTCTGATAACACTGGCGGTATTTTTGCTCATCGCGCTATGGTCTGTAGCACGTTTCCGCGTGGGCAAACCAGTAAAAGCCGTATTTCTGGTGGCATTGCTGGTTGCACAAGGCCTGTTATTGGCCACCGCCTGGCATGGTGGCGAGTTGGTGTATCGTCATGGGTTAGGTGTGATGTCATTACCAAAAAAAGAAGGTGATGGCCATGCACATAAACATAGCGGCGACAGCGCCCATGGACACGATGCTGCACCCACCGTTGCACCAACACCACAAATACCAGAGCAGCCAGCGCACATTGAAGGCGACGGCCATGCACATGATGAAGAAATAGTTATTCCAGAAAAATCACGCGACCATGTGGATGACCCGGCACGTCCACATGACCACTAAATTCAAGGACACCCATTAATGAACAAAAAAATATTCGGCGGTGTGTTGATGATATTAGCACTCAGCGCATGTGATTCGTCCAACCCACCATCTCCGGCACAGGGCAGCACACCTCCACCGGAAAAAACCATTTCCACTCTCACTGGAGTAGATGTGATACGTCCTCATAATGCTCAGCAAATTGCCGAAGGTGAACAACTTTACAAACAACATTGTGTCAGTTGTCATGGCGCTAAAGCAGAAGGCAATTCCGAGTGGCGCAAGGCGATGGCAGAAGGAAAATATTTACCGCCGCCCTTGAATGGTACAGGCCGCGAATGGCATAGCTCAAGAAACGCGTTACACAATCATATCAAGTACGGCAGTAAATTTGGCAAGGGCAATATGCCGCCCTTTCAAAATACCTTGACGGATGCGCAAATCAGCGCTGTGATTGCATGGTTCCAGTCATTGTGGTCAGACCAACTCTATGCAGAGTGGCTCACCAAGCACACGGTGGGCAGCGTATTTGTTGATGAGGCCTATCAAAAAGAATAGGAAGGATCTTTGAAACGCCTACATTACATAACATGTGGATTGCTGCTGGCATGGCTGCTGCCTGCTGCGGCAAACGAGATTATTACATTGAGCCTTGATGCGGCAGAGCGCCTGGCGTTGCAGCGTCATCCATTATTATCGCAATCACAGGCTGAGATCGAGGTAAGTCGCGCGCGGGCGCTTTCTGCAGGTCAGCTACCTGATCCACAAGTACGTTTCGGTGTGCAGAACGTGCCCATTGACAGCCTGGCATTAAACCGCGATGAAATGAGCATGGTCACGCTGGGTGTTACGCAGATGTTTTCACCTGTTGGAAAACGCGGTCTGATGCAGCAAGGCGCGCAAGCTGAAATACTCACTGCGCAGAGCAAATACCGCGATACGCAGGCACGACTGCGGCATGAAGTACATATGGCGTGGCTGGATGTTTACTATCAGGAGCGTGAACTGGCCACGCTACGCGCAAGCTATGAATTATTCGATCAGATCGTGCAGGTAGCGCGCGTCCAATACCGTAACGGGTTGGCGCAGGAAGCTGATGTATTAAAAGCACAACTGGAACGTGATGATTTACGCGAACGCGAAGAAAAAATCCAAGCCACACGCAGCATGGCACTGAGCCGTTTGGCGCGACTGATTGGCATGTCCAATGCCAACATTACCGTCACAGCCGAGCTACCCACAACACCCACAGTACACACTGACACTGAGTTGATGACTATGTTAAATCAGCATCCTCAAGTCGCAGCACTGGATGCCCAGATTCGCACGGCCGAATTAGATCTGGCGGCAGCACGGCGCGATTATTATCCCGAGTTTGGCTTAGAGGCGATGTACGGCTATCGTGCCGCACGTAATGTGGATGGTGCAAAGCTACCTGATATGATTTCAGCAGGTATGGTAATGAGTGTACCGTTGTGGACCACCCACCGCCAGGATGCCCGCGCCCAGGAACGTCAGGCAAAATGGCTGGCGCTACGCTATCAACGTGATGATGTACTGCTGGAATTGAATGCGCAGGCGCGAGCGCGCTATGCGGAATACACCCGCATTCAATCACGGCTGGCATTACTTGAAAATACCCTGTTGCCACAGGCCGAACTAACAGTGAGCGCTCTTCTCGTCACGTATCGCACGGGGAAAACGGACATGGCCAGTGTGTTACGCGCGCGCCAGGTGAACCTGGATTATACGTTAAGGTGGTGGCGCTTGCGTACTGACTCATGGATCGCTACTGCGGAATTAAATTATCTGGGAACTACTACTGCAGAGACAGCTGATCATGCGCACTAAAAATAATCCTTTGCTACTGAGTGTGGCTGGGGTAAGTATTACAATTGGAATAGCGGTGGGCTGGCTGTTAAATGCCAGCTTGGCGCCCAATACTACCATGTCATCCGCGCAACCCATGACGACGTCAATCACTGCAGAAAAAAAAGTGCTTTTCTATCGTAATCCGATGGATCCTTCAATTACTTCACCGGTTCCGCAAAAAGATAACATGGGCATGGATTATATTCCTGTTTATGCAGATGCCAAACCCCAGGCACAAGCGGAACGCAAGATTCTCTTTTACCGCAACCCAATGAATCCTGATATCACATCGCCCACACCCCAGAAAGATAACATGGGCATGGATTACATACCGGTGTATGCCGCAGCGACAACTGATACCGGCAGCGTGGAAATTGATCCCCGCGTGGTACAAAACCTGGGAGTGCGGACGGCGGTGGTACAACGCCAGTCGTTCACCACCACCATTGATACAGTGGGCACGGTAGCTATTGACGAACGTGGTATCAGTTTCTTTAATCCAAAAATTAGCGGCTGGGTGGAGCGGGTTTATGTCAAAGCGTTGGGTGATACAGTGCGGCGTGGCCAGATATTGGCAGAAATTTATGCGCCCGAACTCGTTAGTGCCCAGGATGAATTTCTCGTGGCACTCAATGGGGTCAAGCGTTTTTCCGACGCACAAGGATGTGCTAGTGCCGTGGGCGGTCGCTCCCGGCATCCTGCCTCCCGCGACACTAGTGCATCCCTGCACGTCGCCGGATGCGCAGGAGCGGCCAACACTCCTCTATTAAAAGACAGCCAATCCTTACTCGAAGCAGCACGTGGGCGACTGCGATTGCTGGATGTATCCAATGCCGAAATCGAAGCTCTGGAACAAGGTGCGCAGACCTTGTCCCCGGATCACAGCGTGCGCCGCACCATCAAACTCTACGCACCGCACAATGGCATGGTTACAGAGTTAAATATACGCGAGGGGGGATATATTACCCCCGATACACGTCTGTATAGTCTGGCAGATCTAACACGCGCCTGGGTGATCATGGAAATTTATACCAGCCAAATGGCGTTTGTGAAGCCGGGTAATCTGGTAACACTGCGCACCGCTTCTATGCCAGAGCGCGAGTGGCATGGGCGCATTGATTATCTTTATCCCACACTTAACCCACAAACCCGCACGGTGCAAGCGCGCCTGGTGTTTGATAATCCCGGGAATGCGTTGCGTCCGGGCATGTATGTCAATGCCAGCATTCAATCTGCCCCCAAGGCACCGACACTCGCCGTGCCACGCGAGGCCCTGTTACGTACCGGCACACGCGATGTAGTGATGGTGGCGCTGGGTGCAGGACGCTTCAAACCAGTAACCGTACGCACTGGTGCCGAGAACAGTGAGCTTATTGAAATCCTCGACGGGCTGGATGCTGGTCAACAAGTGGTATTAAGTGGACAGTTCCTGCTGGATGCGGAGGCCAGCTTCAAGGGAGGCATGGATCGCATTGAAGGGAATCGCCTTGACGAAAATAATACCGCAATACCAGCTCAAGGTAATCATGCCGGACATCCCCAATGATCAGCGCTATCATCGACTGGTCTTTGCGTAATCGCTTTCTGGTGTTGCTCGCCACTCTAGCCCTCACACTGTGGGGCGTTTATGCCGTACAGAAAACACCTGTGGATGCTATTCCTGATCTGTCTGATGTTCAGGTGATAATCAAGACCAGCTTCCCCGGTCAGGCACCGCAGGTAGTGGAAGATCAGGTCACCTATCCGCTCACTACCACACTGCTGGCAGTGCCGGGTGCCACAACGGTGCGCGGGTATTCATTTTTTGGCGATTCGTTTATTTACGTGCTGTTCAAGGACGGCACCGACCCTTATTGGGCGCGCTCACGGGTGTTGGAATACATCAATCAGGCACAATCCCGCTTGCCACAAGGCATCACTCCAACATTGGGGCCGGATGCCACCGGCGTGGGGTGGGTGTATGAATACGCGCTGGTGGACCGCAGCAATCAACATGATTTATCGCAACTGCGTTCATTGCAGGACTGGTTTATTAAATTCGAATTACAACGCTTGCCGGGTGTCGCGGAAGTTGCAACGGTAGGCGGCATGGTGAAACAGTACCAGGTCGAAGTTGACCCCCTCAAACTGCTGACCTATGGCATTACTCTGCCCCAAGTGGAAACCGCCATCAAGCGTGCCAACAGCGAGACTGGCGGTTCGGTAATCGAGATGGGCGGCGCCGAATACATGGTACGTTCAAAAGGCTATCTGCGCTCCATCACTGATCTGCGTCAAATACCCTTGAGCGTATCAGCCAGTGGCATACCTATACAACTGACTGACGTCGCCAATATTCAACTTGGCCCTGAATTGCGGCGCGGCGTGGCAGAGCTGGATGGTCAAGGTGAGGTCGTCGGTGGCATCGTGGTCATGCGTCATGGCAGCAACGCCCAAGAGACTATTGCGCGCGTTAAGGAAAAACTCGCTGCATTAAAAAGTGGCCTCCCTGCCGGGGTAGAAATTATCGAAACCTATGACCGCTCGGCACTGATTAACCGCGCCGTCGCCAACCTTAAAGAAAAATTACTGGAAGAATCACTGGTGGTGGCGCTGGTTTGCCTGATATTCCTGTTTCACCTGCGCTCGGCGCTGGTGGCCATTATCAGTCTACCCGTGGGCATTCTTACTGCTTTTGTAATCATGCATCAACAAGGTATTAACGCCAATATCATGTCGCTGGGCGGCATTGCGATTGCGATTGGCGCGATGGTGGATGCCGCGATTGTCATGATCGAAAACATGCACAAACATCTGGAACGCGCCGCACAGGGACGTGCAAGTGCCGCGGGAGGCAGGATGCCGGGAGCGGCCGCTCAGCCAGACTACTGGGGGATAACCCGCGCTGCCGCACAGGAAGTCGGGCCAGCCTTGTTTTTTTCGCTGCTGATCATCACCGTTTCATTTTTACCGGTGTTCACGCTGGAGGCGCAGGAAGGCCGCCTGTTCGCCCCGCTCGCCTATACCAAAACGTACGCCATGGCTGCTGCTGCGGGGCTGGCTGTCACACTGGTGCCGGTGCTGATGGGTTATTTAATTCGTGGGCGCATTATCCCCGAACACAAAAACCCGCTGAATCGCCTTTTGATTGCGCTCTATCAGCCATTAATCGACGCAGTGCTGCGCTTTCGTATACTCACTGTGATAATCGCGCTGCTGTTGCTGGCAACCATTGTCTATCCCTTGCAGCGTCTCGGATCAGAATTCATGCCAGCACTGGACGAAGGCGACCTGCTCTACATGCCCATTACCCTGCCTTCGATTTCCATCGGTGAAGCGGCACGCATCCTGCAACAAACCGATAAAATGATTAAGCAGATACCCGAAGTCAAACGCGTCTTCGGCAAAGCCGGGCGTGCTGAAACCGCCACTGATCCTGCGCCGCTGTCGATGTTCGAAACCGTGGTGCAACTCAAGGATCCGTCTGAATGGCGTCCCGGCATGACGCTAGACAAACTTAAAGAAGAGCTCAATAACAGCGTGCAAATCCCCGGTCTCACTAACGCCTGGGTGATGCCAATCCGCAACCGCATCGACATGCTCGCTACCGGCATCCGCACACCCGTCGGCATCAAGGTGGCAGGGTCGGATCTGGCGGGCATCGAACGCGTCAGCAAGGACATAGAAGCTGTCATCAAAAAACTGCCGGGCACGCGTTCTGCTTTCGCTGAGCGCGTCACCGGCGGACGTTATATCGACATTGAGGTGGATCGTGCTCTGGCGGCACGCTATGGGCTCAACGTTATGGATGTGCAGGATATGATACGCACCGCCATCGGTGGCGAGAACATTACCACCACCGTCGAAGGGCGCGAGCGTTATCCGGTGAACCTGCGCTACCCGCGCGCGCTGCGCGACTCGATCAGCGCACTGGCCGCCAGCCGCATCGCAACACCTTCCGGCGCACAAATCCCGCTCGGCGAGCTTGCCACGTTGCGCCTGATGGATGGCCCACCGGAAATCAAAAGCGAAAATGCGCGTTTGAATGGCTGGATTTATGTTGATATCGCCGATATTGATGTGGGCAGTTTTGTTAGTAACGCCAAGGCCGCCGTAGAGCAACAGGTGAAAATTCCGCCCGGCTACTCAATCGCCTGGTCCGGCCAATATGAATACATGGAACGCGCCAAGGCCAAACTCAAACTCGTCATTCCCCTCACGCTGGGCGTCATCGTGCTGCTGCTCTACCTGCATTTTCGCAATGGCGTGGAAGTTGCGATGATCGTTATCAGCCTGCCGTTCGCGCTGATCGGCGGCGTGTGGCTGATCTATCTGCTCGGCTATCAGCTCTCCGTCGCAGTAGGCGTGGGCTTTATCGCCCTCGCAGGCGTGGCCGCCGAATTCGGCGTGATCATGCTGCTCTATCTTGATCAAGCCGTAAAGCACCAGCAGGCCGAAGGCCGTATGAACTCCTGGGATGACCTCAAAGCGGCTATTATCGAAGGCGCTGTGATGCGCGTGCGACCCAAAATGATGACCGTCGCCGTGATCATCGCCGGCCTGTTACCCATTATGCTCAGCCACGGCACCGGCTCCGAAGTCATGCAGCGCATTGCCGCACCCATGATTGGCGGCATGATCACTGCGCCCCTGCTCAGCCTGTTGGTTATTCCGGCACTGTATGCGCTGTGGAAAAAGCGGGCATTAAAATTAAAGTAAATCTCTCTAACTTCAAACAACATCCATTGCCATTTCAATAGGAGATCACACACATGAAAAAAACATCGCACATAATACCTACCCTTGTACTACTCAGTTTGCCGTTGTTCACATTAGCCCAAACAGATGACATGAGCGGCATGCCAGGCATGTCTGTAGACAAACACGCTGCTATGGCATTGCACAAAGGCCAGGGCACCGTTAACAAGGTAGATGTAACCACTGGCGCCATCAATATTACCCACGGCCCCATAAAAAGCCTGGGCTGGATGGGCATGACGATGGATTTTAAAGTGAAAAACAAAGCCAATCTTGATAAGATCAAAGTGGGCATGAAGGTAAATTTCGAAGTCACCAAAAAAACCGATGGCACCTTTGTAATAACGACTATCACACCCGTTAAATAATCCACCTGACTATAACTAAAGCCGAGACACTCCATGAAAAAATATTGCAGGCTATTCTTGGGCATTCACTCACACACAGCATCCGGACATCCGTCGTGCAGGGATGCACATGTGCCGTCAGAGGTAGGATACCGAAAGCGGCCTGTCCGCCGGCTGCAAGCCGCTTTTTTAACAACCGCACTTGTAGCTACGTTGGCATCACCGCTGGCCTACGCCACTGATGAAGGCAAAGCTCAGGTTCCGCATCATGCCGCCGCCAGTACTGCACCGACATCACCTGCAGAAGACATGGCACCGGTAGATATGAAAGCATACCTGCAAGACATGCAAGCTACACTTCTGAAAATGCACGACCTGTCCCACAAAATTCAGCAAACCAAAAATGCTAAAGAGCGTGGAAAATTAAAAGATGAGCACCTGCGGTTGATGGGCCAGCACATGGAAATGGTCGCTCCCCTGATGATGCAAATGATGATGGGCGCAGGCTCACACGGCGGTGACATGGAATCCGACGAAGAATCAGCTGATCAAGCGCCAGCGATCGAAAGCCCACCGCATAAACACTAAGTGCATTAGTGGATCATTCCGATTCATAACAATGGGCGATACATAAATTGCCCATTGTTATCGTGCCGCATGTACATGGCATAAGAAAGATTAAATATGGCAACGCAATGGAGGAAACTAATGGCGCCTCCCGTGCTTAAAGTGAAACAACTTCTGAAATGCGTCTCGCCATTTTTCAGAATGATTTATCTTCTGCTGTTGCCTGTAATTGCTTGCGTGTTTTACCCATAAATTCGGCAAAAAAAGCACCAAAAATACCCAACATTAAACCCACCACTGCTGCCAGTGTCATGTAAAGCACCGGTTTGGGCGAAACAGGCTCTATTGGCAAGGTGGGTGTCCTCAGCACAACCGTCGGCGTGGACTGTAGCTCGGACATGGCCAATCTTAAGGTGGTCTGCTGTTGCGCAATCTGCGGCAAACGTTGCAATAATAAATCCTTTTGCAATGTCAGCAATCCTGCTAATGAAGCTTCACTGCCCACCAGCGCGGATATCCGATGCTCGATCAGGGCAAGGGATTGTTCAATACGCTCAGCTTCCTGCTGCAAAGCTTCCAGCTGCTTGGTCTGTTCAGCGCGCCCCACATCGAATAATTTCTGATGCCGCTTCATCATCTTAGCGACCACTGCCGTGAGAAATTGCTGTGCTGCCTGAGCTTCATGGGCTTGAGCAATTATTTCAACACCATTTGCCAGCAACTTCTCCATCGTCTTCACTTCCGTGATCGCGGGCAGTGTTTGTGCTCCCTCGCTTCTATCCTTAACCCGGTGTTCCTCTCTAAGCCGTTGCACAATCAACTGCGGTGACTCGATTGGACCTACCTGCCCCACCCCCAGCACAGCGCGGCTTTCATAGACTGGCTTGGCAATCAGTAGCCATGCGCCCATCAATGATAAAATAACTATTACAGTTATAAATATAAGGCGTCTTCTTTTAGTAATTACTCTCCATAAATCTATTAAACTGATTTCATCTTCCTGGAAATCCTGCGGCCCGCGGGGATCCATTATGGGTTTATCTATCATTACTATTCTATCCAATCATCACTATCATTAATAATTTACGCTGTAGCTGGATTACGCGCGGCATCCACTTCCGCCTGAATCTCCAGCAAAGCACTTA
>JBKJTS010000144.1:0-3685 GCA_046590885.1 Gammaproteobacteria bacterium
CGGACGGGTTCGACGGAGACCCATCGTTCCGCAGCGCAGCCGGCCCCAACAGGAATACACAGTAAATCAACACCGATGGTAGCCTCGGCAAACAATGAAGCACTGTGCAAGGGCGCCTTCTTTCTGCTCATAGCGGCGGTATTTTCCGTGTCTGTGGGACATGGAATCATTTTACCGATTACCGATTTTTCCTGCTTTCCTGGCGCGCAAGCCGCGTGCGCGTTCGGTTTGAATCGGAAACTTCACATGCTGCTCACGCTGGCGATGTTTCCGGTTCTGCTGTATATGTGATATCACTGGGTTCCCGCCTTCGTGGGAACGACGGAATCGAATTAATCAGAGGTTCCCTAATCACACAGGAGGAGCGAGCAATGCGGATGAACTATTTCTATGCGGTAGCGCTGATTGCGCTGACGTGGTGCATCGGTACGGCGCGCGCGACGGAGATCGCTGATCGCTGGATCGTCGATGGCATGGCGATCTATTTTGGCCCCTTTTTTTGGGCTGTCTCTTTGCCGATTTGCGACCACCAGTGCAGCTTTCGCAATAGGGTTATTTTCTTGTCTTGGTGTCCCTGCATACGCCTGAGAATATCGTCAAGCGCACGTATTGCCTCCAGAATGTGCGGCCCTTTGTTGAGCATGACACATTCCGCGCGAACGCCTTGCGCGGCATCCGTGATCTCCGCGCGGGAAGGCAACCCCGTTTTGGCCATGTTTTCGAGCACCTGGGTGGCCCAAATCACGGGTATATGCGCGGCCTCACACAGCCACAGCATCTCCTCTTGTACCTCGGCTAGTCGTTCATAGCCGTATTCGACCGCTAGATCGCCGCGTGCAATCATGATTCCGGCACTGTTTCCACGCATCGCGGCGAGCAGAATTTCTGGAAGTTGCTGAAAGGCGCGCGAGGTTTCAATCTTTAGGACAATTCCTATCTGTGGAGCGTCGAGCTTGCACAGCCATTCTTGCAGATCTATTACATCGGGAGCATGTTGCGTGAACGATAATCCCACCAGATCCGCATGCTTTACCACAAACTGTAAGTCTTCGACATCTGCGGGTGATAGCGCCGGTAACTTCAATTTACTATCGGGAAAATTAATACCTTTCTCAGCACGTAATTTATCGCCATCTTCACTGGCATAGGTAATCGTCACCTCGATCTGATCTTCGCTGACCGCTTTGATTACGCCACCAATTTTTCCATCGTCAAACCAGATGCGTTCGCCCTGGCGTACGTCGCGAAATACTTCCGGTAGGGCACAGGGAATGGTGGCCGGTCTTATCATCCTGCCTTGGTCGTCATGCTCAGCAGCGCTTCCTGGGACGGTAGTGCGGGTGAGGATGAGTGGGTCATCTTTTTTTAGGGTGATAAAGGCGCTGGTGCGGGGTAATTCACCAACAGCACAGCGAGCTGACAGACGGGATTTATGGCCTTTTTCCGCCAAGCGTCGCAGCGTTAGTAACGTTCCGGCTAGTAGGTAGGCAGTTTTTTTACACTCGGCGTAACACGCATCTGGCCCACTCTTGACAATTTTCAACTGCCTTTTTTTGTCGCGCGCGTCACTGAACTCTATGACATCCCCTTTCTGGAGATGCTTCAGCCAATCCCGTGGGACGGGGAGCGTGGCATCCGTCCAACTGAATTGATTATGCGCCAAGTCTAGGGGGAGGGGGATCAGCCCGATACACGCAGGCATTGTTACACGGCCTAGACGGTCACGCGTGGGATGCCATTTTACAATTTGAGTGCCACCCTCAATCGCTCCGGTGCGCAATTTCGGACCGGCAAGATCCATCAGAATGCGGCATTTTTTCCCGGATTCGCGCTCGGCTTTGCGTATTTTCGAGATCATCCGCTTCCAGATAAGCGCATCATCATGCGCACAATTGATGCGCGCGCAATCCATGCCGCTTTTCAGCCAAGCCAGCACCATTGCATAGTCGTCTGCGGCATCGCTGGGCAGGGTCACCATGATGCGCACCTTCCGGTCTTGCGGAGACGCGCCCAGCAATGTATCGGTGTGGGCAGGTAAGAAAATATCTCCGGCGACCGGCCCGCCGCCGGGCTGATGCTCGTCGAAATCCAGGGGAGAAGTGGAGTCCACCAATCGGTGCAGCACCTTAAGGAGGGTATCAATGGCCGATAGCGCGTGTGACTCGGCACGCCCCAGCGACGATAGCCCGAAGCGCGCCAGCTTCTTTTGCAGATCGCGAATATCATGGCGGCGCAGCGCGAGATAATGTACGAGATTTCGTGCGCTGGCGATGCGATCGCGGTGAATGTCGCGCGGTTCGGAAAAGAACGCCAATTCCAACCGGACCATGTCTTCGCGTAATGCACTTAACTCGTCGATCAACGCTGTTAATTCGCCGAGTGTCTTATCCGATTGATGGTGATGCGGGTGTTTTTCCTCGCCTACACGGGTCATTGCGATATTCCCTGCTGTTGCCATACGTCCCAACAGGATCTAAATATCACGCGATTGTTACGCCGATGTGAAATTTCAAAATTACCCACGATGGTCAGAATAAATGGCTAGTAGTATTGTATTGGTTTGACAGCAGATTTCACTCTCACGCGTACAAGGCTATTTGCAGCCTTCAATATGTGATCAGCCTCTTGGCGAGATTTAGCGCCGGACAAGGCAACCGGGTCAGCCACATTGATAATCTCTACGCTCACGCCAAACTTCAGCCCTGTTATTACTTTAATCGGCCCCATCCGATTGTTCTCTCTACGTTGATATTGAGTCATCGCCGCGCTCAAACCAAAACTCGACGCGGGGGATATCGAGCACAATTCCGCGTTGGCGTAAAAATTCGACTTGGGCGTACTCGAAACGAATTCCGTGTTGCGCCTGAAAATTTCTCATGCTCATCAGAAAGCGGAACTCTTCAATGCCACGCGGTCCCTTGACCGCGTGGCATTGTTTACACATGAACACTTTCGTATCGTCTGACGTATCATCAGAACCACGGCCCAGCGCCAAT
This sequence comes from Gammaproteobacteria bacterium, assembly GCA_046590885.1. GTDB lineage: Bacteria > Pseudomonadota > Gammaproteobacteria > Ga007554. The sequence goes on from JBKJTS010000144.1 coordinate 2,997, forward strand.
TGCGAGAAAAACTGGAGCCTCTCGCCACAAAAGTAACAACTTCCTTCTGATTTCATCCACGCCGCACCGGGTACGGACGTCACGTCGGGGCGCACCACCCAATCGCCATCATACACATCGCGGCCATAGGGGACGCCCCGCTGGTAGCGCACGTCGAGCGCGTCGCCGTGCTGGCGCACAGCAATCAATCGCGCAAGAATTAACGGATCGCGCGTATTGGCCCCGGCACGGGATTTCGATGTGACCAATAATTTACCATTATTAGGCGCCCCATGCACGGCATCGTAGAGTTGCGAGAACGCCTTGAACGGTCTCCAAGGTAGGGTTATTGTCACAGGAGTCCTATTCCCAGTCATCTCTCTCATTTTCACTCTACCCCCTCGTTCCCTTTACCGTGAATAGTGTGAAACCCAGTTTTCCACGCGCAATCCCGGATAACCATTGAAGTCAGCTTCATTGTTCGTAACCAATGTCACATTGAGGCTTATCGCGTGGGCCGCAATAAGTTTGTCGAGCGCATCACGCTTGCGTGTCCGCGTGGCTGCCCGGATCATGCCGTAGCTCTGGGCAGACTCTTCACCGAAGGGCACGACTCTAATGTCTTCGATGAGGGCCGTCAGGGCGGCGTCATTGCGTTTGCGGCTGCCTTGGTCACATTCCACTCCGTAGCGAAGTTCGGCCAGAGTAAT